>DASPIH010000039.1:0-10065 GCA_035629195.1 Blastococcus sp. | reverse complement strand
GCCAGCGCGACCGGGATCGCGGCACGGAGCGACAGGCCCGAGCGCATCACCGGGCCGATGGTGAACGCGTAGCCGAACACGAATGCCAGCCCGACGGCGAGCGCGATCGTCTGCACGTCCGACCAGCCCAGCGCCGTACCGATCACCATGCCGAGCACCTCACCGATGGCGCAACCGGTGAGGCAGTGCAGCGTCGCCGAGATCGCCAGCCGGGTGAGGGCCCTGCCGCTGGGGCGCTGCGTGTGCATCGAGTGGTCCATCACTGCTCCTCGCAACAGGAGGTCGCAGGCGGCCGGGGTCGCCTGCTGAGGCTCTTCCTGCGAGCTGTAACAGTACCCCCCGGGGGTATATTTCTCAAGCCCTCCTCGGCGCAGCGGTGCGCCGTCGCTGACCGCGGCTCTCCTCGGTCATGGGCCGTGGGCGGCTCGGTCCCCGCCGGTGCCGACGGCGGTCACGGCACCGTGCACAGCGCGGGCGTCGCCGCCCTGACGACCGGCGCCGCGGGCGGCATCTCCGGGCACTGGCACGGCTGGCCACGCACAACGGCGAGATGCAGCAGCTACTGGCCGAGCTCGGCGGCTGAGCGCCGGACCGCGCGGCGGGGCGGCCCCGCGCTCGCCCCCGACGCGGCTCACACCGTCATCCGGCTCGCCGACGACGGCATCGACACCGCCGGAACGACAGGTACCACCGCCGCGTGGCCGGCGGGCTCGGGGGGAGGTCGTCCACAGGGCGACGGGACTCCGTTCCCATGTAACCAACTATATGGTTAACTCCGTCTGAGTGTGAGCAGGAACACAGGTGTTAGTTGCGACTCATGGAGGTGGGCACATGGCCCGAACTCGGCGGTACACAGCTTCGAGGCGTGCGCGCGGTGCGCGTGCGGCGATCGGCCTCCTCGTGAGCGGGGCGTTGGTGCTCACGGCATGCGGGGGCAGCAGCGGTGACGACGGCGGCTCCGGGTCCGGATCCGGCGACACGGGGGACGGGGTCCTGACGCTGGCGCTGGAGAACACGCTCCCCGGTTGGGACTGGCGCAAGCAGATCTCCTCCGGGCCCTCGAGCCTCGAGTGGCGCCCGGTGTACGACACCTTGCTGCGGACGCAGGTCGACGGCGTCGTCGTCCCCAATGCTGCGGAGGAGTTCTCCTACAACGAGGACAAGACGGTGCTGACGCTGACCCTGCACGAGGGCATGACGTTCACCGACGGAGCGCCTGTCGATGCGGAGGCCGTCAAGTTCAGCCTCGAGGGGATGCGTGACGGGGGCGGACCCGATTCGAGCAGGTTGAAGGGCATCACGGTGGACGTGGTCGACGACCTGACCGTGACCCTCACGTTGCCCGCGCCGGACCCGGGCTTGACCACCAACCTCGGCGGATCGTCGGGCCTGCTGGTGAGCCCGGCGACGCTGGACGATCCCGCGACCCTGGACACCCAGCCGATCGGCAGCGGTCCGTACACGTTGAACACCGCGGAGACGGTGGTCGGGAGCAAGTTCGTCTACGACCGCAACCCCGACTACTGGAACCCTGACGACTACGCGTACGACAAGATCGAGTTCCTCGTCATGCCGGAGGAGACCGCTCAGCTCAACGCGCTGGCGTCCGGGCAGATCGACGGCGCCGAGATCTCGCTCGCCAGCATCGAGCAGGCGGAGGCGTCGGGCTCGCACGTGGAGAGATTCCCCAACATCTGGAGCGGGCTGATGTTCCTGGATCGAGACGGGGAGAAGGTTCCCGCCCTCGGCGATGTGCGGGTGCGGCAGGCGATCAACATGGTCTTCGACCGCGAAGCCATCGTGAAGGCCATCTGGAACGGCTACGGCACCGCCAACCCCCAGATCTCCAGCGCCACCACCGCCGGCTACCAGGACGACCTCCTGGACCACTACGACTACGACGTCGAGGCCGCGAAGGAGCTGATGGCCGACGCCGGGTACGCCGACGGGTTCGACATCGTGCTCCCGGAGGTCGTCGGCTTCAACGACGAGTACACCGCCATCGTGGTGCAGCAGCTCGGTCTGCTGAACATCCGCGCCGAGATGACCCCCGTGACGCGGCAGGAGACCGTCTCCCGCCTTCTCGGCGGCGAGTTCCCCATGTTCGTCTACCAGATGCCGGTGAATCCGGTGGTGGCTCAGGTGGCGAACTACGTGCGGCCGGGTGCGGCCTTCAACCCTCTTCGCAACGAGGACCCCGAGCTGAACGAGCTGCTGGCGGAGTGGACGGTCGCCGACCAGGACGAGGCGGACGAGATCTACCAGCAGCTCAACGAGTTCCTGGTCGAGAACGCCTGGTTCGCGGTGTTCGGCAACCCGGACGTCCCCTGGGCGTTCAACGACACCGTCACGATCTCCGGGACGCTGTACAACACGCCTCCCCTCTACGCGCTCCAGCCCGTCGAGTAGGAGCCGGCCGGCCGGCGGGGCGTGCAGGGCAGCCGCACGGTCCGCCGGCCGATCGCATCCACCGCCGGATGCGGTCACGCGTGCGGACGGAGACAGGTTCTGTCACTGGGTGGTCCGTGCTTGACTACGGGCCGAACGCGGCCGGGAGGTCGAGGTCGCCGGCGAATCGATCGCGCCCTCGGGAGCAGCTACCCGTGCGGCAGTGCATCAGCGCGTGACGATCGGAGCATGGGATGAGCGACAGGACCGGGGCGCTGCTGCCCGCGCAGACGTCATGGGGCCCGGTGCCCGAGATGACCGGGAGCGTGGGTCAGGTCGAGATCCCCGACGCGCGGCTGGCGGTGTGGGACACCGGTGGGGACGGCGCCCCCGTGGTCTTCCTGCATCCGCACACCGGGCACGGCGGCGTCTGGGGGTACCAGCAGGCGGCGTTCGCCGAGGCGGGTCACCGGGTCCTCACCTATTCGCGGCGGGGCTACCACGGGTCCGAGGCGGGCCCGGAGGACCGGCCCGGCACGGTGGTCGGTGACCTCGTCGCGCTGCTGGACGAGCTCGGGGTCGGGCAGTTCCACCTCGTCGGGCTGGCCGCCGGCGGCTTCGCGGTGTTCGACGCCGCGCTGGCGGTACCGGACCGGCTGCTGAGCTGCACGGTGGGCTCCACCCTCGCCGGCATCCGGGAGCCGGCATGGGTCCAGGCCACCAAGGAGATCATCCCGGCCGGGTTCATGGATCTGCCGCACGCGTTCCAGGAGCTCGGGCCCTCCTACCGGGGCGCCAAGCCCGAGCCGCTGGCGCAGTGGATCGAGCACGCGGAGCTGCCGAAGCCGAGCCGGCTGCAGCCTGCGCAGCACGAGCTGTTGTGGCCGGCCATCGAGTCGATCGCCCCACCGGTCCTGCTGCTCACCGGCGACGCCGACCTCTACCTCCCACCGAGCAGGCTGCGGGAGATCGCCGGGCACCTGCCCGCCGCCGAGGTGGCGGTGTTCGCCGAGGCGGGGCACTGCCCGCACTGGGAGTCCTACATCGCGTTCAACGACACCGTGCTGTCCTTCGTCCAGAAGCACGGGCGGTAGGGGGGACGACGCCGAGCCGACCCCGGGGGAGCCACAGGCGCCTGCTCGGTGCGCCGACGCTCGGACCGTCAGCGGATCTACGCTTCTCAGGTGACGACCGCGGAGTCCTCCCCGTCCCCAGGTGAAGGCGACGACCTGCTCGCGCTGGAGCGGCAGGTGTGCTTCGCGCTGTCCGTGGCCGCGCGCAACGTCGTCGCCGTGTACCGGCCGGTGCTCGAACCCCTCGGGCTGACCCATCCGCAGTACCTGGTGATGCTGGCGCTGTGGCAGCACGGATCGCTGTCGGTCAAGGAGTTGTCGCGGCTGCTGCAGCTGGACCCCGGCACCCTGTCCCCGTTGCTCAAGCGGCTGGAGGCGGCCGGTCTCCTGCGCCGGGAACGTGATGCCCGTGACCAGCGCAACCTCGCTCTCGTGCTGACCGACAAGGGCAGGTCGCTGCGCGCCGAGGCGGAGACGATCCCGGCCGGCATCGTCGAGCGCCTGGGCATGCCGGTCGAGGAGCTGCTGAGCATGCACCAGGCGCTCACCCGGGTGATCGCCGCATCCCAGCAGGCGCTCCAGCAGGTCGGTGCCGGCTCCGCGGGGTGAACCGGAGGTACGGGCCCCGAAAAACCGCGAGTGGCCGATACCACTCCGCACGGGGCGGCATTTGGTGCCCCAATGGTTGGTGTGCAGTGCATTGGGGCGCACCATGGGAGTGGAGCCGTCGTCGACCAGGAGCGCAGAACCGT
Source organism: Blastococcus sp. (assembly GCA_035629195.1). Taxonomy (GTDB): domain Bacteria; phylum Actinomycetota; class Actinomycetes; order Mycobacteriales; family Geodermatophilaceae; genus Blastococcus. The sequence continues at coordinate 5,852 of DASPIH010000039.1, read as the reverse complement.
CATGACAGAAGCCGCAGAGCACAACCCGACCGAACCGGTCGTCCGGCCGGCTCCGCACCGGTGGGTCTGGTACGCGCTCGGCGGTGCGTTGCCCGCCCGTCACCGGAGCTGGGTGCTGTACGACACCACCACCCGTACGTGGGGGCTGCGCCACGTGGCCCGCATGCTGGTGCAGCTGGCGCTGCCGATCGCGGTGGTGGTCATCTTCCTGCCCGCGCCGCTGGCCCTGCGGCTGGCGGTCGCCGGCGGAGGGGTCTTCCTCGGGCTGATCTACTCCCTGGCCTACATGCCCGAGACGACGGAGAACCGGGTGGTCAAGGCCGGCTACCCGGCGGGTACCGCCACCGCCCTCCGCGACGAGGCATCCCGTCTGCGCGACCAGCGCGACAGCCAGCGTCGTCGGGCTGCCGCGGCGAAGCGCGCCGCGCGCTACCGCGACCGGCTGGGACGCTGATCGGGGCTCCGGCGCCGGTCACCGCACGACCTGCCACTCCGCCGCGCGAGCGGCGGTCGTCTCGACGATCTCGACGATCGTCCCCGGGCGGTCGGACTGGGGTGCGTGGCCGGCGGCCAGCAGCGGCCGGAACCGCGAACCCGGGATCAACGGCAGGTAGCGCACCGTCTGCCCGGAGGCGATCCAGTCGGCGGCGCCCTGGACGAGGGTGACCGGGCAGTCGATCTGGTCCATGCCGCGCGGAACGTCGAGCAGCAGCCCCCAGAGCAGGATCCGCCAGAAGTCGCGGGTGTCCGCGAACCCCTCGCGGGCGCCGATGGCCTCCTCCTGGCGGGTCGCCCAGGGACGCGCCTTGAGCGGGAGGAGCAGCGCGGCACGACCGGCGGCCGAGCGGGACATCGGCTCGATCAACGGCTGCACGGTGCGCATCGCGACGCGGCCCGATGCCATGCCGATGCCCTGGAACACCCGTTCCGGCCCGTTGTTGAGGCCGGACGGTGCAATGGCCACGACCGACCGGGCGCGCCCGCGGCGGGCCAGTTCCAGGCCCAGCCGGGCGCCCAGCGAGTTGCCGAGCACGTGCACCCGGTCGAGGCCGGCCTCGTCCAGCGTCCGCTCCACCGCGTCGGTCAGCGCGGGCACGGTGGGGCGCTGCGGCAGGTGCGGGGACAGGCCCGTGCCCGGCAGGTCCACGTTCAGCACGTCGAAGCGCTTGGACAGAGCGGGGAGGACGGCGGCGAAGTCGCGGTGCGAGCTGCCCATGCCGTGCAGAAGCAGCAGTGGCTCGCCTGAGCCGGACCGGGACGCCCACAGCGGTGCATTCACCTCCGTGAACTACCCCCCGGCGGCCGGGCGCACCGGTGAGCTTCGCCACGTCGGCCGGCCGGAACCTCCCGCTCAAGCAGCGGGCTCGTCCCGTCGATGGAGTGCACGTCAGGTCGTCCCTCCAGCAGAAGCGAGCGTCCAGCGTGTCCAGCCCGGTGCCCGGTACCTCCCGCGGGGTCGTCCGCGTCCTGATCCTCGCCGACGCCCCGGTCCTGCGGCGCGGGCTGGCCGGGATGGTCGGTGAGACCGCCGGTCTCCAGTCCGCCGGTGTCGCCGGCGAGCCGCGGCGCGCACTGGCCCTCGCCGAGTCGGCCCGGCCCGACGCGGTGGTGGTGGAGCTCGGCTCGGGTCGTGGCGCCACGCTCAGTGCCTGTCGTGATCTCCGCCGCCGCTTTCCGCAGCTCGCCGTCGTCGCCGTGGCCACCTCCGACGAGCCCGGCGCGGTCAACGAGGCGCTGGCCGCCGGCGTGCGCGGCTACCTCCTGATGAACACCTCGCCGACGCTGCTCGGGTGGGCCGTCCTCGCCGCGCGCGCCGGGCGCACCGTCGTCGATCCGCAGATCCGCCGCGGCGAGACCGGTGGCGTACCGGAGGCGCGCGAGCTCGTCCTCGAGGTCCCCCTGACCCGCCGGGAGGACGACGTGCTCGAGGAGCTGGTCAAGGGGCAGTCGAACCGCCAGATCGGCGAGAACCTGTTCATCTCCGAGGACACGGTGAAGTCGCACGTGAAGGCCATCCTGCGCAAGCTGGGTGCCCGCGACCGCTCGCACGCCGTCTCCCTCGTGCTCAGGGCCCGTGGTCCCGTCTGCACCTGCGGCGCCCACCCCCGGTCCGAGGCCGCCGCCGAGGTCTGACCGGCACGGGCGTTCCGGGCGCCGGGCAGGGACCATGGGCCGGTGACCCTCGCACCTCTGGCGGCCCCGGGGACGGATGCCGCGCTCGACGCCCTGGCCGGCCTGGTCGCCGACGGCGACGTGCTCGTCCTCTCCGGCGCGGGGCTGTCGACCGACTCCGGGATCCCGGACTACCGCGGTGCCACCGGCAGCCTGCGCCGGCACACACCGATGACCTACCAGACCTTCACCCGTGACCCCCGTGGCCGGCACCGCTACTGGGCGCGCAGCTTCGTCGGATGGCGGCAGATGCGTGACGCGCGCCCCAACGACGGGCACCGGGCGGTGGCGCGCCTCCAGGCGGCGGGCCTGCTGTCCGGCGTGATCACGCAGAACGTCGACGGGCTGCACCAGGCCGGCGGTGCCCGCGACGTCGTCGAGCTGCACGGCGGGCTCGACCGGACCGTGTGCCTCGGCTGTGGCGACGTCGCCGACCGCGCGGCGCTCGACGAGCGGCTGCAGGCGGCCAACCCCTCCTTCGGGCCGAGGGTCGACGAGATCAACCCCGACGGTGACGCCGAGCTGCCCGACGAGGTCCTGGACGGCTTCGTGATGGTGGACTGCCTGGCCTGCGGAGCGGGGCCGCTGAAGCCCGACGTCGTCTTCTTCGGCGAGACGGTGCCCCGGAACCGCGTCGAGCACTGCTTCGAGCTGGTCGAGAGGTCGGGCAGCCTGCTGGTCCTCGGGTCGTCCCTGGCCGTCATGAGCGGCTACCGCTTCGTCCTGCGCGCCGCGAAGCTCGGCATCCCGGTGGGGATCGTCACCGTCGGGCCGACGCGCGGGGACGCGAAGGCCGACCTGCGGGTGGACGCGCCGCTGGGGGAGGTGCTGCCGGCACTGGCCGGCCGCCTGGCCGGATGACCCGCGAGGTCGAGCGCACCGGCGACGGCCGGTACGTGGTGGTGGACGGGCGGCGGTGGCGGACCGCCGACCCCGCGCTGCCGGAGGAGGCGCGCGCCCGGCTGCTGCACCACCTCGGCGTCGCCCGGTCGGCCGTCCGCACGGCGGGCAGGGCCGGCGACGACGTCGCGGTGGCGGCGGCCCGCGCCCGGGTGCAGCTGGCCAAGACCGGACTGGGCGAGCGAGGACCGGCCTGGTGGGACCAGGACGACGCCGCTCGGCGGACCCGGTGGGAGGCGGCGCTGCGCGAGCTGGACGGCTGACGGAGGACCGTCCCGCCCCCCCGCCCGCAGCGGGCCCCTGCAGGAAGGCCGGGTCCAGGTGGTTCACGCCGCGTCATGACGGGCAGGAACCGCTGCGATGCAGACCTTCGTACCGGTGGCCGACTTCGAGCAGAGCGCGCGGCTGCTGGACTCTCCCCGGCTGGGCAAGCAGCGGGTGGAGACCCTGCAGATCCTGCGCGCGCTCGAGCTGCCCGACTACGGCTGGGCCAGCCATCCCGTGGTCGCCATGTGGCGTGGCCGCACGGCGGCGCTGGTGAGCTACGGGCTGGCGATGGTGCGGGTCTGGCGTGAGCGCGGTTTCGCCGACAGCACCGAGACGCTCATCGGCGAGTTCGCGCCGGACGTGGTCGGCCGCACCCAGGCCGAGCTGGCGGCCGCCGGGTTGCTGCCGTCCTGGATCGGCAACGAGGCGTTGCACCTCTCGCACCGCTCGAACCTGATCGCCAAGGATCCGGACTTCTACCGCGCGCGCTTCACCGAGCTGTTCGGCCCCGAGCCCGCCGACCTGCCCTACCTCTGGCCGGGGCCCGACGACGTGCCGCCGGCGCCGGCACCCGAGGGCGTGCGGGTCTGGGTCGTGCGGCCGAGGGCGCACAACGAACTGGGCGCGTGCCTCGCGGCCGGGGTCGTCGGCCTGGGCACGCAGTCGGGCATCGACGTCGACGCCACCGGGCTGGACCCCGCGGAGCTGCGGGTGCTGTCCAAGGAGATCTCCGGCCGCCGCCCGGCCAAGGACCTGCGGCAGCTCTCGGCCTTCCTCGACGAGATGCGCCCGGGGAATCCCGTGGCGCTGCCCATCGAGCACGGCGCCGGACTGCTGCTCGGCGAGGTGGTCGGGGACTACCTGTTCCAGGGACGGGAACTCCTGCCGCACCGCCGGCCGGCGCGCTGGGACCGCGTGGTGCCGCGGTCGGCCGCCCGGCCACCCGCGACCCTCCAGGACCCCCGTGCGCTGTTCCAGGTGACGCTCGACCCGTCCGTTCTGGACTAGCCGGGCAGCGGCAGGTTGTGCAGCCGGACCTGACCGCGGGCGACGAGCTCGCCGTCCTCCCGGGTCAGCAGCACCTGCCACAGCTGCTGGGTGCGGCCCTGCTGCACCGGCTCGGCGACGACGTCCACCCGCCCGGTGGTGACGCTGCGGAGGAAGTCGGTGTTGTTGTTCACCCCCACGGCGAACTGGCCGCGGTCCTGCACGGCCAGGCTCGCTCCGATGCCGGCTGCGGACTCCACGACCGAGCAGTAGACGCCGCCGTGGACCACGCCCCACGGCGTGTGGTGGTCCGGCCCGAGATCGACGGAACCGGTCACCCGGGAACCGCCGGCCTCGGCGACCTCGAACCGCAACGCGGCGATGAACGGGCCGACCGCCGTGAGGTCCACCGACGGCTGCTCGGCGCTCATGAGTCCCACACCAGGCAGAAGGGGTGGCCGACCGGGTCGGCGTAGACCCGGAAGTCGCCGCCGCCGCCGGGCAGCCTGCGGGCGCCCAGCGCGAGCACCCTCGGCTCGGCCTCCTCGACGTCGGCCACGCGGACGTCGAGGTGGAACTGCTGCGGTCGCTCGGGATCGGGCCAGTCGGGCGGCTGGAGGTCGGGCGCCTGCTGGAAGGCCAGCCGGTAGCCGGCGCCGGTGACGACGACCCAGGAGTCGCCGGGCCCGCCCTTGCTGATCTCCATCCCGAGCAGGTCGGCGTAGAAGCCGGCCAGGGCGTGGGCGTCGGGCGCGTCGATCACGATGGAGTGCAGTTGACCGATCATGGGCCCATCCTGGCGTGGGCCCGCGGCGCCCAGCAGGTCGGCACCGGCCCGCGACGCCCCGGATCCGCCGGGCCGGCCGGGGATCCCGGCAGGCACCGGTGGAACGACGTACCGCAGGATCGGGGGCATGTCGCACGGTTCACCGCCCACCCCCGCGCCCGACCTCGGCTCGCTGGCCTGGATGCCCGCCACCGAGCGCCCGGACCTGCTCGGCGCGCCGGTGGCCGCGGCGCTGGCGGCTCTCGCCGGGCCTGCGTGGGTCGCCGAGATCGCCGACGACCTCGCCGACACGGCGGCCTTCACCGAGGCCTACGGCGTGCCGTCGGACGCGTCGGCCAACTGCGTGGTCGTCGCGGCCAGGCGGGCGGGGGAGACCACGATGGCCGCCTGTCTCGTGCTGGCGACCACGCGCGCCGACGTCAACGGCCTCGTGCGCCGGCACCTCGGCGCGCGGAAGGCGTCGTTCGCGCCGCAGGACGTCGCGGTGGCCGAGACCGGCATGGCGTACGGCGGCATCACGCCGGTGGGCCTGCCCGGGGACTGGCCGGTCCTCGTCGACGCCGCCGTCGCGGCGGCGGAGCTGGTCGTCATCGGCTCGGGCATCCGCGGCAGCAAGCTGGCGGTGCCCGGCTCGGTGCTGGCCGCGCTGCCGGCCGCCGAGGTGCTCGAGGGCCTCGGCCGGCCCGTTCCGGCGGAGTCGTCCCTGCCGGCGCCTCCGGCGCCGGCCGGCCGGGCGGCC
>DASPIH010000038.1:0-8178 GCA_035629195.1 Blastococcus sp. | reverse complement strand
AGCTGCTCGCCGCCGACGCCGTGCTCGTGGCCGCGCCGGCGGGGAAGGCGGCCCGGCTGCTGGCGAAGGTGGCGCCTGACGCGGTGGACCCGCTCGGGGGCATCCCCTACGCCTCGGTCGCGGTGGTGGCGATGGCGTTCCCCGCGCAGCACGTCGACGCCGGCTCGGGGCTGCTGGTGCCCCCGGTCACCGGCCGCCTGGTGAAGGGTGTGACGGTGTCGTCGGCGAAGTGGCCGCACCTGGGCGACGACGTCCTCCTCGTCCGCTCCTCGGTGGGCCGGTTCCGCGGTGAGTCGGAGCTCCAGCGCGACGACGACGACCTGGCCGCGGCAGTCGTGGCCGACGTCGCCGACCTGCTGGACCTGTCGCGCCCCGAGCCGCTGGAGACGGCGGTCGTCCGCTGGGGAGGCGGGCTGCCGCAGTACCAGGTCGGCCACCCGGCGCGGGTGGACGCGATCCGGACCGCGGTCAGCGAGGTGCCGGGCCTGGCGATCGCCGGTGCGGCCTTCCGGGGGGTGGGCATCCCGGCCTGCATCCGGGACGCGCACCACGCGGTCGACGCCCTCCTGGCCTGAGACCTCGTGACCTGAGCCCCCGTGGCCCGAGCCGGCGTCCTGTGCGTGCGCGGCACCACGGCGCCGCTGACCCTGACCGGAGCAGCGGAGCTGCGCCCGGACGGGTGGCTCCGCGTCCGGGCCACGGCATCCCTCGACCGGACGGCGGTGGGCATCCGGGCTCCGCGGATCCTGATCGGGCGCGTCGTCGGGATCGGCGTCGACGCGTGGCTGAGCCGGCCGCCGGCCTGAGTTCCTCCCGCTGCCGGCCCCGTGGCCCAGGCCACGACCGTCCGGGGCATCCGGCCGACCGTGCCGGCGTTGGACACCCCGTGACAACCGCGCACCATCCGTTCAGGAAGTCCACCGTCTCCCCCGCGCCGCCGGTCCGCTGCCTGCGCCACCACGTCTGGATGGCCGCCTGCGGCCAATGCCGGGCCGCGCGCGGAGCGCGCACCACCCGTGGTCGTGCCGGGTCGGGGACGGCCGGCTGAGGCCGGCGGCAGGCACATCCGCCCATGTCCGGAGGAGGGCCCTGACCTGCCCGGTCGGGGCCCTCGCCGACCGGTCGCGTCGGTGCGGGACACTCGGTGCATGAGCGAGGACCAGCGCAGCATCGGCAAGCGGGCGAACGAGTTGAACGAGGTCATCCGCTACACGATGTGGTCGGTGTTCCGGCTGGCCCGGCCGCTGGCCGACGAGAACCGCACCGCGATCGCCGACGAGCTCGCCGCGCTCGTCGAGGAGCTGGCCGGCAAGGACGTGGTCGTCCGCGGGACCTACGACGTCGCCGGCTTCCGTGCCGACGCCGACGTCATGGTCTGGTGGCACGCCGCGACGCCGGACGCCCTGCAGGAGGCCTACACCCTCCTGCGGCGCACGGCGCTGGGGCGGCACCTGGAGCCGGTGTGGTCGCAGATGGCGCTGCACCGTCCCGCCGAGTTCAACCGCAGCCACATCCCGGCCTTCCTCGCCGACGAGGAACCGCGCCGCTACGTCTGCGTCTATCCGTTCGTGCGCTCCTACGAGTGGTACCTGCTCCCCGACGAGGAGCGGCGCGACATGCTGAAGGAGCACGGCATGCAGGCCCGGCCGTACCCCGATGTGCGGGCCAACACCGTGGCCGCGTTCGCGCTGGGCGACTACGAGTGGATGCTCGCCTTCGAGGCCGACGAGATGCACCGGATCGTCGACCTCATGCGGGACCTGCGGGCCAGCCGCGCCCGCCGGCACGTGCGCGAGGAGGTGCCGTTCTACAGCGGCATCCGCAAGCCGGTCCAGGAGCTGGTCCGGGACCTGGCGTGAGGGAGGACCCCGTCCTCCCCACTCCTCGCAGGCCCGGGACGGGGCCGACGGGGTTCCGGAGGATCACGAAGGGCTGAGCCGGATGCTGACGCTGTTGATGCAGTAGCGGTCGCCGGTCGGCGTCTGGGGCGCGTCGTCGAACAGGTGCCCCAGGTGGCTGTGGCAGGTAGCGCACAGCACCTCGGTGCGGATCATCCCGTAGCTGAGGTCCTCGCGGAGGATCACGTTGTCCTCGGCGGAGGCCTCGTAGAACGAGGGCCAGCCGCAGTGCGAGTCGAACTTGGTCTCGGAGCGGAACAGCTCGGCGCCGCAGGCGCGGCACTCGTAGACGCCCACGGTCTTGGTGTCCACGTACTCACCGGTCCAGGCCCGCTCGGTGCCGGCCTGGCGGAGCACGGCGTACTCCTCGGGGGACAGCTGTGCGCGCCACTCCTCGTCGGTCCTGGTGACCTTCGGCTTCTGCGGAGAGGTGGTCATGCCTGCCCGAACGGGCCGGGCGGCACCACCATTCCCGCGATCACCGGCCCAGCCCCGCCTCCCGTGCCCGGACGATCGCCTGCGCGCGGTCGGTCACGTGCAGCTTGGCCAGCACGTTGGACACGTTGTTCCGGACCGTCTTCGGCGAGAGGTAGAGCGCCGCGGCGATCTGGGCGTTGGAGCGCCCGGCCGCCACCAGTTCGAGCACCTCCCGCTCGCGGGCGGTCAGCTGCGGGAACGCCGTCTCCGGGCCGGCCGGTCCCGCGCTGAAGAACTCCGCGATCCGTCGGGCCAGCGCCGCGCCGAACACCGCACCGCCGGACGCCACGGTGGTGATGGCCCGCACCACCTCCTCCTGGTCCGCGCCCTTCAGCAGGTAGCCGCGGGCGCCCGCGCGCACCGCGGAGAAGACCGTGCCGTCGTCCTCGCTCATGGTCAGGACGACCACGCCGACGGACGGCGAGTCGGCGGTGATCCGCCGAGTGGCCTCGATGCCGTCGAGCACGGGCATCTGCACGTCCATGACGACGACGTCGGGCTGCTCCTCCCGGGCGAGGGACACCGCCGCCGCACCGTCGGCCGCCGTTCCCACGACGTCGAGCCCGGGCACCGAGCCGAGCAGCATCGCCAGACCGTCCCGGTAGACCGGGTGGTCGTCGACGACCACGATGCGGAGGGGTCCGTCGTCCTCCGCGGTGCCGAACGGGTCAGCCATGCGCTCCTCCTCGGTCGGCGGGCAGGACCGCCCGGACCACCGTGCCACCGTCCGCGGGGCACTCGACCGTGCACCGGCCGCCGAGCTCGGCCGCCCGCTCGCGCAGCGACACCAGCCCCACCCCCGCCGGCGCGTCGGGTGCGATGCCGACGCCGTCGTCGGTGACGGTGACCACCAGGGAACCGTCGTCGTCCCTGGTCAGTGCCACGTCCACCCGGGTGGCGGAGGCGTGGCGGGCGGCGTTGGCCAGCGCCTCCGAGGCGATGCGGTAGGCGGCGACCTCCACGGCGGCGGGCAGGTCGTCGGCGCCCGGCCCCGCTTCGACGGTCGTGGTCACTCCCGGCGCCAGCAGCCGGTCGGCCTGCTGCCGCACGGCACCGGTGAGGCCGAGGTCGTCGAGAGCCGGAGGGCGCAGGTCGTGCACCAGCCGGCGGACGTCGGCCAGCGCCGCCGCCACCTCGTCGCGCGCCTGCCGCAGCACCCGGTCGGCATCGTCCGCCCGGCCGGCGGAGGTGAGGTTGCGCGCGGTGTCGATGCGCAGGACGACCGCACCCAGGCTCGGACCCAGCCCGTCGTGCAGGTCGCGGCGGAGGCGGCGGCGTTCCTCCTCGCGGGCCGCGACCAGCTCCTCGCGGCTGTCCTGCAGCTGGGCGGCCAGCGAGCTGGCGCGGGCCGCCGCGGCGGCCTGCCGCACGACGTCGGCCAGCAACCGCTCGTCGCGGGTGACCAGGTGTGCCCGCACGCCGTTCCGGGGCAGCAGCAGCCGACCGACCTCGTTCCCGCGGTAGGCGATCGGCAGGAACTGCACCGCTTCCGGACGACGGCCGTGCTCGGCCAGGAGGAGCGTGCCGCCCACCGACTCGACCTCGACGCCGACGTACGGCGACCGGAACGCCTCGGCGACCGCGGCGGCGACGGCCATGAGCTGCTCGTCGGCTCCGTCGGAGCGTTCCAGCCGCTCGGCCAGGCCGGACACCACACGGTAGGGGTCCTCGCGCTCGCCCAGGACCCACCGGCGGACGAAGCGCCACAGCGGAGCCCGCAGCGGCACGTAGACGCCGGCAACCAGCAGCAGCGTCAGCAGGGTGGCGTTCTCCTCGCCGAAGCGGTCGCCGAGCAGCGCGCCGGCCACGGCCAGCACGGCCAGGTCGAGGACGACGACGCCGACGGCCAGACCGCCGTAGACCACGGTGCCGCCCAGCAGCCGGTCGATGTCGACGGCGCGGGGCCGCAGGATGCCGACGGTGACCGCTGCTCCGGTGAGGGTGACGGCCAGGGACAGGCTGAACGAGCTGATGTCGCCCGGCACGACGAGCGTGGCCAGCATGACCAGCAGGTCGACGACCGCTGCCCAGAGCAGCCAGCGCATCCGCCGGCGGTCGTCCCCGGTGGTCCGCCGGAAGCGCGCCACCACGACGGCCACGGGAACGACGATGCCGAGCAGAGCCATCGGGAAGGCCACCCGCAGCAGCGGCAGCACGACCTCTTCGGGCAGCGGCAGGCTGGTGGGGTCGAGGTCGAGCGAACGGTAGATCGGCGGCGTCTCCGTGCCGGCGCGGGCGTCGGCGATCGCCGAGGGGACGACCATGAGCAGGGTCGGGAGCAGCGCTGTCGAGGCCAGACCCAGCGCAGCGGCCGGTCGCCAGCGCCCCGTCGGGAAGTGCCCGTCGGGATACAGCAGCAGGAGGAGGGGAACGCTGAGCAGGAGCCAGGCGCCGAACCGCTGGACGAGCCAGAAGGACAGCGAGGCGCCGGGCAGTGGCGGATCGCTCTGCACCGCGTAGGTCAGCCACGACTGCGCCAGCCCGTCGACCGCCCAGAGCAGACCGGTTCCTCCGACCACCCAGGAGACCGCGTTGCGCGGCGCGCGGTGCAGCAGCAGGGCGGCCGGCACCGCGAGGCCGAACCCCGGCAGGCCGAACATCCACCCGGGCGTCGAGTGCGCAGCCGTGCGCGCCGCCGCGGGCGTGACCACGTCGAGGACCGCGGCGCCGACCGCGGCGAGCACGGTGACGGTGACGACCGTCCACGCCGCGAGACGGACGGCCCGGCCTCCGGGCAGGTGCTGGTCCCGGGCCGCGGGAGCGGGCGTCGGCGCGGCATGGTCGCGCTCGGCCACCGGGGCTTCCGTCCGCACGCGGGGGATCTTCGCCGACGCGGCGTCCCGTGCGCCACGAGGCAGGTGTCCCGAGTTTCCCGGGACATCCCACGGGACCGGAAAGAGGGCGCCCGGCCCTGGGTGCCCGGGACGTGTTCCCCGGAGTGTTCCCCCCAGCCGGTGCGCAGGGCGCCGCGACCACGACCAGGGAGCACGAGATGACCATCAGCACGACACCCGCACCGGCTCGCACCGACGCCCTCGCCGCGCCGGCATCGACCAGCTCCCGGCCGGCTCCGTCCGCCCGCTCGGTCCGCACGGCCGGCCGCCTGGTCGCCGCCGGGTCCGCGCTCTGGGCAACCGGCCTGCTGCTGTTCGGCGTCGACGCCGAGACCGGCTGGCAGTCGACGGCGGAAGGTTTGTCGTCCCTGGCGTTCCAGCTGGGCCTCGTCGCCCTCGTCACGGTGCAGCTGCGCACCGGGGCCACCGGCACCGGACGTCTCGCCCGGTTCTTCCTCCACGTCGAGCACGTCCTGCTCGGCCTGGCGATCACGTCGACGCTCGCCTACTCGTTCTTCCCCGAGTACAGCGACGAGGCGTGGTTCATGGCGCTGGACGCCTTCTGGCCGCTGTCGATGCTCGGCATGGCCGCCATCGGTGTCCGGATCGCGATCGCCGGACGCTGGAAGGGGCTGGCGCGGGTCTGGCCGCTCGGTGCGGAGAGCTGGGCCCCGGTGGTCATCCCGGTGTCGGCCCTGCTGCCCGGCGCGGCGTCCTACGTCGGGGCCGGTCACCTGCTCGTCGGTTACGCGGCGCTCGGCGTCCTCCTGGCCGTCCGGCCGGAGCTGACCGGAGCGCGCGGCTGAACGAGGGCCCCGTTCCTCGTCCGAGGACCGCGGTGCCCCGCCCCCGTGACCCCGGGGCGGGGCGCCGTCGCGTTCGCGGGCGGGAGGAGACTGGGGGAGTGACCTCCCCCGATCCGACCGCGCCCGGCAGTGCTCTGCCCGACGTCTGGTTCACCCGTGACCTGCCGGTGCTGCGGGCGATCGCCCGGCTGGTCGACGAGCCGAAGCACGGAGGCGCGCCCTACCTGCTCGGCTCCGTCGTACCGGGCAGCGGGCTGCCGAAGGCCGACGTCATCGCCGCGGCGAAGGCGCTCGCGTCGGCGGGCTACATCGAGCCGCTGACCAACCACGCCGGTGACATCGTCCGCATCACGGCGATCTCCTCGGAGGCCCGGCGGTTGGCGGGGCTGTGGCCCACGCCGCAGGGAGAGTGGGAGCGGCTCCTCCAGCAGCTCGCCGTCCGCGCGGACAACGCGCCGACCGAGGTCGAGCGGCAGCGCTGGCGCGCGCTGGCCGATGCGGCGCACGCGGTCGGCCACGATGCCGGCGCGCTGCTCATGCAGGCGCTCATCGGCGGCTACGTGCCCCGCACCCCCTAGCCGCGGGGACGACGATCCGGCCCCGGAACGACAGCGCCCCCGCCCGGCGGACCGGGCGGGGGCGCTGTGCTGATCAGGGGATCAGAGCGGGTTCACGTTCGCAGCCTGCGGGCCCTTCTGGCCCTGCTCGATGTCGAACGAGATCCGCTGGCCTTCGTCGAGCGAGCGGTACCCGCTGGTCTGGATGGCCGAGTAGTGGACGAACACATCCGGTCCGCCGCCATCAGGGGTGGCGAAGCCGAACCCCTTCTCCGCGTTGAACCACTTGACAGTTCCTTCGGGCATTGCTCGCTCCTAGCTGAGGTGGTACGTCGGGGTCCTGCCATAGCGCAGGGCCTTCCCGACGTCCCAACCCTAGCCAAAGATCTACGGAAGGGAATACGGCGCGGCACGAACTGTGACCTCGGGCTCGTTCTCCGGCCGCCGACGGCGGCGTCACAGCAGGGCGCCCGGCTCCTCCGGAAAGGCCGGTGCCACCCGGCCGCTGCGGCGCTCGGACCCGTAGGCGCCCACCGCATAGGTTCCGCGGACCGGCCGGGGCGGGGGTTGGGCGGCGCTGGGCAGCGCGCTCGGCTCGGCGCGCCAGGACCGCACGCCGAGAGGAGCAGCCCGTATTGGCTCCGCCGGCTCGCCGGTCCCGGCCTCCGCTGCCGGCAGCTGCCCCCATCGCCGGGCGGCCAGGTGCAGGGCGAGGAGCACGGCCAGCGCGACGGCGACGGTGAGGAAGGCGTCGACCACGGCCGTTGCCACGTCCAGCGCGGTGATCCGCGGCCAGCCGACGGAGGTCAGCGACTGGCCGACCATCTCGATTGCGACGTAGATCACGCCGTACGCCAGCAGCCAGCCCCTCACGCCTTCTCCTCCGTCGGAATCGAGAGCTGCATCGACCAGGGCGGCGAGCAGCTGGAGGAGGCGGCCGCGGCAGGGCGGTCCGGTTCACCCGTCCGGGGGGCGGGAGCGCCCGGGCGGGCGGGCCGACAGCAGCTCTCCGACGGGTCGTGCGCTCTTCCTGCGGCTGCCTCGGGGCGGTCGTGCGCCTGCCGCCGCACGGTGGGAGAGCCGCATCGATCCGGCGCGTACGCCCGAGCCAGGAGCCACCATGCAGTCCGCCGCCGCGCACGCGTCCCCTGTCATCCCCGGCGAGGACGTCGCGGCCGGCTTCCTCCGCGACGTCGAGGACCTGCACGACGCCGACCCGGACCTCCACGCGGCCGACCGGCTCGAGGAGGCCGCCCGCCGGTTCGTCCCGTGAGCCGGGAACGCGCCACGGACGGGGAACCGCCTCCTGTCACCCGTCCGGGTGCACCGGGGCCGGGAGGTGGTGCGCGCAGCCGGCGCACCTGCCGACGGGGGAGGAAGGGTCCGACCACGGGCGTCCGGATCCGGTCGCGAGAGATGCGCAGGTGAGGTTCCCGATGAGCGAGATCGACGTGCTTCGACCCGAGGTGGGCACGTCGGCCGACGTCACCCTGGTGTCCCGGGGGGTCACGGTGACCGCGACGGTGGAGGCGTCCGACGCGTCCGGGCTCGCCGTCCGGCCCGAGGGGCAGGGCGGGGCGTGGCTCCCGGTCGAGCCGGGCGACCT
>DASPIH010000037.1:0-2556 GCA_035629195.1 Blastococcus sp. | reverse complement strand
CCCGAGGAAGGCCTCGGGGAAGGCGACGGCGGCGGTGCCGCTGATCGTGCGGTAGTGGCAGTGCAGCGCCAGCTCCAGCCCGCCGCCCAGGGCGACGCCGTTGACGAACGCGAAGGTCGGGACCGACGAGTCCTTGAGCCGCCGGAACACCCGGTGGCCGGTCTCCGCGATCGTCCGCGCCGTCGCCGCGTCGGCGATGGACGGGACGCCGGAGAGGTCGGCGCCCACGGCGAAGACGAACGGCTTGCCGGTGACGGCGATGGCGGCCGGCGCCGGCGTGTGCGCCGCGATCTCGTCCAGGGCGGCGTCCAGCGAGGCCAGGCCGCCCGGGCCGAAGGTCGACGGCCGGGTGTGGTCGTGCCCGTTGTCCAGGGTGATCAGTGCGATCTCCCCGGCCAGACCGGGGTGCTGGAGGAAGCGCACCTTGGCGGAGGTGACGACCTCGTTCTCGAGGACTGCGGTGGTCACTTGGCTGCCTCCTCGGCGGCGTCGCCCGACCAGTTCGGGTTCTCCCAGATCACGGTGGCGCCCATGCCCAGGCCGACGCACATGGCGGTCAGGCCGTACCGGACGCCGGGGCGCTCGGCGAACTGGCGGGACAGCTGGGTCATCAGGCGTACGCCCGAGGAGGCCAGCGGGTGGCCGACGGCGATGGCGCCGCCCCACGGGTTGACGCGGTCGTCGTCGTCGGCGATGCCGAAGTGGTCGAGGAAGGCCAGCACCTGGATGGCGAAGGCCTCGTTGAGCTCGAACAGGCCGATGTCCTCGATGGAGAGCCCGGTCCGGGCCAGCGCCTTCTCGGTCGAGGGCACCGGGCCGATGCCCATCACCTCGGGCTCGACGCCGGCGAAGCCGTAGCCCACCAGCCGCATGCCGACGGCCAGCCCGAGCTCCTCGGCGACCTCCTCGGCGGCCAGCAGGCAGGTGGTCGCGCCGTCGTTGAGCCCGGCCGCGTTGCCGGCCGTCACGTGCCCGTGCGGGCGGAACGGCGTCTTCAGCGAGGCCAGCCCGTCCAGGGTGGTCTGCGGCCGCGGTGGCTCGTCGACGGTGGCCACGCCCCAGCCGTTCTCCGTCGAGCGGGTCGCCATGGTCACCAGCTCCGGGCCGATCTGCCCGTTGGCGACGGCCTTGGCGTACCGCTGCTGGCTGGCCAGCGCGAACGCGTCGGCGCGCTCCCTGGTCAGGTGCGGGAACCGGTCGTGCAGGTTCTCCGCGGTGGAGCCCATGACCAGCGCCGACGGGTCGACGAGCTTCTCGCTGACGATCCGCGGGTTCGGGTCGACGCCCTCGCCCATGGGATGCCTGCCCATGTGCTCGACGCCGCCGGCGATGGCGACGTCGTAGGCGCCGAAGGCGATGCCGGAGGCGGTGGTCGTCACCGCGGTCATCGCACCGGCGCACATGCGGTCGATCGAGTAGCCGGGAACGGTCTTCGGCAGCCCCGCGAGCAGCGCGGCGGTGCGGCCCAGGGTCAGACCCTGGTCGCCGGTCTGCGTGGTCGCCGCGATGGCCACCTCGTCGATCCGCTCGGCCGGCAGCGCCGGGTTCCGGCGGAGCAGCTCGCGGATGCAGCGCACGACGAGGTCGTCGGCGCGCGTCTCGGCGTAGACCCCCTTCGGGCCGGCCTTGCCGAAGGGAGTGCGCACGCCGTCGACGAAGACGACCTCGCGCAGGGAGCGCGGCCGTCGCTCTGGTGAAGACACAGGACCTCCGCAGGTGTCGTTCCGGGCCGGCGGGCCCGGGGACTCCAAGTTACCCGCCGGTAACCCCGCAGCCAAGCGTCGCGTTCCCCCCGTTCGAGGGGAACCGCGGTCACGGTCCGGCAACGGGGAAGGAGTGTGCTTGCGGCCACACCAGGGTGGCGCGCAATATGTGCCGGAATTTCTCTGTAACCCCAACGAAATGGCAGGACAAGTCATGGCGCGACGGCGCACCCTGATGACGGCTCTCTCGGCCTCGCTGGTCTTCGGCCTGGCCGCCTGCGGCAGCGACGACGGTGGGAGCACCGGGGGCGGAGGGGGAGGCGGCGGGGAGGCGGCCGGCAAGATCGGCGTCATCCTCCCCGACACCGAGTCCTCGCCCCGCTGGGAGTCCTTCGACCGGCCGCTGCTGGAGGCCGCCTTCGACGAGGCCGGCATCGAGTACGAGATCGACAACGCCCAGGGCGACGCGCAGCGGATGGCCACGATCGCCGACCAGATGATCACCTCGGGCGTGACCGTCCTCGCCATCGTCAACCTCGACAACGCCTCCGGCGCCCAGATCCAGGAGCGCGCCGCCGAGCAGGGTGTCGCGACCATCGACTACGACCGGCTGACCCTGGGCGGCTCCGCCGAGTACTACGTCTCCTTCGACAACGCGCAGGTCGGCCGGCTGCAGGGCCAGGGTCTGGCCGACTGCCTCGGCGACGTCACCGCGAACATCGCGTTCCTCAACGGCTCGCCCGACGACAGCAACGCCACCCTGTTCTCCGAGGGCGCCCACGAGGTCCTCGACGAGATCGACACCTACACGAACGTCGCCGAGCAGGCCGTTCCCGGCTGGGACCCCGTCGAG
>DASPIH010000036.1:0-16205 GCA_035629195.1 Blastococcus sp. | reverse complement strand
GGCCGGGACGCCCGTGACCGACGCGGTCGGGCGCGCGGTGCCCGCGGCCGCCGACCTCGCCGGCACGGCCACTGGGGTGCTCGCCGCCGAGGTCGCCGGTGGACCCGGCGACTTCCTGGCCTGGTTCCGGCCGGAGACCGTCCGCGAGATCACCTGGGGCGGCAACCCCTACACGTCCAAGGCGGCGCAGACCGGCACCGGCCTCCGGCTGAGCCCCCGGCGGTCGTTCGACGCCTGGCGCGAGACGGTCCGGGGAACCGCGCAGCCCTGGCGCGAGCACGAGGTGGCCGCCGCCCGCGAACTGGCCGGACTGGTCACCGAGACCCTCGCCAACCGCGCCCAGGAGGACAGCCGCCTGGCCACCACCCTGCAGCGGACCCTGCTGCTGGAGCAGCTGCCCACGGTGCCCGGCGTGGAGCTGGCCGCCCGGTACCTGCCGAGCGAGGAGGACGTGGTCGGGGGCGACTGGTACGACATCGTGCCGCTGCCCGGCGGGCGGGTGTCCATCGTGCTCGGCGACGTCGCCGGTCACGGCCTGGCCGCGGCCGCGATCACCGCTCAGCTCCGCCACGCGCTGCGCGCCCACCTGCTGCGCGCCCACGGCCCCGGCGCGGCCCTCGACGGCCTCAACGAGCTCATCCGGGCGCTGCTGCCCGGCGAACTGGCGACGGCGGTCGTCGCGGAGCTGGATCCGGCCACCGGCGACGTCGTCGTCGCCAGCGCCGGTCACCTCCCGGTGCTGCACGCCACCGCGGCCGGTGCGTCCTACCTGCAGGAGGGCCGGGGTCCCGCGCTCGGGCTGGTGGACACCGCCGACTACGCCGAGACCGTCGTCCACCTCGGCGGGAACGGCCGGCTGCTGCTGTTCAGCGACGGCCTCGTCGAGCGCTCCGGTGCCGGGCTCGAGGCCGGGCTGGCGGCGGTGCGCGACGCCGTCGCCGCCGGGCCTGCCGGTTCCGAGGCGCTGCTCGACGGCGTCCTCGCCGCGCTGGACCCGCCGCGCACCGACGACGTCACGCTGCTCGGCGTCGCGCGGACCTGAGCTACCGCCTCGCCCCGTGCCTGTGCAGGTGGGCGCGCACCCAGCCGGCGAGGCAGTAGAGCGCGGCGTGCCCCTCGGCCGAGGCGTAGCCCTGCTCGAAGGCCACCGCCTCCAGCAGTTCGGTGCTGTCGACGTCGCCGCCCTGGGAGAAGCGCTCGAGGAGCTGCCCCGACCCGGTGCGGCCGGCGAACATGCCCGCGATGCCGAGAGCGACGCCGTCGCTCACCGCGATGCCCACCGGAGCACGGGCCATGGATCCGCGCCGGTCCAGCACCTGCTGGACACCGGCGAGGATCTGGCTCTCCGTGGCGGGCGATGGTGCCCGGCACACGATGCGCACTGCTGTTCCCCCCGGTTCTGGACGACTCCGTCCCTGTCTCTCTCGGCCGAACCCCGGCGGAACTGAAGCGCCGAGGCGTCAGGCGGTGAGGAGCCCGCTGCCCTGCTCGGTCAGCCGGCCGGAGGAGAGCGCGAGGACCAGCGCCTTCTCCAGCACCGGGATCGCCGACGCGGCCCGCCGCTTGTGGCCGAACACCGCCGCGGTCGCCGGAAGCAGCTCGTCGCGCCGCATCCCCGCCGCGGCGCGGCACAGCGCTCCCATCGCGTTGGCGATCTCCTCCGGCGCCACGTGCTCGATCGGCCGGTCGGTGCTCGCCACCTGCCGGCGGAATCCGGTCCAGCCGGCGCGGTCGGTGCCCGGGGGCCACAGGTAGTCCCCGTCGACCGCCGACGGGGGCAGCAGCGACAGCAGCGTCTGCTTGCGCGCCTCGGTGGCCCGGGAGAGCCCGAACGCCCCGACGGTGAGCTTGGCCAGCCGGTCGACGTGCACGGGTCCCTCGGCCTTGATGCCCGCCTGCAGCACCCGGCGCACGGCACGGGCCGCCTTCGAGGCCGGCAGCTCGTCGAGCACCGCCTTCTCCCCGGCGGTCCGCGGGATCCACGGCACGAACGGTGTCTCGCCCTCCAGTGCCGGCGGGCCGGCCGGCCTCCTCGCCGCGCCGGCCTTCGGCGCCGGGCGGGCCGCCGCCGGAACCGCTATCGACGTCACCGACGAGCGCAGCGCCGCCACACCCCTGAACGACTCGACGGCCGCCGTCGGCAGCGGCACCGGCAGCGAGGTCACGGGCAGCGAGGTCACCGGCAGCGAGGGCACCGGGAGCGAGGTCACCGGTGCGGCGTCGACCGCGGCCACGAGCCGGTCGAGGACCGAGCCGCGATCGGCCAGCCACGTCGGCAGCCACACGCGCTCGACCACCGGCCAGCGCAGCAGATCGCCCAGCACCTCCACCGGCACCGCGTCCCGATCGCCCACGGTGCCCCGGCGCGCCCACGCCGGTCCGTCGAGCAGCACAGCCATCACCGGCGTCTCCGGGTCGGCGAGCCGACTGATCGACAGGTCGATCCGGAACTCCGACAGACCCACGTCGGTGCGCACTCCCAGCCCGCGCTCGCGCAGCGCCGCGGCGATCTCCTCGCGGTGCCGGTCGACGACGGCGGCCGACCGCGCCGACCGCGGCAGCACGTCGGTGCCGCGCTCGGCCATGTCGAGGTAGGCCCGCAGGTGCTTGATGCCCACCGACGACGTCTCCTCGGCCCGCAACTGCTCGGGATCGAAGGAGGAGAAGACGACGACCTGGCGCCGCGCGCGGGTGATCGCCACGTTCAGCCGGCGCTCCCCGCCGACCCGGTTCAGCGGGCCGAAGTTCAACGGCAGGGTGCCGTCCGCCGTGGGGGAGAAGCCGGTCGAGAAGAAGATGACGTCCCGCTCGTCGCCCTGCACGTTCTCCAGGTTCTTCACGAACAGGCCCTCGCCGTCGGTGCGGTCCAGGGCCGCGGCCAGGCGGTCGTCGTCGGCGTCGCGCAGCAGCGCCTCGATGCAGGACCGCTGCTGGCCGTTGAAGGTGACGACGCCGATCGAGGGCACGCGCGCTACGCCCGCCCACCTCGGCAGCGCGTCGAACCGCCGGCGGATCTCGGCGACGATCGCCGCGGCCTCGACGGGATTGGTGCGCAGCGACCGCCCCGCCCCCGACCGGTGGAAGGTGCCGGGCACGCGCACCAGCGACACCCCCCGGCCGTCGGGCTCGGCCGAGGCCCGGCCGTGCGTGGGCGCCGGGAACGACGAGAGGCGGTTCTCGTAGTACTGGGCGTTGGAGAACGCGATGAGCGACTCGTCCTGGCTGCGGTAGTGCCACGACAGCCAGTGCCGCGGCACCCGCGCCTGCACGCACTCGCTGAGGATCGACTCCTCGTCCTCGACGGCGGTCTCCACCTCCAGCGAGTCGTCGGTCGACGCCGTCGACGGCTCCAGGAACGACGTCGGAGGCATCTGCCTGGAGTCACCGACGACGACGGCGGCCTTCGCCCGGCCGAGCGCGCCGACGGCGTCGGCCACCCGGATCTGCGACGCCTCGTCGAAGACGACCAGGTCGAACCGGCCGGCCGCCGCCGGGAAGAAGCGGGCCACCGAGTCCGGCGAGACGAGCACGCACGGCATCACCGCGGTGATCAGCTCTCCGTACCGGGCGAGCAGCTGCCGCACCCCGAGCCCGCGCCGCTGCTTGGCCAGCTCCCGCTGCAGAGCGCCGACCTGACCGGTGCCCATCGCGGCGTCGAACGGCCGGGACGCCAGCACCGACGCCGGCAGCGCCGCGGTCAGGTGCTCGCGCACCGCGCGCGAGGCGGCGGTGAACCGGGCGATCGCCGACTCGTGGGCGTCGGCGTCGAAGGTGTCCAGGTCGGTGGCGGCCAGGCGCTCCCTCACCGACGCCGCCGCCAGTCCGCGGTCCAGCGCGCGGACGGCGTCGTCGGCGGCGATCTCCCCGGTGACGAGCAGGCGGCGGGCGTCGAGCAGCCCCGCGGAGCGCAGCGGCTCCAGCGTGTCGAGGAACGAGACCCAGCGGCGCAGGGACATGAGCACCGAGTTCTCGACCCCCCGCTCGGGCCGGGTCATCGACCAGCGCAGCGCGAAGCCGTCCGCACCGGCCCAGTCGGCCAGCTGCGCCGACGAGCTCCCGCACAGCCGCAGGAGCTCTGCCACGGCGTTCCGCAGCCGGGCCACCACCGACGCGGTGGGCCCGCCGACCGGCATGCCGGCGACGAGGAGCTTGCGCAGCGCCACGTGGAAGGCCGAGCTGCCGTCGACGGCGGTGCCCGCGCCGCGCAGCCAGCCGACCTGCCCCTCGACCAGCCCGGGATCGGTGAACGGGTTCCAGTCCTGCGGGGCCGACAGCCCCGGCACGGACTGCACGCGGGCGGCCATGGTCTGCACCGCGGTCTGCACCCGCCACAGGCTCTGCACCAGCGCGGGGACGTCCTTCGGCCGCACCTTCGCCCCCGGCCTCAGGTACGACGCCAGCTCGTCGCGCACGACGGTCAACCGCCGGCGGCGGCCCCACCAGCCCGACGCGGCCGCCGTCTGCGCCCGGACGTAGATGTCGGCCAGCGGCAGGGCGAGCGCCTCGGGAGAGGCGACGTCGAGCCCGGGGTGGCGGAAGGCGGTGAAGGCGGCGATCTCACCGATCACCGCGCCGGTCGCCGTCGTCCAGCGGCTGCTGAAGGTCTCGTCGAGCACGTCGAGGCCCACCGGCGGGCCGGACAGCAGGTGGACCAGGGCGTCGAGGTCCTCGGGCGTGCGCGCGTGGCGCATCACCCCGCCCAGCTCGGGCACGGCGGCGACCTCGCGCAGCGCGGCGTCGACCTCGGCCGCCGCCTCGCGCGCCGCGGGCAGATCGATGTCCGGGGAGTCCACGAACGCCCACGGGTGCCGCGGTGACGGGCGGGTGAGGTCGGCGATGTCGGGGAGCAGGGCCAGTGCGCGGCGGACCGCGGTGAGCACGTCGTCCGGGACGCCGGCGACGAACGGCAGCGGCACCGGCAGCGGCGTTCCCTCCGGGTCCGACGACAGCTCGGCCGTGCGGGCGGTGTAGAGCGACATCCCGACGGCGTTGTCGCCGTGCAGCCGGTCGGCGTAGCGGGCGAGCTGCCGGCGGGCCGAGCGCAGCGTCTCGGAGTCGGCGGCCAGGCCCTGCTCGTCGACGGCGACGGCGTGCTCCATGGCGAGGCGGATCTGGGCGCGCACCGTCGAGGCGCGGCTGCCCTTGTCGTGCAGGTCGAGGGCGAACATGCCCATGCCCACCGCGTCCAGCCGCCGGGCCACCACGTCGAGGGCCGCCCGCTTCTCGGCCACGAACAGCACCCGCTTGCCGTCGGCGACGGCGCGGGTGAGCAGGTTCGTGATGGTCTGCGACTTGCCGGTGCCCGGCGGGCCCTCCAGCACGAAGGTGCGTCCGGCGCCCGCCTCGGCGATCGCGCGCAGCTGGGAGGCGTCGGCCGGTACGGGGAGCTCGGCGGCCAGCTGGTCGAGGTCTCCGAGCGGGCCGGACTCCCGGGCCGGATCGAGGAACGGCTCGGTCGGCTCGTGCACCAGGTGGGCCACCAGCGGGTTCCGGGCGAAGTCGGCCCAGTGGTCGTCCAGGTCCTTCCACAGCCGGTACTTGGCGAACTGCAGGATCGCGAGGTCCGCCGTCGCCTCCACCCGGTACGGCAGGCCGTGGCCGACCAGCCCGACGCGCACGGCCTCCAGCGCGGACCCGACGTCCAGCGGAGGATCCGCCGACTCCGCCAGCGTCGGGACGACCAGCCCGTGCACCTGGCGCAGCTTCTCCAGCAGGCAGTAGTTCGGCGTGCTGGAGCCCGACTCGTCCAGCGAGAGCCGGTAGGACCCGGTGCGGCCGACCGGGGTGAGGACGACCGGCACCAGGACCAGCGGCGAGCGCAGCGGCCGGCCGTCGAGCTCCCACACCAGCGATCCCAGCGCCAGGTACAGGTTGTTCGCGCCGGACTCCTCCTGCACCGTCTTCGCCCGGTAGGCCAGGTTGCGCAGCCGGGGGAGGTAGCCGCCGGAGGTGACGTCGGCGTGCACCTCCCGCCGCTCGACCAGCAGCTCGGTCAGCTGCTCGGACGGCAGCTCCGCGGCCGCGGAGAGACCGCGCTCCCGGTGGACCGCGGCCAGCCGGTCACCGGGGAGGAGCGTGATCGGCGTTCCGTCGTGCACGAAGTTGTCGAGGATCGGCAGGGCGGCCGCGGGCAGCGTCAGCGGCAACCCCGAGCGCTCGGTGTAGTTGATCAGCCGGTTGCGCAGGCTGAGGTCGAGCAGCGCGTTCTTCCACTGCTGGACCCGGGCGGGGGCCTCCGGCCGGGTGCCGGGGTGCGGGACCGCCGGCAGGGACGGGAGCGACGGCGCACCGTGCTCGGCCGGGGAGTACTCGACGACCTGCAGCAGCCCCTCCGGCGTCCGGGCGCGAGCCGGCAGCGGGAGGATGCCGTCGCGGCGGGCGCGGTGGACGTCGGTGACGCCGAGGAGCCGGTCGAGGTCACCGGCGAGCCACCCCTCGTACGCCGACGACTGCAGGTCGCCGCCGGGCTCGGCGGCGCCGGTGAGCAGGGTGGGATCGACCAGGCCGATCAGCCCGAGGTCGACCAGGTTCACCAGCGGGGCGGCGTCGGTGGTGCCGGCGCTCTCCGAGCTGCGCTCCTCGCGCCAGTAGCCGAGGAACGCGTGCGCTCCTCCTCCCGAGGCATCCTCGGCCAGCCACAGCAGCGGCCGGATGCCGGCCCGCTCCAGAGCCGCGGCGACCAGGACGACGACGTCCAGCGGAGTGCCCACCCGCCAGGTGAGGACGTCGCCGGGGGAACGCACCTGCTGGCCGAGGTCGGACCAGCTCACCGGGGGCTCGGAGTGGCGGATGCCGCGCCGCTGCACCGCGGCGGCGAGGGCCCGCACCACCTCGTCCACCCGTTCGGCGGTGGCCGCGTAACCGACCATGGCACCGCTGCCGGTCCGCTGCTCCAGGAGCTCCGCGGCGTCGGCGACCAGCCCGGCGACCGCCGGGTGGTGGGGCAGGACGTGCGCGGCGAGCATCTCCAGCGCCAGCGGCAGGGGAGTGGCCAGCCACTGGTTGGCGGCGAGCACCTGCACGGGGGCGGTCGCCTCGCCCAGCACGAGCCCGTCCAGCTCCACGTCGACGTCGACGACCCCGGGACGCTGCTCCTCGACGTGCAGCATCGCGGCCGGGTCCATGACCAGGCCGATGGAGGTGAGCACCGTCGTGCGTCCCGCGTCGACGTCGGCGAGCAGCTCGACGGGATGCGCGATCGGGCCCTCGGCGTCGCGCACGGACAGCCGCACGGTGAGCCCGCGCAGCGTCCGCTCGCTGGTCAGGGCCAGCCGGGAGACGACGGGGATGCGGTTGTGCGCCAGCGCGTAGCCGAGCACGGGCGTGGACGTGAGCTCGATGGAGACGGCGGCCGCCGGCGCGTCGACATCATCCGGCCGGATGTCGGCGGTGCTCCCCATGCCACCTGTCTACCGGTTCGGACGGACTGGTCCGCCCATGGACCTCGACGGGAGGGGCACGTGTGACGGGTGCGTCCGATCGTTGCGCGGAACCCTCGTTCCCCGTTCCCACGGGGTTCCGGTCCCGGGCGATCCTGCCGATCCGCGCGCGGCCCGGCTCGCCGCGGCCCGCGGCGCCCCGGTCCATTGCGGTCGGGTAACGGGTCGTCACTCCCGACCACAGCATCCGCCGATCGCCGGCCGGCACTGCCAAGGTGCGCTCGTGCGCCTCGTCCGAGGCGCTGAGGAGGTCGTCATGAACTGTGCGCACTGCGGAGCCGTCGATCAGCGGGGCCGCTTCTGCATCGGCTGCGGCACGCTCGTGCCGCGCTCGGGGTTGCCGCCCCGCACGGTGCGGTTGGCCCCTCGCCCCGCGTACGAGATCACCGACGACATGACCCAGCCGGTGCTGCGCTTCGCCGTCCGGCCGCGCCGTCCGGTCCTCTCCGCCCGGATGCCCGCCGACGCCGGCTGACCGCGTTCCAGGGCGTCGCCTCCTCCGGAGGCGGCGCCCTCGCGCGTTCCTCCGCGGCCTCGGAGAGCCGAAATCCTGGTGAGCGCCCGGGGCCAGTGACGGAGTTCACTGCTAGCAATCCGCTTGCAGCAGTTAGCGTTCGTGGTTACGGGGCACAGTACGACTCAGTCAGTTCTTCCCCAATCCTCGGAGCCGCACATCATGAGCGACAACGCCAAGATCATCAATCAGCTGCGCGCCCTCGTCCTGCTCACGCAGACCGAGGAGCAGGTCGCACGGACCCGTATCTCCCAGGCCCGCACGGACGCCGTCCGCCGGGAGCTCACGCAGAACGCCGAGAACGCCGCGGCCCGCACCCTCGAGATCACCGAGCAGCTGCGCACGCTCGGCGGCGTCCCCGACGTCGTCACCCCGGCGATCGGCCGGCTCTCCGCGGTGCTCAAGGCCACCTTCGAGCAGGCCGCCGCGCTGGAGGAGGCGCTGCTGAGCGACCTGCAGCTGGAGCACCAGCTGGTCGACCGCGCCACCTACACGAAGGTGCTGGCGGAGGCCGCCGGCGACACCAAGACCCAGAAGCTCGCCGAGAAGCTCATCAGCGCCCACAAGGCCACCGTCGAGTGGCTCACCGTGGTGCTCGCCGAGGAGGCCCTCGGTGGCCCGGCCGCCCTGGTCGCCACCCCGGTCCAGAAGGTCGCCGGCGCCGTCGCCCGTGGCGTCAACGCACCGGTCCGCTTCTGGGTCAGCACGGTGAACAACGCCGTCGACACCGTGAAGCACGCCGGTGAGGAGACCAACGAGCGCTTCGGTGCCGTGGCCGACCGCGCCTCCGCCCTCAGCGGGGCCGTGCGCGAGACCTTCACCGTGGGCCGCGCAGCCTCGCTGCGCCGCGCCGAGCGCATCGCCCAGCGCGAGGGCAACAAGGACGCCGCCAAGGCCGCCCGTGCCGCCCGCGAGGACCTCGGTGACGTCAGCGCCGACGAGCTGCCCATCAAGGGCTACGACTCGCTGACCACCACCGACGCCGCCAAGGCGGTCAAGGGCCTCAAGTCGCCGCACGACATCCGGGTGATCATCCGCTACGAGGAGACCCACAAGAAGCGGGCCAGCGTCGTCAGCGCCGCCCAGGTCGCCCTGGCCGCCGTGGCCAAGGAAGCCGTCGGCGTCGACAGCTGAAAAGGACCCCCTGCCCCCCGCCGCTCGCACGCTCGCGGCGGGACCCTGCAGGGGGCCGCGCACGGAGGGTCCGCATCCCGCTCGGGGTGCGGACCCTCCGCGTGTCCGGGATCGCCGCAACCGGCGTTTGCCACGCCGACGGCGGCGGGGAAGCTGCTCCCATGAGCATCACACCTGAAGCCCTCGAGGCGGAGTTCTCGCTGACGACGGCTGCCACCCGGCTGGACTTCCTCAGCCGCCGCGACAACGGCGACACCGCCCTCAACACCGTGCGGGACGACGACGCGGACTCCTGGTCCACGATGATGGACGCGCAGACGCAGCTCGACGTCCACGAGGCCCTCGAACTGCTGGCGCTCGGGGAGGTGATCTCCCGCAAGGCGCACGACAGCCAGCTGGTCGGCATCCGCGCCGCGCTGCGCGGCGGCGCCGACTGGGACCAGATCGCCACGGCGCTCGGGGTCCCGCCTCAGCAGGCGTGGGACGCGTTCACCGAGTCCGTCGGCCGCCAGCTCGAGGGTGACGCGGCCGCGACGGCCCGCGAGCTCGCCGGCAGCCGGCCCGGTGGCTGAGCCGAGAGCCCAGCGCACCTCGACGTCTCAGCGCACCTCGACGCCCTTCCAGAAGGCGACGCGGCCGGTGATCTCCCGGGCGGCGTCCTTCGGCTCCGGGTAGTACCAGGCCGCGTCCGCGTTGACGGCACCGTCGACCTCGAGGCTGAAGTAGGACGCCGTTCCCTTCCACGGGCACACGGTGTGCCTGTCCGACGGCCGGAGGAGGTCGCTCCGCACGGCCTCGCGGGGGAAGTAGGCGTTGCCCTCGACGGTGACGATGTCGTCGGACTCGGCGATCACGGTCCCGTTCCACGTTGCGGTGGTCATGGTCCGATCATCCTCGCCGGCGGGACGCCGGTCACTCCGCATGGCCGGCCGGTCAGCGGTCGAGGAGGGCGAACGTCGCCACGGCGTGCACGAGGTCCTTGCCGTCCTGCTGCACATCGGCCTCGCAGACGGTCAGGTGCTCACCGCGGGTGCGCAGCCGCGCGGTGACCTGCAGCGGCCCGGGCTTTCCCGGCCGCAGGTAGGTGACAGTCAGCTGGCTGGTCGCGGGGACCTCGCCCTCGCTGGTCGTCGTGCGGACCGCCAGGCCCATCGCGGTGTCCACCAGGGTGGCCAGCACCCCGCCGTGCAGGGTTCCGGCCGGGTTGAGGTGCTCCTCGGTCGCCTCGAAGGAGATCCGGGCTGATCCGTCGTCGGCCGCCTCCGGGCGCGCGCCCAGTCGCTCGGAGAACCCGCCCGTGGCCACGTCGTCGCTCATGTCCGGCGCGTACCCCGGCCGGCCCGTGGGCACGCGCCCGCCGCGGCCTGGTTCGCCGCCGGCGTGGGGGAGGCGCGCGAGCAGCACCCGGGCCAGTGCCACCGCGCCCGGATCCGGCTCGTCGGCGGCGGCCGCGGCGGACAGCCAGCCGGCGAGGGGCCCGGCCACCGCGGGGGAGAGGGCGACGATCCAGGCCGCGGTCCCGGCGCGGGCCTCCGCCACGTGCTCGGTGCCGCCGTCCGGGTCGTGCGCGAGCACCTCGGGCCGGCTGGCCAGCAGACCGCCTCCCCGCCAGTCGCCGGGCGTCGTCCGGGTGGCCAGGGCCAGGAGCCGTTCGGCGGCGGTGCGCAGCATGCCGGCGTCGTCGGCGGTCATGCCGCCTCGCGGCGCATCGGCACGTGCGGGATGCCGTCCTCGACGTAGCCCGGCCCGCTGCGCCGGAAGCCGAACCGCTCGTACCAGCCCTCCAGGTGGGCCTGGGCGCCGAGCGTCAGCGGGCCGCCGCCGTAGCTCGACAGCGCCTCCTGGATCAGCCGCCCCGCCAGCCCTCGCCCGCGGGCGGGAACCGCGGTGGCCACGCGGCCGATCGCGCGGCTCGCGCCGTCGTCCAGCACGCGGATGGTGGCCAGCACCGCGCCGTCGGCCTCCGCCCACAGGTGCTCGGTCGCCGGCTCCACGTCCCGTCCGTCCAGCTCGGGATAGGGGCACTCCTGCTCTACGACGAAGACGTCGACCCGCAGCCGGCAGAGCGCGTACACCTCGAACGGCGTGAGGTCGGCGAACCGGGCGCGGCGCAGGGACGGGGCGGTGGAGCTCATGCAGGAGTTGTAGCCCAGGGTTCGGGTAGGAAGCCGGGCATGTCGATGTCGAGCCCGCTCGAACCGCACCTCGGTCTTCCCGACGAGGGCATCCCGGCCGCTGACGCGGGCGCCGGGGCGCCGCCCCCCGCAGAGGGGTTCGGCCTGGCAGGTGAGGAACCGGACCGGCCCGAGGAGACCGACGGCGGATCCCCCGCCGAGCCGTCCTCCCCGCCGGCGGATCCGCCGTTCCGCACACCCGACCCGCGGGACGTGGGCCGGAGCGGGGCGAGCTGACCGGTCAGAGGCCCAGGGCCGACGTCGCCTTGTCGACGAGGTGGAAGTGGCCGACGGCCCAGAACACGGCGGCGGCAGCGGCCAGACCGCCGACGGTCACGGCCAGGGAGCTGACCGGGTGCTGGCGTGCGTGGCGCCAGGCGGCGACCGCCTTCCGCTTGAAGGTGGCGAAGAACCGGCGGGCCCAGTCGAACTCCGTCGACCACACCCAGAGGCCGGCCAGGACCGGCGGGATGGTCAGGGGGCCGGGCAGCACGGTGAGCGCCAGACCCAGCATGACCAGCAGCAGGCCGGCGGCGAAGACGACGACGCGGTAGGCGATCCGGGTGCCCGGGTTGCCGTGCATCCGTGCGCGGAACGAGCCCGGCTTCAGCTCACGCGGCGCGCCCAGGCCGTCGGTGCAGTCGGGGCAGCGGGTGGCGCCCCGTTCGCCGGCCGGGTGGTCGGCGGCGTGGTTGCCGGTCACCCGGAAGTCGGCGGTACGGGTGGTCTGCCGCGCTGGAGCCATGCGGTCGGCTGTACCCGCGCTCGCGCCCGGTCATTCCGATCGCGCACAACCAAACTGGAGTCCGTCCGCGGTCAGGTGCCGTACCGCACGGCGGCCCGGGCCCGCGCCTTGGCGGCCTCCACCTCCCGGTCCTTGGGCGCGGCGGTGGTCACCAGCGACTCGAGCAGCCGGGCCGACGCCGCGGTCACCTCGGCCACCGCGCGGTCGAACGCCTCGGCGTTCGCCCGGGACGGCTTGGCGGTCCCTCTGATCTTCCGGACGTACTGCAGCGCGGCGGCCTCGATCTCCTCGCCCGCGGCGGGCGGCTCGAAGTTGGCCAGCGGTCGGATGTTGCGGCACATGCGCCGCACCCTAAGGCTGTGGCCCCCTGCTGGGTCCCGCCGCCAGCGTGCGAGTGGCGGGGGGGCAGGAGGTCCCTTCTCAGGAGACGTCGAAGCCTGCGCGGTCGACCTTGCGGTGGTACCGCTCGCCGAGCTTGCCGCCCAGGACGGCGCCCAGGAGCGTGGCCAGCAGGACGGCGGCCAGCGTGATGATGCCGGCGGTGGTGGCCGTTCCCTCGTCGACGGGGATGCGCGGCAGGTTCAGCTGCTGCAGCACGTTGTACTCCGAGCCGAGGATGGCCCCGGCCGCGGCGAGCGCGAGCACCACGAGCAGGCCGATCAGCCAGACCGCGAGGCCCTGGCGGAAGCCGTCGAAGCGGGACATGCGGCCGGCCACGTACCCGCCGGCCAGGTAGGCGAGGAAGAGGATGACGAGGACGGCGATGCCGCCGCCGAGGCCGATCCCGGTGGTCACCTGCTCGGCGGCCTCGTCGGCGGTGTCGAGCCCCTGCGAGAGGCCGAGCGCCACCCCGGCGGCGGACAGCAGGGCGAGGAGGAGAACCGCCAGCCCGTTGGCCGACAGCCAGCCGAAGAAGGCCGCGCCCCACTTCATCCCGCCGTAGCGGGCCCGCTGGGCCCCGACCGCGTCGCGGACGGTTCCGCGGGACATGGAGGCTCCCGCGCCGTGGCCGGCGGTGCCCGTGGCGGCCGCCGCGGGGATGCTCACGGTGGCATCGCGGTCGTGGCTCGCGTGCTCGTTCCCGGCCATGGTGTCCCTCTCGTCCGACGGAGCCGCCGTTCCCCGGGCGGTGGTGCGGGGCATGCCCGTGGGTCGCGGAGGGGAAACGACCAGGTGAGGACGACCACTCGTCCGGTGGAGGTGCCCGTGACCGTGCTGCTGGTCGACGTCGCCAACGTCGTCGGTTCCCGTCCCGACGGCTGGTGGCGCGACCGCGCGGGGGCGGCCACCCGGCTGCTCGCCCAGCTGGCCGCCCTGCCGCGGGCCCTGTCCGGGCCCGACGGGGCGCTCCTGACCCTCACCGCCACCGTGGCCGTCGTCGAAGGTGCCGCCCGGGAGGCTGCCGAGCCCGGCGGCGTCCGGGTCGTCCGGGCACCCGGCAGCGGTGACGACGCGCTCGTGGAGGTCGCCGGGGAACTGGCCGGCGGCGGGGAGCTGCTGGTGGTCACCGCGGACCGCGGGCTCCGTGCCCGGCTCCCGGACGGGACCGCGTGCGCCGGGCCGGGCTGGCTGCGGGCCCGGCTGGACGAGGGCGGCATGGGTCCGCGCTCCGGCGGGTAGTCGGTTGCGCACGACGGACGTCGCGACGGCGGCGGTCCGCACCCGTGGCGAGGAGAGCCCGTGCCGATCCCCGAGCAAGCCGGAACCCCGATCACCGCGCTGGTCACCGGCGCGTCCAGCGGCATCGGCCGGGCCACCGCCGTGCAGCTGGGCGGCCGTGGCGCGCGGGTGGTGCTGCTCGCCCGGGGGCGGGAGTCGCTGGAGGCCGCGGCCCGGGAGGTCCGCGACGCCGGGGCCGCCGCGGTCACCGTCTGCCCCGCGGACCTGCTCGACGAGGACGCGGTCCGCGCGGTCGTCGACTCCGCCGTCGCGGAGTTCGGCCGGCTCGACGTCGTCGTCCACTCCGCCCAGGTCATGGCGTACGGCCGGGTCGAGGACGTGCCCACGGACGTCTACGAGCGGGTCGTGGACACCGCGGTGCACGGCACCGCGAACCTCGCCCGTTCCGTGCTGCCGGTCTTCCGTCGCCAGCGCGCCGGTCACCTGGTCATCATCAACTCGTTGCTGGGCAACGTCGCCGCTCCGCTCATGGGCAGCTACGTCGTGGCCAAGTGGGGTCAGCTCGGGCTGGCGCGGGTGCTCCAGCAGGAGGTCCGCGACGAGCCCGGCATCTCCGTGTCCATCGTCCAGCCGGGCGGGGTGAACACGCCGATCTACGCCCAGGGTGCCTCCTACGTCGGCAGCACCGGGCGGCCGCCGCCGCCGGTCTACTCGCCGCAGCGGGTGGCGCGGCACGTGCTGGCGACGCTCGACCGGCCGCGCCGGGTGGTGCAGGCGGGCCTGTTCAACCCGCTGGTCACCGCGGGTTTCCGGCTGCTCCCGGGCGTCTACGACGTGCTCATCGGACCGCTGCTGCAGAAGCTGGCGATCGCGAACGACGAGGTGCCGCCGACCGAGGGCAACGTCTTCCGGTCCGACCCCGAGGGCAACGCCGCCGAGGGGCGCTGGCGCAGCATCTGAGGCGGCGGTGTCAACAGCTCGTTCCGTTCCGTCGCGGTCGTTGTGCGCCCGGCCGACCGGCCCCAGGCTGGCGGCACCCCGACCACGCGGGGGTGCACGGGAGGGCCGGGTCATGTCGCTGGTGCCCGCCGCAGCCGGCGAGGGCGTGCGGTGATCCGGCGGAGCACCGTCGGCGGGCACACGTACGAGTTCCCGTCGCTGTCGGACCTGCTCGCCAGGGCGACGCCCGCCCGCTCCGGTGACGTGCTGGCCGGGTGCGCCGCGGAGTCCGCGGCCCAGCGGGTGGCAGCCCAGCTGGTGCTCGCCGACCTGCCGCTGGCCACGTTCCTGGACGAGCAGGTCGTCGGTTACGACGAGGACGACGTGACCCGGCTGATCATCGACAGCCACGACGCGGCGGCCTTCGCGCCGGTCGCGTCGCTGACGGTGGGGGAGTTCCGCGACCGCCTGCTCGCCTGGGCCGCCGGCGGGGACGAGGCGTCGATCAGCGCGCTCGCCCCCGGGCTGACGCCGGAGATGGTGGCGGCGGTGTCCAAGCTGATGCGCAACGCCGACCTCGTCGCCGTGGGCCGCCGCACCCGGGTGGTGACCGGCCTGCGCAGCACCCTGGGCCTGCCCGGTCGGCTGGCCTCCCGGCTCCAGCCGAACTCTCCCACCGACGACCCGCTCGGCGTGACGGCGTCGATCGTCGACGGGCTGCTGCACGGGTCGGGGGACGCGGTCATCGGGATCAACCCGGCCACCGACTCGCCGGGGCGGACCGTCGCCCTGCTCGAGCTGGTCGACGCGGTGATCCGGCGCTACGAGATCCCGACCCAGTCCTGCGTCCTGGCCCACGTGACCACGACCCTGCGGGCGCTGGAGAAGGGGGCTCCGGTGGACCTGGTCTTCCAGTCGGTCGCCGGCACCCAGGCGGCCAACCGCGGCTTCGGCGTCACCCTCGACCTGCTGGCCGAGGCGCGGGCCGGCGCCCTGGAGCTGGGCAGGGGCACGGTCGGGCGCAACGTGACCTACTTCGAGACCGGGCAGGGGTCGGCGCTCTCGGCCGACGCGCACCGCGGCGTGGACGGGCGACCGGTGGACCAGCAGACCCTGGAGTGCCGTGCCTACGCGGTGGCCCGCCGGTTCGAGCCGCTGCTGGTCAACAGCGTCGTCGGCTTCATCGGGCCGGAGTACCTCTACGACGGCAAGCAGGTGATCCGTGCCGGGTTGGAGGACCACGCCTGCGGCAAGCTGCTCGGCCTCCCGATGGGGGTCGACGTCTGCTACACCAACCACGCCGAGGTCGACGGCGACGACACCGACGGCCTGGCGCTCCTGCTCGGGGCGGCCGGCTGCTCGTTCGTCATCGCGGTGCCCGGCTCGGACGACGTGATGCTGCACTACCAGTCCCTGTCGTTCTCCGACGTCCTGACCGTGCGCCAGGTGCTGGGCCTGCGGCCGGCGCCGGAGTTCGAGGCGTGGCTGGCCCGCATGGACCTGCTCGACGACGCCGGCCGGGTGCGCGAGCTGACCGCGGACGCGCCCGCCGCGCGGGCCCTCCTCGCGGCGGCGTCTACGTGACCGAGCTCGCGGGGTCACGCAGGGGCACAGCACCGCCGGGCAGGAGACCGACGAGC
>DASPIH010000035.1:0-11674 GCA_035629195.1 Blastococcus sp. | reverse complement strand
GGAGTGCGCGTGTACACCGAGCCGTGGCATACCGATCTTCCGGCGGTGTTCGCCAGGCCGCCGTTGGACGCGGAGGTCTGGACGCCGAAGAAGCCGTTGATCATCGTTCCGTCCCGGCTGGTCGACGCGTCGGCGCCGGTCTACGGGTGGGGAACGCCGGCCCCGACCGACAACGATCTGCTGTCCCAGCACGCCGGTGTGCCGATCGGCCAGCAGATCGTCGTGCGTGGCCGGGTCACCGACAGCTGGGGACGTCCCGCGCGCGGCATGCTGGTGGAGATCTGGCAGGCCAACGCCGCGGGCAAGTACGTGCACGACAACGATCCGACCCACATGCCGCTGGACCCCAACTTCACCGGCGCGGGCCGCACGCTCACCGACGCCGACGGCTGGTACACGTTCACCACCATCGAGCCGGGTTCCTATCCCTGGATGCCGCATCCCCAGGCCTGGCGGGCCAAGCACATCCACTTCGGCCTCACCGGCCGCGGCCTGTCCCAGCGGTTCGTCACGCAGATGCAGTTCCCCGGCGATCCGCTGCTGGAGCACGATCCGGTGGTGGCCACCATTCCCGACCCGAAGGCGCGCGAGCGGCTCATCTGCGCGCTGGACTGGGAGGTCGCCGTGCCCGGGAAGACGCTGGGCTACCGGTTCGACATCGTCCTGGGCGGCATGTCCGCGACACCGGAGCACTGAGATGACCACCACCGCAGACGACCGCAACCGCCCCGCCACGGCCCTGGTGCGCACGCCGCGGACCATCTTCGGCCCGTACATCACCCTGGGCATGCCGCCGCGCCCGGCCGTGGAGACCGACGACGACCGCGTGCCGTTCACCATCACCGGGCGGGTGCTCACCGGAGCGGGCGAGCCGGTGGGCATGACGTCGATCGAGACCACCCAGCCAGAGGGCTGGACGCGGTCGTTCACCGGCCCGGACGGGGTGTACACGATCCGCACCGTGAAACCGAGCGCGCCGGCGGGCCGGGCGCCGCACCTGACGGTGCTGGTCAACACCGGCCGGATGATCCGCCCGGCGGTGACCTGCCTGTACTTCCCCGACGAGGACAACGACACCGACGAGCTGCTCGAGCGGCTGTCCCCCCAGCAGCGGGCCACCATGCTCGCCCGCGCCACCGACGACGGCTACCAGTTCGACATCCACCTCACCGGCGAGCTCGAGACCGCCTTCCTCGGCTGGCCCGGCCTCCTCGACGACGCAGAGTGAGTCGTTCTGCTCCATCCCGCAAGAGGAGCCGTGCCTCCAGGACGGTTCCAGGCAATCTGGGGGGCGCCGATGTGCCCCGCCCTGAGCAAGGAAGCGAGAGAAGCGTGGATCACACCGTCCGGACCGATCTTCCCACCCGCGGGTACGAGGGTTTCGGGGGTGTCGTCAGCGAGATGCGGTCCGAGTCCCGCCCGTGGTGGCCGGCCCCCCGGCGAGCCCGGCCGGGCGCGCCGAACGTCGTCGTCGTCCTGGTCGACGACATGGGGTTCAGCGACATCTCGCCGTTCGGCGGCGAGATCGACACCCCGCACATCCAGTCGCTCGCCGACGACGGATACCGCCTCAGCAACTTCCACAGCACACCGCTGTGCGCACCGTCGCGTGCGGCGCTGCTGACCGGGCTGAACCCGCACCGTGCCGGCTTCGCCTCGGTGCCGCACGTGGATCCCGGCTTTCCCGGCTACAACATGGAGCTCCCGGACGACGTCCCGACGCTCGCCGAGTCCTTCCGCGCCGGCGGCTACGCCACCTTCATGGTCGGCAAGTGGCACCTGACGAAGGAAGCCCACATGCACGACGGCGCGGACAAGTCGTCCTGGCCGGTGCAGCGGGGTTTCGACCGCTACTTCGGCTCGCTGGACGGGTTCACCTCGATGTACCACCCGCACCGGCTGCTCCGCGACAACAGCCCGGTGTTCACGGCCGACTGGCCCGATGACCGCTACCTGACCGACGTGCTGACCGACCAGGCGCTGGAGATGGTCAAGGGCCTGCGGGCCAACGACCCCGAGAAGCCGTTCTTCCTGTACTTCGCCCACCACGCCGTGCACGGCCCGGTGCAGGCCAAGGCGGAGGACATCGCGAAGTACCGCGGCATGTACGACGCCGGCTGGGATGCCGCCCGGCTGGCCAGGTTCCGCCGTCAGATCGACAGCGGGCTGTTCCCCGACGACACCCAGTTGTCGGCCTCCGGGCCGCGGGAGACCCAGGGCGTCCTGCCGTGGGACAGCCTGGACGAGGACCGCAAGGCGCTGTTCGCCCGCCACATGGAGGTCTACGCCGCCGCGGTGGACGGCATCGACCAGAGCGTGGGGGCCCTGGTGGACCACCTGAAGCGGATCGGCGAGTACGACAACACGATCTTCGTGATCACCAGCGACAACGGCGCCACCGGCGAGGGCGGGGTCGAGGGCACGCGGAGCTACTTCAGCCAGTTCGCCCGGCGCCCAGGTTCCGGTCTTCCCGAGGACTGGGTGTACGACGTCCCACGACCCCTGGACCTCATGGGCGGCCCGCAGGTGCACGGGCACTATCCCAAGGGCTGGGCGCACGTCTCCAACACGCCGTTCCGCCTCTACAAGAGCCAGGCCTACGCCGGGGGCATCCACGTGCCGTTCGTCCTGAGCTGGCCGCAGGGGCTTCCCCGCAGCCCCGAGGACACCGGCGTCCGGGCCCAGTACACCTACGTCACCGACCTCGCTCCGACGCTGCTCGAACTCTCCGGCGTGCAGCGTCCCGCCGAGGTGCGCGGCACGCAGGTGCAGGACGTCGATGGCGTGCCCTTCGACCACCTTCTGCGGAGGGCCGACGAGGTCAGCCGGCACCGGTCCCAGTACGTCGAGTGCATGGGGCAGCGCGGGTACTTCGAGGACGGCCTCAAGGTCATCTCGCCGCGCCTGCCGGGGCAGCCGCTGACCTACGACGGGTGGGAGCTCTACGACATCGAGAACGATCCGGCGGAGACGGTGAACCTCGCGTCCGCGCAGCCGGACACGGTCGCCGAGATGGCGCAGAAGTGGCGGCGGGCGGCCTGGTCCAACACGGTCTTCCCCCTCGACGACACCGGGCAGATGTTCCGCGTCCGGCCGTCGAGCGAGTCGATCCTGTCGGAGCCCGTCACGATCTACCCGGGCACGCCGGTGCTGGAGCGGTTCCGGTCCAGCAGGCTCACGCTGCTCCGGTCGCTCACCATCGAGGCGTCGCTCGACGTCACTCCCGGGGACGAGGGCGTCATCGTCGCCCACGGTGACCAGGGCGGCGGATACGTGCTCTTCGTGGAGGACGGCGAGCTGCGATTCACCTACAACGCCTACGGCGACGTCGTCCGGGCCACTGCCCCCGGCCCTCTGGAGCCGGGGCACACGACGGTCACCCTGGACTTCGAGGCGCTCGAGGAGATGCGCTGGCGGATCACCGCCTCGCTGGGCCAGCGGCAGATCCTCTGCCTCGAGTCCGTGCCACAGCTGCTGGGCATGTCTCCCTTCACCGGCATCAGCGTCGGCGTGGACGCCGGCGGACCGGTCGACTGGGATCTGCACCTGCGCCGGGGCGCGTTCCACTACCGCCGGGGGCTGGACTGGGTCCGGTACACGCCGGGGAAGCCCGCGGACTACAACCGGGAGATCATCGTGGCGATCGAGGAGATCGCGGCCCGGAAACTCGAGTAGGCCGCAGCGGGGAAGCTACGTCCCGGTGTCGACGGCAACCAGGCTGCCGTAGGAGTGACCGGACACAGGAGGGCGCAACGCCGGAGCGCCGAGGGAGAGGAAGCGGTCGAGATGTCGACGTGGCTGGAGGCGGGGATGCACGTCCCCGACGGCTCGTGAGCGGGTGCTGCAGTCCGGCGCGCGAGCCGGGCGCCGACCGGCCGGCGGGCGCGGGCGTGATCGCCACCGGGTCGTCGTCGGACGACGGCATGGTCCGGCTGCCGGGCGGGACCTTCCGCATGGGTACCGAGGACGGCCAGGGATTCCCGGCCGACGGCGAGGGGCCCGTGCGGGAGGTGACCGTGCGCGGCTTCCTCGTCGACACGTGCGCGGTCTCCAACGACGAGTTCGCCCGCTTCGTCGCCGACACCGGTCACGTGACCGAGGCCGAGCGCTTCGGCTGGTCGTTCGTCTTCGCCGGGCTCCTGCCCGCGTCGGCGCGCCGGCAGTTGCGCCGGGTCGACTCCACGCCGTGGTGGGGTGGCATGCCGGGGGCGTACTGGCGGTGCCCCGAGGGGCCGGGCAGCGACGTCGCCGAGCGCGGCGACCACCCCGTCGTCCACGTCTCCTGGCACGACGCGGACGCCTACGCCCGGTGGGCGGGCAAGCGGCTGCCCACCGAGGCGGAGTGGGAGTACGCGGCGCGCGGCGGGCTCGACCAGGCCCGGTACCCCTGGGGCGACGAGCTGACGCCGGGCGGGGAGCACCGCTGCAACATCTGGCAGGGGCACTTCCCGGTGAAGAACTCGCGCGACGACGGATATGCGGGCACGGCGCCGGTCGGTGCGTTCCCGCCCAACGGCTTCGGCCTGCACAACGTCGCGGGGAACGTCTGGGAGTGGTGCGCCGACCGGTGGAGCACCACCTTCCACGTGGACGGGCCGCGGGTGGATCCGGCCGGCCCGCCGACCGGAGACGCCCGGGTCATGCGCGGCGGCTCGTACCTGTGCCACGACTCCTACTGCAACCGGTACCGGGTCGGGGCACGGTCGAGCAACACCCCCGACAGCTCCGGCGGGAACGTCGGCTTCCGGTGCGTCCGCGACCTGCCCCCGGACGCCCGGTGACCGACCTGCGGAGCGCCGGGCGCGGCCGGTTCCCGCGATCGGTGTACGGCGTCGGCGACGAACCCGATCCGCGATTCAGCCTGGCGAACGAGCGGACCTTCCTCGCCTGGATCCGGACCTCGCTGGCGCTCTCCGCCGCCGGCGTGGCCCTGGAGGCGCTCGACCTGCCGATCGCCCCCGGGTTGCGCCTCGCCTGCGCGCTGCTGCTGGTCGGGCTCGGCATCCTGGGGCCGGTCCAGGCGTGGACCGGGTGGGCCGCCACCGAGCGCGCGATGCGGCGCGGGCGGCCCCTGCCCTCGCCGCTGCTCAGCCCGGTGATCGCGGTCGGCACCCTCGTCGCGGGCGTGCTCCTGATGCTCGGCTTCCTCCTGCGATGAGTGACCGGGTGTTCGACCCGGGGCTGCAGGCGGAGCGCACCGAGCTGGCCTGGCGCCGGACCGCCCTCGCGATGGCCGTCGCCGCGGTGGGCGCGGGACGGCTCGCGGCTCCCGCGATCGGCACGGCGGCGATCGCCCTCGCGGGGCTGGGGCTGGTGCAGGCCGTCGTCGTCAGCGTGCTCGCCGGCCGCCGGTACCGGCTCACCCATCGGTCGCTGCTGGCGCACGCCGACCTCACCGGCGTGCCCGACGGCGGGCTGCCCATGGCGTCCCTGGCGCTCAGCGGGCTCGTGGTCGGTGTGCTGGCGGGAGTGATCGTGCTGAGCTCCGCGGGCTGACGGGCCCGCCGCTCACACCCCCAGGGCCGCCGACATCTCCGCGCGGAGCTGGTCGAGCTCGTCCTCGCCCCGCCCGCGGGCGGCGAGCAGGCCGGCGTCCTCGTGCACCGGGACGACGGTCTCCAGGTAGGCCTTGAGCTTCGGCTCGGTGCCGCTGGGCCGCACGATCACCCGGACGCCGTCGCCGAGCAGCCGTACCGCGTCGACCGGGGGGTCCTCCAGCGCGAGATCGGCGAACTCCACCGGCCGGCCCAGCAGCGTGGCCGGGGGAGCCTCCCGCAGCCGGGCCATCGCGCCGGCGATGACCGCCGGGTCCTCGACCCGCACCGACAGCTGCCCGGTCACGAACAGCCCGTGCTCCCGGGCCAGCTCGTCCAGCCGGTCGGTGAGCGTGCGCCCGTCGGCCTTCAGCTCCGCGGCCAGCAGGGCCACGGCCAGGGCCGCGGAGATGCCGTCCTTGTCCCGGACGACCGACGGCGCCACCGCGTAGCCCAGCGCCTCCTCGTACCCGTACACCAGCGGCGCCGACTCCGAGCCGGCTCGCATGATCCACTTGAACCCGGTCGGCGTCTCCTCCGACACCATGCCGTGCGCCTCGGCGATCGCGTGCATGAGAGAGCCGCTCACCAGCGACGAGGCGTACGTGCCGCGCACCCCGCGGCGCAGCAGCCAGTCGGCCAGCAGCGCGCCCACCTCGTCGCCGGTCAGCTGGCGACCTCCGCATCCCACCGAGCAGCGGTCGGCGTCCGGGTCCTCGGCGATCGCCACGTCGGCGCCCACCCGGGCGGCCAGGGCCAGCAGCAGGTCGACCGCCCCTGGCTCCTCCGGATTGGGGAAGGGCACGGTCGGGAACGCCGGGTCGGGGGCATCCTGCTCCGGCACGCTCGCCGGTGTGCCGAACCCCGCGGCGGCGAAGACCAGCCGGGTGGTGCCCGCACCCACGCCGTGCATCGCGGTGTAGGCCACCGTCAGCGCGCAGCGGTGCGCCGCCGGCACCCGCTCCGGATCGACGGCCCGGACGACGGCCTCGACGTAGTCGGTCTCGATGTCGTCGCCGAGGGTCGTCCAGTCGTCGGACCGCGGCACGTCGCGGGCCGGACCCGTCGCGCCGATCGCGGCCTCGATCTCCCGGTCGGCCGGCGGGACGAGCTGCGCCCCGTCGCCGAGGTAGACCTTGTAGCCGTTGTCGTCGGGCGGGTTGTGGCTCGCGGTCACCATGACCCCCGCCACGCACCCCAGGTGGCGGACGGCGAAGGCCAGCACCGGCGTGGGCAGCGGCCGGGGCATCACCTGGACGGCGAAGCCGGCCGCGCTCAGCACCTCGGCGGAGATGCGGGCGAACTCGTCGGACCGGCGGCGGGCGTCGTAGCCGATCACGACGCCCCCGCCCGCGTGCCCGGCGCCGCTCAGCCAGGCGCCGAGCCCCGCCGCGGCCCGGGTGACCACGGCTGCGTTCATGCCGGCGGGTCCCGCGCGCAGCGGCCCGCGCAGCCCCGCGGTGCCGAACGTCAGCGGACCGGCGAACCGGCGCTCCAGCTCGGCCGTGTCGCCGGCCTCGATCAGCGCCTCGATCTCGGCCCGGTCGCCGTCGTGCGGGTCGCCGTCGGCCCATGCCCGGGCGGTGGCGAGCACGCCCGCTGTCACGGGTGCTCGAAGTTCTCGGCGTCGAACTGCGGCAGCGTGAACTGGCCGCCCACGCGCGCGTGCACCGGATCGGTGGGATCGGGCTCGCCCTCGGCCTCGATCAGCGCCTCCGCGTAGACCTCGGCGTCGTCCTGCGGCTCGTACCCCAGCGCGCGGGCCGCGGAGAGGTCCCACCAGTTGCGGGTGTTGGCCGACACGCCCCACGCGACGACGTAGCCGGGGGACGGGGCGCTGAGCGCGGCGTGGAACAGGGAGACGGTGTCCGCGGGGGAGAGCCAGGTGGACAGCACGCGGACCGACGTCGGCTCGGGAAAGGCGCTGCCGATGCGCAGGCAGACCACGTCCATGCCGTACCGGTCGGCGTACAGCGCACCCAGGGCCTCCATCGTCACCTTGGCCACGCCGTAGTACGTGTCCGGGCGCGGCAGGGCGTCCTGCTCGCGGAGCAGCCCCTCGGCCGGGCGCTCGGTGAACCCGCTGGCGTGGTTGCTGCTGGCGAGGACCACCCGCTGCACGCCGGCCCGCCGCGCCGCCTCCAGCACGGTGTAGGTGCCGTCGATGTTCGCGTGCCGGATCGCGGGCCAGGTGGACTCGCCGACGAGACCGGCCAGGTGGACCACCGCGTCGGCGCCCTGCATCGCGTCGGCCATCGCGGCCAGGTCGGTGACGTCGGCGACCAGGTGCTCCTCGCCCGGGCGTCCGTCGGGCACGGGGACGACGTCCAGGCTGCGGATCGACCAGCCGCGCTCGGGCAGGCCGCCGCGCAGGACCGTGCCGATCCGTCCGGCGGCACCCGTCAGGAGGACCAGGCTCACGACGACCCCTTCCTTTCGAGCGGCAGCCGCCCGATGAACTCGACGAGGAACTGGCCGAGGCGCCCGGCGGCCGCCTTGCCCGCCGCCAGCACCTCGGCGTGGTCGAGGGCCTCCCCGGTGATGCCGGCCGCGGCGTTGGTGACCATCGACAGGCCGAACACCTCCAGGCCCGCGGCCCGGGCGGCGATCGCCTCGAGCGCCGTGGACATGCCGACCAGGTCTGCGCCCAGGGTGCGCAGCATCCGGATCTCGGCCGGCGTCTCGTAGTGCGGCCCGGGCAGCTGCGCGTACACGCCCTCGGCCAGCGACGGGTCCAGCTCCCGGGCCAGCGTGCGCAGCCGGGCGGAGTAGAGGTCGGTCAGGTCCACGAAGTGCGCGCCCACCAGCGGCGAGCGCGCGGTGAGGTTGAGGTGGTCGGCGATGACGACGGCCTGGCCCACCCGGTGCTCCGGCGCCAGCCCGCCGGCGGCGTTGGTCAGGATCACCGTCCGCACGCCGGCGGCGGCCGCGGTGCGGACACCGTGGACGACGGCATCGACGCCGCGGCCCTCGTAGACGTGGGTGCGGCCGAGGAACAGCAGCACCCGCCGGTCCCCGACCCGGACCGAGCGGACCTCGCCGCCGTGACCGAGCGCGGTGGGAGCGGCGAAGCCGGGCAGCCGGGCGATCTCCACCGAGCCGGCCGCAGCGCCGAAGGCATCGGCCGCCGGAACCCATCCCGACCCCATGACGACGGCGACGTCGTGCGCGCCCCCGAGAGCGCCGGTCAGGGACTCCGCGGCCTCAGCGGCCAGGGTGGTCGGGTCGGGGCCAGGGAGCTCGCTCACCGAGGGGACGCT
Organism: Blastococcus sp.; assembly: GCA_035629195.1. Classification (GTDB taxonomy): domain Bacteria; phylum Actinomycetota; class Actinomycetes; order Mycobacteriales; family Geodermatophilaceae; genus Blastococcus. The sequence continues at coordinate 2,880 of DASPIH010000035.1, read as the reverse complement.
AGTGCAGGGCCGGGGATCCGGTGATCCCCGACGCCCGGCCGGGAGGGACCGAGGCCGGATTGCAGCGGGAAAGGTCCCGCTCCGCCGCCGGGTGGGCAGCACCGATCGTCCCTAGACTTCGCCAGGTGGAGATCCCCTTCCGTAGCTCGGAGCGAGCCAGCCTCGGCGTGGAGTGGGAGCTGCAGCTCATCGACCCGGACAGCCGCGAGCTCTCGTCCGGCGCCGTGGAGATCCTGGAGGCCATCCGCCCGGAGGGCGCGGACGAGCACCCCAAGGCCAAGCACGAGCTGCTGCAGTCGACGATCGAGATCATCACCGGCATCTGCACCACCGTGGCCGAGGCCAAGGCCGACCTCGCCGGAACGCTGGCCGAGGTGGCCGCCGCCGCCGAGGAGCGCGGCCTGGGGATGCTCTGCGCGGGCAGCCACCCGTTCACCGACTGGCAGTCGCAGCAGATCTCGCCCAAGGAGCGGTACGCCCAGCTCGTCGAGCGCATGCAGTGGCTGGCCCGCCGCATGCAGATCTTCGGCGTGCACGTGCACGTCGGCGTCCGCTCGCCGGACAAGGTCATCCCGATCGTCAACGCGCTGTGCCAGTACGTGCCGCACTTCCTGGCGTTGTCGTCGTCCTCCCCGTTCTGGGTCGGTTGCGACACCGGCCTCGCGTCGGCCCGCACGAAGGTCTTCGAGGGCATGCCCACCGCGGGGCTGCCCTTCCGCCTGGCCGACTGGTCGGAGTTCGAGACCTACATGGCGACGCTGATCTCCACCGGGTCGATCGAGAGCGTCCGCGAGGTGTGGTGGGACATCCGGCCGCACCCCGACTTCGGCACCGTCGAGCTGCGCATCTGCGACGGCCTGCCCACCCTCGACGAGGTGGGCGCGGTCGCCGCGCTCGCCCAGTGCCTGGTCGAGCAGTTCGACACCCAGCTCGACCGCGGCTACACCCTGCCGAGCCCGGCGGAGTGGGTGGTGCGCGAGAACAAGTGGCGGGCCGTCCGGTACGGCCTGGACGCCGAGATCGTCGTCGACGACACCGGTGCCGTGCGTCCGGTGCGGGAGTCCATCACCGAGCTGGTCGAGGAGCTGCGGCCCACGGCCAAGCGGCTGGACTGCGAGGCCGAGCTCGACGACGTCCTCCGCATCCTCCAGGTGGGCGCCTCCTACCAGCGCCAGCGTGCCGTGGCGCTCGAGCACGACGGCGACCTGAGGCCGGTGGTCGACAGCCTGCTCGCCGAGCTCCGGGACGGCCTGCCGTCCAGCGGCCCGGCCGGCCGGCCCGCCGGCCCCGTACCGGGTCCGGCTGAGTGCGCGGGCGGAGCCGCCGCATGACGCCGGTCGCCGAGAAGCTGGCGTCGGCGGTCGACGAGTGGGTCGGCGTCCACGGACAGGACCTGATCGCCGTCCGCCGGCACCTGCACGCCCATCCCGAGGTCGCCTTCGCCGAGTTCGAGACGACGTCGTTCCTCGAGCAGCGCCTGCGCTCGGCCGGGCTCGCGCCACGGCGGCTGCCCACCGGCACCGGCATGGTCTGCGACGTCGGGGCGGACGAGGGGCCGACCGTGGTGCTGCGGGCCGACATCGACGCGCTGCCGCTGCCCGACCTCAAGGACGTCCCGTACGCCTCGATGCGCGAGGGCCTCTGCCACGCCTGCGGCCACGACGTGCACACCACGGTGGTGCTGGGCGTGGGTCTGGCGCTGGCCGAGCTCGACGGGCTGCCCGGCCGGGTGCGGCTGGTGTTCCAGCCGGCCGAGGAGTCGCTGCCCGGCGGCGCGACCGAGGTGGTCGCCTCGGGGGTGCTGGATGGCGCGTCCCGGGCGTTCGCCCTGCACTGCGACCCGTCGGTGCCGGTCGGGAAGGTGGGCCTGCGCACCGGGCCGATCACCGCGGCCTGCGACCGCATGGACGTCACGCTCACCGGCCCCGGCGGGCACACCGCGCGGCCGCAGCTGACCGTCGACCTGGTCGACGCCCTCGGCCGGCTGATCACCGACCTGCCCTCCCTGCTGTCCCGCCAGGTCGACCCGCGGGCCGGCATGAGCCTGGTGTGGGGTGCGGTCAACGCCGGCGTGGCCGCCAACGCGATCCCGCAGCGCGGCACGCTGCGCGGCACGGTCCGGGTGCTCGACCGCGAGGCGTGGAAGGGCGCGGAGGAGCTGCTGCGCTCGCTGGTCGAGCGGGTCGCGGCCACCACCGGTGCGCAGGTCGGGGTCGACTACGTCCGCGGGGTACCGCCCGTGGTGAACGATCCCCGCGCCGTGGCCCTGCTGCGCTCGGCCGCGATCGGCACCGTCGGCCAGGAGAACGTGGTGCTCTCGCCGCAGAGCATGGGCGGCGAGGACTTCGGCTGGTTCGCCGACGTCCTGCCGATCGCGCTGGCCCGGCTGGGCACCCACGGTGGCGGTGCTCCCCTCGACCTGCACCGGGGGACCTTCGACGTCGACGAGCGCGCGATCGGTGTCGGCGTCAGGCTGCTCGCCCGGACGGCTCTGCTGGCGCTGGAGGCCGACGCCGAGCCCGTGCGCGCCGGCTCGACCCCACCCGCTCGCACGCGCCGACCGGCGCCTGGGGACACTTCAGCTCGACGGGCCTTCGACGAGAGGCGGGAACACGACGATGAGTTCCACCGACCAGCAGGCAAGCGGTCCGACGGTGGGGGCGCCTGACGCCGACGTCCCGGCCGAGCACGAGGTCCCCGAGGACCTCGCGCTCGCGGGCGAGTTCGACGCGGTCACCCGCGACCAGTGGCGCGAGCTGGTGGCCGGCGTGCTGCGCAAGGCGGGCCGCGAGGGCCTGCCCGAGCCGGTCGAGGACGCGCTGCGCCGTCCGGTGGCCCCCGGCGTGAGCGTCGCCCCCCTCTACACCGCCGAGGACGCCG
>DASPIH010000034.1:0-2744 GCA_035629195.1 Blastococcus sp. | reverse complement strand
TCGAAGTAGCCCAGGAAGGCCACGTTGTTGATGTGCTGGTAGGCGTCCATGTCCGACCAGCGCATCGGGACATGCACCGTGTGCCGCATCCCTGCACCCTGCCTCATCGGCTCCGCCGGGCGAGAGCGGGCCCAGCGGCGGTCCTAGCCTCGAACAGGTGACCGGGCCGTGGCACGCCGCCGCACCGGGGGTGCTGCCGCTCCCATCCGGCCGGCTCGTCCGCGGGCGCGCTCTCCGGGCACCCCTGCCCGCCGGTCCCCTTCCGCGGTTCGGCGTCTACCTGGCGCGCCGGCCCGGCAGCCCGGGAAGCTGGGACAGCCGGTGGGTGAGGTGGCCGGACTTCTGGCTGCCGCGCGACGCGGAGGAGCTGCGAGCAGCCCTGCTCGAGGTTCTCGACCGCGCGGCCGACGAGCGCGTCGAAGTGGCCTGCAGCGGCGGTAGAGGGCGCACCGGGACCGCGCTGGCCTGCCTCGTCGTCCTCGACGGCCTGCCCGCCGATCAGGCGGTCGGCTACGTGCGGGATCGGTACCACCCGAGGGCGGTCGAGACCCCGTGGCAGCGCCGGTTCGTCACCCGCTTCGCCCCCGGCTGACGAACCGGGACTCGATCGACCTCTGCGGATGCCGACGGCCGGCCGGAGCAGCTGCTCCGGCCGGCCCCCGGTGGTGCTGGAACGGCCCCGCCGCAGGGGCCCGCGCCGAGCCTGCGAGGCGTGGGGGGCGGCGGGGCCCTTCTTCAGTCGCGGCTGAGCTTGCGGTAGGTGGCGCGGTGCGGGCGGGTGGCGTCCTGGCCGAGCCGCTCGACCTTGTTCTTCTCGTAGTCGGCGAAGTTGCCCTCGAACCAGAACCACTTCGACTCGCCCTCGTAGGCGAGGATGTGGGTGGCGACGCGGTCCAGGAACCACCGGTCGTGGCTGACGACGACGGCGCAGCCGGGGAACTCCAGCAGCGCGCTCTCCAGGCTGGTGAGGGTCTCGACGTCGAGGTCGTTGGTGGGCTCGTCGAGCAGGAGCAGGTTGCCGCCCTGCTTGAGCGTCAGCGCCAGGTTCAGCCGGTTGCGCTCACCACCGGAGAGGACCCCGGCCCGCTTCTGCTGGTCCGGGCCCTTGAAGCCGAAGGCCGCGACGTAGGCGCGCGAGGGCATCTCGACGTTGCCCACCTTGATGTGGTCGAGACCGTCGGAGACGACGTCCCACAGCGTCTTCGTGGGGTCGATGCCGCCGCGGCTCTGCTCGACGTAGGACAGCTTGACCGTCTCGCCGACCTTGATCTCGCCGTCGTCGGGCTTCTCCTCGCCCACGAGCATGCGGAACAGCGTGGTCTTGCCGGCGCCGTTCGGGCCGACGACACCGACGATGCCGTTGCGCGGCAGGGTGAAGGACAGGTCGTCGATCAGGACGCGGTCGCCGAAGGCCTTCGTCAGGTTCTTGGTCTCGACGACGACGCTGCCCAGCCGGGGACCCGGCGGGATCTGGATCTCCTCGAAGTCCAGCTTGCGGAACTTCTCGGCCTCCGCGGCCATCTCCTCGTACCGGGCCAGCCGGGCCTTGCTCTTGGCCTGGCGGGCCTTGGCGCCCGAGCGCACCCACTCCAGCTCGTCCTTGAGCCGCTTCGCGCGCTTGGCGTCCTTGGCACCCTCGACCTGCAGCCGGGCGGCCTTGGTCTCCAGGTAGGTGGAGTAGTTGCCCTCGTAGGGGTAGGCGCGGCCGCGGTCGAGCTCGAGGATCCACTCGGCGACGTTGTCGAGGAAGTACCGGTCGTGGGTGACCGCGACGACGGTGCCGGCGTACTTCTCCAGGTGCTGCTCCAGCCAGGCCACGCTCTCGGCGTCGAGGTGGTTGGTGGGCTCGTCGAGGAGCAGCAGGTCGGGCGCCTCGAGCAGCAGCTTGCACAGCGCGACCCGGCGGCGCTCACCACCGGAGAGGACGGTGACGTCGGCGTCGCCGGGCGGGCAGCGCAGCGCGTCCATGGCCTGCTCGATGCGGGCGTCGAGCTCCCAGCCGTCGTTGTTCTCGATGACCTCCATGAGCTCGCCCTGCTCGCCCAGGAGCGCGTCGAAGTCGGCATCGGGCTCACCCATCGCCGCGCTGACCTCCTCGAAGCGCTGGAGCGCGTCGCGGAGGGGCTTGACCGCCTCCTCGACGTTGCCGCGCACGTCGAGCTGCTCGTTCAGCGGCGGCTCCTGCAGGAGGATGCCGACGGTGGCATCGGGCGCCAGCGACGCCTCGCCGTTGGACGGCTGCTGCATGCCGGCCATGATCTGGAGGACGGTGGACTTGCCGGCGCCGTTCGGGCCGACGACACCGATCTTGGCGCCGGGCAGGAACGACAGGGTGACGTTGTCCAGGATCACCTTGTCGCCATGTGCCTTGCGCGCGCGGACCATCGTGTAGATGTACTGAGCCACTGGGCTTCGGAGCCTTCCGTCGGTCGCGAGCGGGGGCGGGCCGGCCGGTGCCCGGCCCGCCCCCATGCGTTCTCAACCTCCGATCCTCCCAGCCCGGGCAACTACGCGTGCGCGGGCTCCAGCGGGAGGTCGTCGGTGTCCATGGGCTCCAACACCCCGTCCGTGCCCACGTAGTCCCGGCCGGCGCGCAGCACCTCTCCGGACGCCGGGAACTCCCGCTCGCCGAGCGCGTCCGGAGCGGGCGACGCCCCGGCCTCCTCGCCGCTGCGGCCGCTCTTGTCGCGGGTGAAGAGCGACCGGCCCTTCTGCAGGTTCGGCCCGACGGCGAACGCCTTGAT
>DASPIH010000033.1:0-32385 GCA_035629195.1 Blastococcus sp. | reverse complement strand
GGCCGCGGCGGCGTCGGCCCGGCGCTGGCGGATGCCGGTGTCGTCGTCGTCCGCGCGGCGGCGGCGTGCGGTGCGCGCCGCCGACTCGATGCCCGCTTCCCGGAGGATCTCGGCGAGGGACCGCCCCCCCGTGTCCGGGTTCCAGTCCGGTTCGGCCATCACGCCCCTCCCAACGAGTCGAGCCGGCGCAGGATGACACCCTCGCGCAGCGCCCACGGACAGATCCGCACGCACCGTACGTCGAGCGCACGCAGAGTCTCGGCAGCGACAACGGCTCCAGCGGGAACCTGGTGCGCCCGGTTCGCCGAGACGCCGGGCAGCTCGGCCAGCGCGGAGGATTCGATGCGCGAGACGAAGCCCACCAGCTGGCCCAGTCCGGTGGCCGTCAGCTCCCGACGCACCCGCAGGCCGGCCGACGACGGCGCGGCACCGGCCAGCCGGGCCAGGGTGCGGAAGGTCTTGCTCGTCGCCACCACCATGTCGGGCGTTCCCACGTCAGCGATCTTCTCGGCGGCGGGGGCGAGCAGGTCGGCGGCGTGGGCGGCGAGCGCGTCCAGCGCGGCCAGGTCCGGCCGGCCGCCGTCCAGGGCGGCCGGCAGGAAGCGGCGGGTCATCCGGCCGGCGCCCAGCGGCAGCGAGAGCGCCACCTCGGGGTCCTCGTCGATACCTGCGGCCAGCTCCAGCGACCCGCCGCCGATGTCGAGCACCAGGAGCCGCCCGGCGCTCCAGCCGAACCACCGCCGGACGGCGAGGAAGGTCAGCCGGGCCTCGTCCTCACCGGTGAGCACCGTCATGTCGACGCCGGTGCGCTCCCGGATCCGCTCGAGCACCTCCAAGCCGTTGGCCGCCTCCCGGATCGCGGAGGTGACCAGCGCCATGAACTCCTCGCAGCCCCGGGCCTCGGCCTGGTCGCACGCACCCTGCACGGCGTGCAGCAACGCCTTCTCCCCGGCCTTGGACAGCACGTCATCCGGGCCCACGTGCTCGGCCAGCCGGAGGACGGACTTGTCGTCGTGCATGGGTGTGGGGTGCGCACCCGGGTGGGCGTCGACCACCAGGAGGTGCACCGTGTTCGATCCGACGTCCAGCACCCCGAGTCGCATGGGCCCCAGTCTGCCCGACGGCCCCCTGCAGGGCCCCACCGTGAGCGTGCGAACGGAGGGGGCAGGGGCTCCTTTCACTAGGCTGGCGGGGTGCCCGACGAGCCACCTCCGGAGGTCCCGCTCGACTTTCCCCGCGAGTGGGTGGAGTTCTTCGACCCGGCCGACCCGGAGCACCTGGTGCGAGCGGACCTGACCTGGCTCTCCTCGGCGTGGACCTGCGTGTTCGGCCGGGGGTGCGCCGGCGTGGTCGAGGGCCGGGCGGACGACGGCTGCTGCAGCCACGGCGCGTTCTTCACCGACGACGACGACCTGCACCGGGTCACGGCTGCGGTCGCCGACCTCACCGCCGAGGACTGGCAGCTGGCCCCGACCGGGCGGGGCGCGTGGACGGAGGAGGACGCCGCGGACGACGAACCCGGCGACGGAGCGCGGTCGCTGCGCACCCGCGTCGTGGACGGCGCCTGCGTCTTCCTCAACCGGCCCGGGTTCCCGGGCGGCAGCGGCTGCGCGCTGCACCGCATGGCCCTGCGCACCGGCCTGCACCCGCTCACGACCAAGCCCGACGTGTGCTGGCAGCTGCCGGTGCGCCGCGAGCAGGAGCACGTCGACCGCCCGGACGGCACCCGCATCCTGGTCTCGACGATCGGTGAGTTCGACCGGCGCGGCTGGGGTTCCGGCGGGCACGACCTGCACTGGTGGTGCACCGGGTCACCGACGGCGCACGTCGCACCCGAGCCGCTGGTGGAGACCTACGCGGCCGAACTCACCGCACTGCTCGGCGGCGCCGCCTACGCCGAGCTGCGCCGGCTGACGGTGCTCCGCCTCGATCAGGGGCTGATCGCTGCGCATCCCGCCAGCCCCGAGCCGGTCACCGGCCGCGGACCGGTTCCCCTCGAGCTGTCCTGGCGGCGCCCAAGGCCATGAGCGCGGCCGCCCGGTTCGCCGTGCGGAGCCCCCCACCCACGCCTACGCTCGAACACATGAGCGAATCAAACAGCGCGGCCGACCGAACCGCCGAGAAGGACCCCGCCGACTGGGTGACCGGTGGGGAACCGGCCACCGGCGCGCAGAAGAGCTACCTGGGGACGCTGGCCCGCGAGGCCGGCGAGGAGGTCCCTGAAGACCTCAGCAAGGCCGAGGCCTCGCAGAAGATCGACGAACTGCAGGAGGAGACCGGCCGGGGGCAGTAGGAGGACCCCGTCCTCCCACCAGGCCCCCTGCAGGGTCCCGCCGCGAGCTCGCGAGCGGTGGGGGGCAGCAGAAGGACCCCGTCCTCCCCTCCCTTCGCACGCTCAGGTGGGACCCGGGACGGGGCCTCAGGCCTCGAGCTTGTAGCCCAGGCCCCGCACCGTCAGCAGGTAGGTCGGGTTCGCGGGGTCGGGCTCCAGCTTGGCCCGCAACCGCTTCACGTGGACGTCGAGGGTCTTGGTGTCGCCGACGTAGTCCGAGCCCCAGACCCGGTCGATCAGCTGGGCGCGGGTGAGCACGCGGCCCGCATTGCGCAGCAGGAACTCCAGCAGGTCGAACTCCTTGAGCGGTAGCGCCACCTGCTCACCGTCCACGGCCACCACGTGCCGCTCGACGTCCATCCGCACGGGGCCGGCCGACAGCACCGCGTCCGACATCGTGGGCTCCGGCGTCTCTCCGCGCCGCCGCAGGACCGCACGGATGCGGGCGACCAGCTCGCGCGCCGAGTACGGCTTGGTCACGTAGTCGTCGGCGCCCAGCTCCAGCCCGACCACCTTGTCGATCTCGGCGTCCTTGGCGGTCAGCATGATGATCGGCACGCTGCTGCGCGCCCGGAGCGCGCGGCACACCTCGGTGCCGGGCAGCCCCGGCAGCATCAGGTCGAGCAGCACGATGTCGGCTCCGCCGCTGTCGTACTCGGCGAGCGCATCCGGCCCGGTGGCAGCCACCACCGTGTCGTAGCCCTCCCGGCGCAGCATGTACGACAGCGCGTCGGAGAAGGACTCCTCGTCCTCGACGACCAGCACACGGGTCATGAACGCTCGTTCTCCAATGCCTGAGAAGTGGGGGTGGCGGCCGGTGTGGCCGCCGGGTGGTCGGCCGGACCGGCGAGCGGGATGCGCAGGGTGAACGTCGACCCGAGCCCCTCCTCGCTCCAGACCGTGACCGAGCCGCCGTGATTGCTCGCGACGTGCTTCACGATCGCCAGGCCCAGTCCCGTGCCGCCGGTGCTGCTGGCCCGCGACTGGTCCACGCGGTAGAAGCGCTCGAAGACCCGGTGCCGGTCGGCCCGGGGGATGCCGATGCCGCTGTCGGTGACGGCGATCTCGGCGAATCCCGAGCGCGCCCGGGCCGCCACGGCGATCCGGCTCGCCCCGGCGCTGTAGGCCACCGCGTTGGCGAGCAGGTTGGTGACGGCGGTGGCCAGCTGGCTCTCCACCCCGCGCACCCACAGACCGTGCTGACCGCCGACGACGATGTCCAGCTCCTTGGCACGGGCCGCGGTGCGGGTTCGGTCCACCGCCTCGGCGAGCACCCGGTCCACCTCGACCGGGACCAGGTCCGGCAGCGGTTCGCCGCCCTGCAGGCGGGAGAGGTCGATGAGCTCCCGCACCAGCCGGCCGAGCCGGTCGGCCTCGTGGGCGATCCGCGCGGCGAACCGCTGCACCGTCTCGGGGTCGTCGGAGGCACCCTCGATGGCCTCGGCGAGCAGCGCCAGCGCACCGACCGGCGTCTTCAGCTCGTGCCCGACGTTGGCCACGAAGTCGCGACGGACCGCTTCCACCCGCCGGGCCTCGGTGACGTCCTGGAGGATCAGGGCGACCGGGCCAGAGCGGGCCACCGTGCCGCCGTCGAGCCGCACACCGTGCACCCCCACGAGGCGGGGACCCGAGCCGACCAGGTCACCGGGAAGCCGTACGTCGCCCCGCCGGCTGCTGCTGGCGCGCACGTCACGGGCCAGCGACAGGAGCTCCGGCACGATCAGCCGGTCACCACGGACGATGCCGAGCGCACGCGCCGCGGGATTGGCCAGCAGCACCGAGTCGTCGGCGTCGACGAAGACGATCGCCGGGTCGATCAGGTCCACCAGGCGCCTGGTCAGTGCGGCCTCGGGCAGCGCCAGCGCACTCGCCTCGGCCGGGACGGCGTGGCCCGCGCGGGGAAACCTGAGGATGACCGTCGCGGCCACCACCCCCCCGAGGATGAGGCCGACCACCAATGCGACCAGCGGACTCACGCCCCGATGCTAGGGCCGTACGACCCTGGAACGGTGCGATCGGCGGGGTTGCCCGCCGGAACTGATCAGTGTTCACCATGGTGTGGACGGCCGTTCACCGGAAAAGTGAGAACGGGGAGATGAGCGGTCATACCCTCGGGGAACGCCCAACGGGAGGACGACACATGCGCGAGAGCTACTTCGAGGAGCTCGAGGACATCCGAGGCTGTCTGGTCGAGATGGCCAACACCGTGGGCTCCCAGATGAGCACCGCCACCACCGCCCTGCTGGACGCCGACGTCGCCCTCGCCGACCTCGTGATCGCGGGTGACGAGCAACTGGACGCGCAGCGCGAGAGCATCGACCAGCGGTGCTTCACGCTGCTGGCCCGTCAGCAGCCGGTGGCCACCGACCTGCGCACGATCGTCACGGCGACCCGGATCGCCAGCGACCTCGAGCGCATGGGTGACCTCGCCGAGCACATCGCGAAGGTGGCGCGGATGCGCTTCCCCGACCAGGCCGTCCCGCAGGAGGTCCGACCCCAGTTCCTGGAGGCCGGGCACGTCGCCGAGATGCTGGTGGCCAAGGCCGGCACCGTGATCGCGACCCGCGACGTCGAGGCGGCCCGCGAGCTGGAGACCGACGACGACGCGATGGACCGCCTGCACCGCGATCTGTTCCGTCAGCTGCTCTCGGAGTCATGGCCGTACGGGGTGGAGACCGCCATCGACATCACGCTGCTCGGCCGCTACTACGAGCGTTTCGGTGACCACGCCGTCGGCGTGGCCCGCCGGGTCGTCTACCTCGTCACCGGCGAACGCCACGCCGTGACACCGTCGTCCTCCGGCTGAGACCGCGGCTCTGACACCTGCCGTCCTCCGGACGGCGCCGCGGCCAGGTGCCGTGCCCCTGGTGCTCCGAGCCGTTCCCGCCCCTCCCCGGGGCGGCTCACCGTCGTTCCTCGGGGGCTACTTCTTCCCCTGGTTCTTGACGGCCTCGATGGCGGCCGCGGCGGCGGCGGGGTCCAGGTACCGGCCGCCCGGCTCCACCGGCCGCAGCTCGGCGTCGAGGTCGTAGCGGAGGGGAACGCCGGTCGGGATGTTGAGCCCGACGACCTCGTCTTTGCCCATCCCGTCGAGGTGCTTCACCAGCGCCCGCAGGCTGTTGCCGTGCGCGGCGACCAGCACGGTCCTTCCCGCACGCAGGTCCGGGACGATCGCGTCGTACCAGTACGGGAGCATCCGGACGACGACGTCGGCGAGGCACTCGGTCGCCGGGCGGGCCTCCGGCGGCAGGAAGGCGTAGCGCTGGTCGGCGTCCTGGGAGTACTGGTCGCCGGGGTCGATCGGTGGCGGCGGGGTGTCGTACGACCGGCGCCAGGTCATGAACTGCTCCTCGCCGTACTCCGCGAGGGTGGCGGCCTTGTCCTTGCCCTGCAGGGCGCCGTAGTGACGCTCGTTCAGCCGCCAGGAGCGGCGCACCGGGATCCACTGCCGATCGGCGGTGGCCAGGGCGAGCTCCGCGGTGGTGATGGCGCGCTTGAGCAGTGAGGTGTGCAGCACGTCGGGCAGCAGGTCGTGCTCGGCCAGGAGCTCGCCACCGCGGGCGGCCTCGGTGCGCCCCTTGTCCGAGAGCGGCACGTCCACCCAGCCGGTGAAGAGGTTGGCCTTGTTCCACTCGCTCTCGCCGTGGCGGAGCAGCACCAGCGTTCCCGGAGACGTCGTCACGAGGATCATCCTGCCCGACGGCGTCCGCACAGGCAGCGCCGGCCGTCAGGGCCGGAGCCGGCTCCCGCCGCTGCCGGAGGCGCTGTTCCGTGGGCAGCCGCGACAGCTCGTCGTCACGAGGGTCGATCCGGAACCGCCGGCACCTCGCGCCGGCGGCCGGGCAACCAGATCAGCACCACGACGGCGGCCACGGTCGTCGCGGCGGCGGTGCCGATCGCCGTGAGGTGCATGGCCGAGACGAATGCCTCGCGGGCCGTGCCGGCCAGCGCGTCGGCGGCCGCGGCGAGCTCGGTCTCGCCGTCGGCTCGCGCCCGGTCGGCCGTCGTGCCGGCCGTCTCGAGGGTCGCGGCGATGGAGGTGCTCGCCTCGCCGCGCATCGAGGCGGGAAGCACGTCGACGGCGCGGCCGAGGTTCGCCGAGTACGCGGTGGCCAGGACCGAGCCGAGGATGGCCACGCCGAGCGCTCCGCCGACCTGGCGGACGGTGTTGTTCACCGCCGCGCCGGCGCCGGCCTTCTCCCGCGGCACCACCGACATGATCGACTCGGTGGCCGGCGCCATGACCGTGCCCATGCCCATGCCCTGCACGGTGAGGGTGACCAGCAGCAACCACAGGGGAGCGGTCTGGTCGAGCAGCTGGAAGCCCAGGAACGACAGCGTGATGAGCGCGAAGCCCGTGGCACAGACCGCCTTCGCGCCGAACCGCTCCGCCAGCCGGGAGCTGCGCGTCGCCATGACCGCCATGCCCAGCGCCACCGGGACGAGCGCGGCGCCGGACTGCAGCGGGTCGTAGCCGCGGGCGCCCTGGAGGTAGTAGACGAGGTAGAACGTGGCGCCCATCAGGGCGAAGAAGTTCAGCCCCAGCGCGACGGCGGCCGCCGAGAAGGCCGGGTTGCGGAACAGCGAGACGTCGAGCGCCGGGTGCGCGGAGTGCCACTGGAGCCACACGAAGAGCGCCATGAGCAGCGCGCCACCGACGAGCGGGACGAGGACCCCCGGCGTCGTCCAGCCCACCCCGGACCCACCGTGGATGATCCCGTAGACCAACCCGCCCAGGGCGACGATCGACAGGAGCACGCCGAAGACGTCGAGCCGGCCGGGGGTGGGGTCGCGCGACTCGGGCACGAACGCCAGCGTCGCCACGACGCCGAGCACCGCGACCGGCACCCCGATGAGGAAGGTCGCGCCCCACCAGAAGTGGGTGAGCGCGAGGCCGCTGGCGAGTGGGCCACCGGCGACGGCGAGCCCGGCCGTGGCCGCCCAGATGCCGATGGCCCGCCCCCGCTCGTCGGCCGGGAAGACGTTGGTGATGACGGCGAGCGTCGTCGGCTGCACCGCCGCTCCGCCGACGCCCATGACCGACCGCCAGATGATGAGCTCCAACGGGCTGTCCGAGAAGGCGGCCAGCACCGAGGCCGTGGCGAAGATGGTCAACCCGATGAGCAGGACGCGGCGACGTCCGATGCGGTCGCCGATGACGCCCCAGGAGAACAGCAGCCCGGCGAAGACGACGATGTAGGCGTCGACGGCCCACTGCAGCTCGCCCTGGGTGGCGCCGAGCTCGCGCTGCAGGGTCGGGATCGCGACGTTGAGCGTCGTGTTCCCCATGATCACCACGAGCAGGCAGATGGTCATCGTGGCGAGCACCCACCAGCGGCGGGCGTACCCGGGGGGCAGGTCCCTGCCGGGCGGCACCTCCGTGCCGGGCGACACCTCGCCCGGCTGCGACTTCTCCGTCGCCGTCACGCCTCCTGCTCGGGAGCGGCGTCCGGGCGGCGGGTGGGATCGGCGTCCGGGCGGCGGGTGGGATCGGCGTCCGGGCGGCGGGTGGGATCAGCAAAGGCAGCGAACGCCTCGAGGTTGCGCAGGGACTCGCCGCGCCTCACCCGCCAGTCCCACTCGCGTCGGATGGACGTGCCGAAGCCGATCTCGAGCATGGTGTTGAAGTGGTCGTCGGCATAGCTGAGCACCGCCCCCAGGACCCGGTCGAGCTCCTCGGGCGTGACCGCGGCATGCGGCAGCCGGCCGGTCAGGTACACGTCCCCGACGGTGTCGATGGAGTAGGAGACGCCGTACATGCGGGCGTTGTGCTGCAGCAGGTAGGTCCACAGCTGCTCGCGGTTCTCGTCCGGCTGGCGGCAGACGAACGCCTCGACGCGCAGGGCGTGCTCGCCCACGATCAGGCCGCAGACGGTCTTGAGCTTCTTGGTGCCGGGGAGGTCGACCAGCCAGGTGCCCGCCCGAGGGTGCTCGTGCACCAGTTCGGCGTCGCGCAGCGTCTGGTCGATGACGGCGTCGAGCTCGTCGGTGCTCCTGGCACCACCCTGCCCGCTCACCGGGCCACCGAGATCCCGGGCAGCGCCCGCAGCGGGCCTCCTCCGCGTTCGCGGGCCGGGCGGACGGGGGTGACCGCCATCTCGCCGGCCGCGGCGGTGTAGGCGTCGACGAGGGCGTCCGCGGTGCGCTCCCAGGAGAAGCGGGCGGCGTGCCGGCGGGCGCCCACGGCGAGCAGCTCCCGGCGGGCCAGGACGTCGCGGACGGCGACGGCGTAGTCGGCGGGGTCGTGACCGGGGACGAGGACGCCGGAGACGCCGTTCCGCACGGCCGTCGACAGGCCGCCCACCGCCGCGGCCACCACCGGGGTGCCGCACGCCTGCGACTCCAGCGCCACGAGGCCGAAGGACTCGTTGTGGCTCGGCACGACGGTCACGTCGGCGGCACGGTAGAGGTCGGCCAGCCGCTCGGGCGGCTGCGGCGGGGAGAAACGGACGACGTCGGCGATGCCGAGGTCGGCGGCCAGCTGCTCCAGCTGCCGGGGGGCGTCCAGCCCGGTGCCGCTGGGCGCCCCGACGACGTGCACCTGGAGGCGGGGCCGCAGCGCAGGGTCGTCGGCCAGCATCCGCGCCGCGGTGGCGAGCAGGACGTCGGGAGCCTTCAACGGCTGGATGCGCCCGACGAAGAGCAGGACGACGGCGTCCTCCGGCACCCCCACGGCGCGGCGTGCCGCGGCCCGGCTGCCGGGGGTGAACCGGTCGAGGTCCACGCCGGGCGGGACCACCAGCGTGCGCGCGGGGTCCGCCCCGTACAGCCGCACCAGCTGGCGCGCCTCCTCGTCGGTGTTGGCGATCAGCCGGTCGGCCTCGACGACCACCTGCTCCTCGCCGATGACGCGGGCACGCGGCTCGGGGCGGTCCCCGCTGGCGAGCGCCTCGTTCTTGACCTTGGCCAGGGTGTGCGCGGTGTGGATCAGCGGCACGCCCCACCGGTCCCGGGCCAGCCACCCGACCTGGCCCGAGAGCCAGTAGTGCGAGTGGACGACGTCGTAGTACCCGGGCTCGTGCTGGGCCTCCGCCCGCAGGACGGCGGCGGTGAATGCGCACAGCTGCGCCGGGAGCTCCTCCTTGCCGAGCCCTTCGAACGGGCCGGCGTTGACGTGCCGCACCGTGACCCCGGGGCTCATCTCCACGACCGGGGGCAGGTCGCTGGAGGTGGCGCGGGTGAAGACGTCGACGGCGATGCCGCGGGCGGCGAGCCGGCGGGAGACCTCGACGATGTAGACGTTCATGCCACCGGCGTCGCCCGCGCCGGGCTGGTCGAGCGGGCTGGTGTGCACGGACAGGGTCGCAACCCTCCGGGGCAGCTCCGGACGGGAAAACCGGCGAGCGGGCATGGAGGACCTCCGCTCTGCGCTGTGCTGGATGGGTGCGGACCGGCACCCCCGACTGCCTCCATCCTGCAACAGCGCGAGGATGGCCCGCATGTCCGGCCCCGAGAAGACCACCTCCTCCGCGCCCCCCGATCTGCCCGGGCGCGGTCGCACCGCCGTCGTCACGGGCGCCTCCAGCGGGATCGGCGCCGCGACGGCGGCCCGGCTCGCGGCCGAGGGCTTCGACGTCGTCGTGGGGGGACGGCGGGCCGACCGGCTGGCGGAGGTGGCCGCGTCCACCGGGGCGCGGGCGCTGCCGCTCGACGTGACCGACGCCGATTCGGTGGCCGCCTTCGCCGCGGCCCTCGATCGGGTGGACGTGCTGGTCAACAACGCCGGTGGTGCGTTCGACGCCAACCCGGTGGCCGAGGCCGACCTCGACTCGTGGGCGCGCACCTACGACGTGAACGTGCTCGGCACCGTGCGGTTGACCAAGGCGCTGCTCCCGGCGCTGCGGGCGTCGGGCGCCGGTGACGTGCTGTTCGTGGGCTCGACGGCGGGGATGGTCTCCTACGAGGGCGGAGCGTCGTACACGGCGGCCAAGCACGGGGTGCACACGCTCGCCGAGACGCTGCGGCTGGAGCTGGTCGGTGAGCCGCTGCGGGTGATCGAGATCGCACCGGGGATGGTCCGCACCGAGGAGTTCGCGCGCAACCGGCTGGGGTCCGCGGAGGCAGCGGACGCGGTGTACCGCGGAGTGCGTGAGCCGCTGGTCGCCGAGGACGTCGCCGACTGCATCGTCTGGGCGGTCACCCGGCCGCACCACGTGAACGTCGACCTCATGGTCGTCCGACCGCGGGCCCAGGCGGCCCAGCACAAGGTGGCGCGCGACGGGTGATCGGCCGTCGCGCCCGCCCGTTCGATCCGGCGGCCTCCGGACGCCCTGACAGCCGCCGGCTCAGGGCCGGACGACGGTGGGCTCCCGCTCCAGGATCACCCCGAACCGCTCGCGGACGGTGGCGATGATCCGGTCGGAGAAGGCGAGGAGCTCCGCGGCGGTGGCGCCGTCGGAGGTGGTGAGCGCCAGGCTGTGCCGCGACGACGTCCCCACGCGCCCGTCGCGGGTTCCGCGGCCGAATCCGGCGTGCTGGACCAGCCAGGCGGCGCTGAGCTTGACCCGGCCGTCGCCCGCCGGCCAGCTCGGGCACCCCTCGACGGCGCGCTCGGCGGGGACGATCGGGTTGGTGAAGAACGAGCCGGCGCTGCGGCTGTCGGGGTCGGCGGTGTCCCAGACCATGCCCTTGCCCCGCCGCAGCGCCAGCACGGCGTCGCGGACCGCCGCCAGTGGCGCCGTCTCCCCGATCGCGACGCCCAGGGACCGGGCGAGCTCGGCGTAGCCGACGGGACGGGACTCCGCACCCGGGAACAGCGCGAAGCCGACCTCCAGGACGACGAAGCGGCCGGGCTCGCGCTTGAGCCGGCTGTCGCGGTAGGCGAAGCCGCACTCGGCCGGGGTGAGCGTGCGCTCGGCCTTCTCGGCGCGGTCGTGGACGCGCACGGAGGTGATCGTCTGCGCGACCTCCTGGCCGTAGGCCCCGACGTTCTGCACCGGCGTCGCGCCGGTCGACCCGGGGATCCCCGACAGCGCCTCCATGCCGGCGAGCTGGTTCTCGACCGTGTACGCCACCAGCGCGTCCCAGTCCTCCCCCGCCTGCACCAGGAGCCGGTGCCCGTCGCGCTCGATGCCGCGGGAGCGGACGGCCACGACGTCGCCGGGCCAGCCCTCGTCGGGCGCGATGAGGTTCGACCCCCCGCCGATGAGCAGCAGCGGGCGGCTCGACTCGTCGGCGTCCCGCACCGCGGCCACCAGCTCCGCGGCGGTCTCCACCTCGATCAGCCGTTCCGCGGGGCCACCGACGGCGAGCGTGGTGAGCTCGGCCAGCCGGACATCAGTTCGCACCTGCACGGTTCGACGGTAACCGGGACTACCCTCCGGACCGGTGAGCGAGCACAAGCAGCGAGCCTCGCTGTCCCCGCAACCCAGGCGCGCGCCGCGCCTGGCCGCCGGCCGGGCCCGCGCGCTCGGCCTGCCGACCCGCGGGACCACGAACGCCAACCGGCTGCGGCGGGTCGATCGCTGGATCCGGGCCACCCAGCTGCCTCGCCTGCGGGACTCCGCCCGTCCGCTCGTCGTGGACCTGGGGTACGGCGCCTCGGCGGTGACCACCCTCGAGCTCGTGGAGCGGCTCGGCTCCGAGGTGGACGGGTTGGAGGTCGTCGGGCTGGAGATCGACCCGGAGCGGGTCGAGGCGGTGACCGCCGACCGGGACCCTCCGCGCGTGGACTTCCGCGTGGGCGGCTTCGAGCTGGCCGGGCTGCAGCCGGTGCTGGTGCGGGCGTTCAACGTCCTGCGCCAGTACGACGAGGAGTCCGCGCTCCGCGCGTGGGACACCATGCGTGCCGCGCTGGCCCCGGGCGGGCTGATCGTCGAGGGGACCTGCGACGAGTGGGGCCGCCGCTCGGCCTGGGTCGCCCTGGACGCCGACGGGCCGCTCACCCTGACGCTGGCCGCACGGGTGTCCGACATCGCGACGCCCTCGGACCTCGCCGAGCGACTGCCCAAGGCGCTGATCCACCACAACGTCCCAGGCCAGCCGGTGCACGAGTTCCTGCGGGCGTTCGACGCGGCCTGGGCCGCGGCCGCCGGCCTGTCGACGTTCGGCCCACGGCAGCGCTGGACCGCGGCCGTGGAAGCCCTGGCCGGCCAGGGCTGGCCGCTGGTGGGATCGAGCCGGCGCTGGCGGCACGGCGAGGTCACGGTCCGCTGGTCGGCGGTCGCCCCGGTCTGAGCCGATGGGAGCATGGCGCCGGTGAGACTTCCGCCCGGCCCGACGCCCGTGGCCGGCGGCACGGCCGAACTGCTCGGGGACGCCGATCGCGACGGGTCCTGGGTGCTCATGGTCAACGGCACGCCGCAGTCGCACGTCGACCTCGACGACCCGTCGCACCTGGAGTTCGAGTACGTCCGCCGGATGGGGCACGTCCTCGACCTCGCCGCCGAACCGGGCGCCGCCCTCGACGTCGTGCACCTGGGCGGCGGCGCGCTGACCCTGCCCCGGTACGTCGCCGCCACCCGACCCGGATCGCGACAGCGGGTGGTGGAGATCGACGAGCCGCTGACCGACCTGGTCCGCGAGTACCTGCCGCTCCCCCGGCACGCCCGGATCCGCGTCCGCGCCGCCGATGCCCGCGAGGCGCTGACGACGATGCACGCCGGGAGCGCCGACGTCGTCCTCACCGACGTCTTCGCCGGCGCGCGGACACCCGCGCACCTCACCAGCGCCGAGTTCGTCGCCGAGGTCGCCCGCGTGCTGCGTCCCGGCGGCGTCTACGCCGCGAACGTCGCCGACGGCCCCCCGCTCCGCTTCGCCCGGGCCCAGGTGGCCACGCTGCGGACCGCGTTCGCGCACGTGTGCGTGCTCGCCGAGCCCGGCACCCTGCGGGGCCGGCGGTTCGGCAACCTGGTCGCGGTCGGCTCCGGCGCCGAGCTGCCGATCGCCGCCCTCAGCCGCGCCTGCGCACGCGATCCCATGCCCGCACGCGTGGTCGACGGCGAGGACCTCGACCGGTTCAGCGGCAGGGCGCAGCCGGTCCAGGATGCTGACGCCGAGCCTTCCCCGGAACCACCGGAGGGTGTCTTCGGCAGGTGAGCGGGCGGGCTACCAGCTGTTGCCGCGCCGCAGCCCGCGCACCGCGGGCCGCACGTCCACCAGGTAGACGACCGCGGCGATGATCGCCGGCAGGCCGAGGAAGCTCATCAGCCCGAACAGGTAGACGACGGCGATCGCGATGCCGGTGATCGCCAGCCAGGCGGGCTTCGTCAGCTTGCCGGTGGCGACGAACGCGTTCGCCGGGCGGGTCAGTGCGTCCACGAAGGCCCAGGCGGTCAGCGCCAGACCGCCGTACGTCAGGGCGGTGAGCAGCAACCAGTCGAACTCGGCCATGCCCTCAGGCTACTCGCGCGCGGCCGGGCGGACAGGCGCCGACGGTCCGGCCCACTCGGAAGGAGCGACCGGGCGCTCCGGGACGCGACAGGGCCCCGGAGCGCTGGTCGCAGCTCCGGGGCCCTGGTCGGGGGGCCGGTCGGCTCAGTCGTTCTTGGCCGGCACGGCGGTCGGGTCGCTCCGGCGGGCGGAACGGGCCCGGGTCACGCGGGCGGTGGTAGCCGGCGACTTCGCGGCGGCGGGGCTGTTCCGCTTGGCCTTGGGGGCCGGCGCCGGCTCCTCGGCGACCTCGGCCACGGTGGCCTTGGCCGAGTCGGCGGTCTCGTGCACGGTCTCCTCGGCCTTGGTGGCGGCCTTGGCAGCCTTGGCAGCCGTCTTCTGCGCGATGGAGGTGACCTCGTTCGAGGCCTCGGTCACGGCCTCGGCGGTCTCCTCGAGGACCTCCTCGAGCGCGTCCTCGACGGTGTCCACGACCTCCTCCGCGCGACGGACGACCCGGCGGACGGCGGGCTTGCGGCGCAGCTCCTCGACGACCTCGGCGCCACGCTCGGCGAGGGACTCGACGGTGCTGACGGCCTGGGTGCGGGCGGTCTCGACGAACTCCACCACGGTGGTGCGCAGCGCCTCGGGACGGACCGCGGTGGCCAGCTGCTGGGCGGTGGTGCGCGCCGTGCCGACGGCCTCGGTGGCCCGGGTCCGGGCCTCCTTCACCGCGAGGTCCGCCTGGACCTGGGCCTCGCCCGGGAGGGCCTCGGCCCGGGAGCGGACCGAGGCGACGACGGTGCGGGCCCGCTCGACGGCCAGGTCACCGGCGCCGACGACGGCCAGCAGGGGGGTGCGGGCCTGCTCGGCGAGGGTACGGCTCTGGGTCGCGGCGAACTCGCCGTACTGCTTCACGGTCTGGGTGGGGCTCATGTCGACTCCTTTGTGTGGGCTGTGGGGTTCAGCTGGCGGCCGGGGAACTGGCGGCCGGGGAGGAACCCCGGTACTCCCGGACGTAGGTCTCGTAGAGCTCGAGCAGGACGGCCTTGTGCCGCTCGGACAACGAGTTGTCCGAGCGGATCGCCGCCACGGTGTCCGCATTTCCGGAACGCCGGTCGAGGATCCCCGCCTGTTCGTAGAGCGATTCGGCCGAGATCTTCAGGGCCCGGGCGATCGCGGCGAGGATCTCCGCGGACGGCTTCCGGAGCCCCCGCTCCACCTGGGACAGGTAGGGGTTGCTGACGCCGGCGGTGCGGGCCAGTTCGCGCAGCGACACACGGGCGGCGTTGCGCTGCTCGCGGATGAAGTCACCCACCGAGGAGCTGACCGTGGAGACGCTGGGCGGCTCCGGAATCGATCCGCTGACCGTCTCGGCCACGCTGCCGGCGACCCGGTCCACCTTCTCGCGGACCGTCGTCACCTGCTCGCGGACGAACTCGCCGGGGGTCTGCACAGCTACGACGCTAACCCCGTGTGCTAGCAGTTGCAAGCGGTATGGTTAGCAGGCGCTGTGACGCCACGCACATTCGAAAGCCGCAGATCAGGCGCGCAAGACCGCCGATTCCCGGACCTCGCCGACGATACCGTGCCCGCCGGACACCGGGATGCGCGCCCAGGGAGCAAGCACGTCGGCCGGGACTCCGAGGCGCCGCAGACCGGCGGCCAGCGCGGGCGTGCGGCCACGGTCCCCGCCGTCGTCGAGCTTCAG
This sequence comes from Blastococcus sp., assembly GCA_035629195.1. Lineage (GTDB taxonomy): Bacteria > Actinomycetota > Actinomycetes > Mycobacteriales > Geodermatophilaceae > Blastococcus. The sequence continues at coordinate 17,032 of DASPIH010000033.1, read as the reverse complement.
CGCCACGGCCCCCGCGCCCGGTGACGCGGCCACGTGCACGCCGTCAGCACCGCCCTTGACCAGCAACCCCGGAACCGCGCGCATGAGGTCGGTGTCCTCCCGCCCGGTGCCGGCCACGAACCAGGGGTTGGCCCGCATGGCGTCGGCGACGGCCCGGTTCCCGGAGCCCTCGGGCGCCGCGACCAGCGAGAGCACGCCGCGTGCCAGCCCGGTCAGCGACAACGCGTGCTGGGGCGCTCCGCAGCCGTCGACGACGACCGCCGTCACCGGCTCACCGGCCGCCTCGGCCAGCCGCGCCTCGATGGCCTGCTGCAGCGGGTGCTCCGGATGCAGGTACCCCTCGACGGGCCACCCGGCGGCGACGCAGGTCGACAGCATCGCCGCGTGCTTGCCCGAGCAGTTCATCGCCAGCCGGTCCGGCTCGCGCCCCGCTGCCACGTAGGCCGCCCTGGCCGTCGGGTCCTGCGGCAGGGCCGGCGGGCAACCCAGGGCGGCGGCGGTCAGACCGGCGGCCGCCAGCATGGCCTCGGCCAGCTCGCGGTGGCCGTCCTCGCCGTTGTGCGACCCCGCTCCGATGGCCAGTTCCTCGCCCGACCGCGGCGCCCAGCCGGCCGCGAGCATCGCCGTCGCCTGGACCGGCTTGTTCGACGAGCGGGGCAGCACCGGCCGGGCGACGTCCCCGGCCGAGAACGACACCGAGCCGTCGGCTCCGAGCACCACGAGCGCGCCCCGGTGCACCGACTCGAGGAACCCCGACCGCCAGACCTCCACCAGCACCGGGTTCTCCGGCCACGGCAAGCTCCTGGAACGGCCCCCTTGCAGGGCCCCGCCACGAGCCTGCGAGTGGTGGGGGGCAAGGGGGTCCTTCATCGGCCCTCGTCGGCCAGGAGCGCGGCGACGTCGGCCTCGCCGTCGCGGTACCGCCGGCCGAGCTCGGCAGCCAGCCCGTCCATGACCTGCTGCACGCCCCGTCGCCGCTCCGACAGGCCCCTCTCGGCCCCGGCCAGCGACCGCGCGGCATCCTCCAGCGTCGTGTCGCTCAGCTCGGTGATCGCCGACAGGTCCGCGCCCGGGGTCAGCGAGTTCACCCAGGACTCGTACTCCGCGGGGCTGGCCGGCTGGACGGTCTGGTGCCGGCCGAGCCCGTGAGCCGGTCCGCGCCCCTTCTCGGCCAGGATCTCGGGCAGCAGGTCGACCAGGGACCGCCCGTCGTCCTCGGCCCGGCGCTGGAGCTCGCGCCGCACGATGTCCAGCCGCCCCTGGAGCAGGCGGCGGGTGTAGGAGAGGTTGACCTCCTCCTGCTCCGCCTCGCGGCGCAGGCGCCGCACCTCGTTCATCGGCTGCCGGACAGCGCTCTCGAGGAACGACGGGTCCAGCAGCGCATCGACGGCGGCGCCCCCGGCGGGGTTCGGCTTCGAAGTCACGGGGCGGCCTCCAGGTGCGGGATCCCCGGCATGCTGCGGGCATCGGCGGTGGACATCGGCGGGCGCTGGGCGATGCGGGCCGATCCGGCCGCGCGCGCGACCAGCTGGGTGTCGTCCCGCACCGGCTCGCCCGGAGCGTAGGTCAGCGTGTCCTCCATGCCCACCCGCAGGTGGCCACCGACCGACAGGGCGGCGAGCATCACCGGGAGCGAGGTGCGCCCGACGCCGGTCGCGGCGACGGTCACGCCCCACGGGTCGGCGGAGACGTCGCGCCCGGAGTCGACCGTGCCCAGCGTGAGCGAGGCGGCGCCCGGCTCGGCCAGTCGCGCGTCGAACGGGTCGGTGACCGCTCCCCCGGTGGACAGCTGCACGACCAGGTCGGTGTCCTCCCGGGCCGCGGTGACGACCTCGCGCACGCGGCCGAGGTCGAGGGTCGGCCGGGTGTCGGTGTCGCGCACGTGCAGGTGGACGACCGCGGCGCCGACAGCCTGGCAGCTCCGCGCGGCCGCCACGACCTCCTCCACGCTCACCGGCAGTGCCGGTACGTCGGCCTTCGCCGACTCCCCGCCCGTGGGGGCGGCGGTGATGAGCGTGCGTGCGCCGGGGACGGGCGGGGTCACCGTGTCGACTCCCGGCTCCGCAATGCTCCGCTCCTCGCCTCGCTGCCCACCAACGCGTCGTCTACGGCCGCATCGTCGCAGACCGGACCGCGCGGACCCGGTCACGCGCCGCCGCCCGGGTGTCGTCGAGATCGGCGGGCGCGTCGTCGGGGTCCACCGCCGCCGTCGAGCCGGCCACCGTCAGGGCCGCGCCCGGAGCCACCGACTGCTTGACCATGGCCAGCGCGACCACGCCGAGCTCGTGGTGGCGGACGACGGTGCCCACGCGGCCGACCGTGCGGGCACCTGCCAGCACCGGCTCCCCGGGTGCCGGCAGGTCCTCGCTCACCCCGTCGAGGTGCAGCAGCACCAGGCGGCGCGGCGGGCGCCCCAGGTTGTGCACCCGGGCCACCGTCTCCTGCCCGCGGTAGCAGCCCTTGTCCAGGTGGACGGCGGTGGTCAGCCACTCCAGCTCGTTGGGGATGGTCCGGTGGTCGCTGTCGACGCCGAAGCGGGGGCGCCGGGCCTCCACGCGCAGCGCCTCGTAGGCCGCGGTGCCGGCCGGCGGCGCGCCGATCCGGTCCGCGACGTCCGCGACGTCCTTGCGGGCGACGACCAGGTCGAACACCGGCGCGCCGTCGCCGATCGCGGGCATGCGGCGGACGAAACCGCCGTCCACCGGCGTCACCCCGTACCCGTCCTCCGGTGCCGGGAGCCCGGCGGCGGCGAGCACCTCCGGCGCGCGCGGGCCGACCAGGCTCAGCACCGCCCACCGGTCGCTGACCAGCTGGGGCTCGACGCGGAGCAGGAACCGCATCCGCTCGAGAAAGGCCAGCAGCGCCGCGCCGGTGCCCGGCTCGACGTCGGCCCACGTGGTGCCGGCGAGCTCCGCGACGACGAGGTGGTGCTCCACGTGCCCGTTCGGTGAGAGCACCAGCGCCTCGCTGCCGGTGCCGTCGCCCAGCCGCTCGACGTGCTGGCTGGTGATGCTGTGCAGCCACGAGAGGCGGTCGGCACCCGGGACCACGAGGACGTCGCGGTCGCTGCGGTCCACCAGGCCCACCGCCTCGGCGAGGGTGCGCTGCTCCCGCAGCGGGTCGCCGTAGTGGGCGGCGACGGAACCGCCCTCCTCCGGCACGGCGCCGGGGCGGGACAGCAGGGGCGAGACGGTCACGGCTTCTCCTGGACTGCTCGGGTGCGACAGGTACGGCACGTGCCGGAGAGGGCGACGTGGCCGACGTCCACCGTGAAACCCAGATCGGCGGCCAGACGTTCCGCGGCCTCGTCCAGCAGGTCGGGCGCGGCGGAGGAGATCTCGCCGCAGGTGGCGCACACGACGTGCAGGTGCGGCCGCTCGGCCGAGTGGTAGACCGGCGCGCCTCGCCCGAGGTGGGTGTGCCAGACCAGGCCGAGGCTCTCCAGCAGCTCCAGGGTGCGGTAGATCGTGGAGGTGTCCGGGGCGCTCCCGCCGGGGCCGGCCTCCTCGCGCAACCGGGCGCCGATGGCCTCCGGCGTCGCGTGCTCCAAGCCGGCGACGGCCCCCAGCACCCGCGCGCGCTGGGGAGTCAGCCGCAGCCCGCGCGCGCGGAGCTGCTCGGCGAGCGGTGCGGCGGCGGCGTCCCCGCGCGCGGCGGCGTCGTCCGGGCCCATGGGAAAAGCCTATGCCGGGGGTGCGGCACGCTGGAGCGGTGACGGAGCAGCACAGGGTGGCGGTCTGGCGCGACGGTGCGGCGGTGGCCGTGCCGGCCGATCAGCCGGTGGTGACGGCGTTCGACCAGGGGCTGGGCCGCGGTGACGGCGTCTTCGAGTCGGTGGCCGTCGTGGCCGCCGGAACTCCTCACCTCGACGCCCACCTCGCCCGCCTCGCCCGCTCCGCCGCTCTGCTCGCCCTCGATTCCCCCGGCGACGCCGTCTGGCGCGAGCTGCTCGGGGCGGTGCTGGCCGACTGGCCGGCGGAGATCGAAGGCGTCTGCCGGCTCTTCCTCACCCGCGGGCTCGGCGACGGGCACGCACCGACGGCCTTGGTTCTGCTGGCCCCCGTTCCCGCCGAGACCCTCCGTCAGCGCACCGCGGGCATCGCGGTGGTCAGCCTCGGGCTCGGCGTGCCCGCCGACTTCCGCGCGGGCGCCCCGTGGCTGCTCGGCGGGGCGAAGACGCTGTCCTACGCGGTGAACATGGCCGCACAGCGGCACGCGCACGCCCTGGGGGCCGACGACGTCGTCCTCACCAGTCTCGAGGGCCGCGTGCTCGAGGGGCCGACGTCGACCGTGGTCTGGGCGGCCGCCGGGACGCTGCACACGCCGCCGGTCGAGACCGGCATCCTCGCCGGCACCACGCAGGCCCGGCTCTTCGCGCGGGCCGAGGCCGACGGGTGGCCCACGGCCACCACCTCCGGCACGGTCGCCGACCTGCACGCCGCCGACGCCGTCTGGCTGCTCTCCGGCGTCCGGGGTGCGGCTCCCGTGCACACGCTGGACGGCGTCCGGCGGGGCGATGCCGGGCTGTCCCAGCGGGTGCGGGAGCTGCTCGCCCGATAGCATGGACCTCAGGTGAGCCGGGAAGTCTGGTCGGCAGCGTGTCCGTCGAGGGCACGGCCCGAGCCAACCCCATCTCCGGAGCCGCCCCGTGCCCAGCACCTCCTCCGTCCGCCTCTTCGGCCGCGGTTCCTGGACCGAGGCGAACCGGATCACGTCCGTCCTGCGCAAGGAGACCGTCGGCGGGGTGCTGCTGCTGATCGGCACCGTCGTCGCGCTGGTCTGGGCGAACTCGCCGTGGGCGGAGTCCTACGAGACGCTGCGCGACACCCGGGTCGGACCGTCCGCGCTGCACCTGGACCTGTCCCTGGCCACCTGGGCCGCCGACGGGCTGCTGGCGATCTTCTTCTTCGTCGCCGGTCTGGAACTCAAGCGCGAGTTCGTCGCAGGCGACCTGCGCGACGTCCGCCGCGCCGCGCTGCCGGTGGCCGCCGCCGTCGGCGGGATGGCCGCTCCCGCACTGCTCTACGTGCTGGTCAACCTCGGCAGTGATGGCGGGCTGCGCGGCTGGGCCATCCCGACCGCCACCGACATCGCCTTCGCGCTCGCGGTGCTCGCCGTCATCAGCACCCACCTGCCCAGCGCGCTGCGGACGTTCCTGCTGACCCTCGCCGTCGTCGACGACCTGCTGGCCATCACGATCATCGCGATCTTCTACACCGCCTCCCTCGCGGTCACGCCGCTCCTGCTGGCGCTGATCCCGCTGGCGCTGTTCGGCTTCCTGGTGCAGAAGCGGATCCGCTCCTGGTGGCTGCTGCTGCCGCTGGCCGTCGTCACGTGGGTCCTGGTCCACGAGTCGGGTGTGCACGCGACCGTCGCCGGGGTGCTGCTGGCCTTCACCGTGCCGGTGGTCCGCAGCGAGGCCGCCGGTGGTCCCAGCGCCGGTCCTGGCATGGCCGAGCACTTCGAGCACCGGATCCGGCCCCTGTCGGCCGGCGTCGCCGTTCCGGTGTTCGCGTTCTTCGCCGCCGGGGTGACCGTGGGCGGGCTCTCCGGGCTCACCGAGTCGCTGACCGACACGGTGGCGCTGGGGATCGTCGTGGGCCTGGTCGTGGGCAAGGCCATCGGGATCACCCTGGCCACCTGGCTGGTGTCCCGCTTCACCCGGGCGCAGCTCGCCGAGGACCTCAGCTGGTGGGACGTCGTCGGTCTGGCACTGCTGGGCGGCATCGGCTTCACCGTCTCGCTGCTCATCGGCGAACTGGCGTTCGGGCTCGGCAGCGAACGCGACGAGCACGTGAAGGTGGGGGTGCTGGTCGGCACGATCACCGCCGCCCTGCTGGCCACCGTGGTGCTGCGGTTCCGCAACCGCATCTACAAGCGGGTGCAGGCGGCGGAGGAGTCCGACGCCGACCGCGACGGCATCCCCGACGCGTGGGACCCGGTCGACGACCGGGGGGACCGGGCCCCCGGTCACGCCTCCACCGACACGCCGCGACGAGGCCCGAGCAGGCCGTTCGCCGAGGGCTGACAAATCCGGTTGCAGGCCCCGCTCCGGCAGTCGTACCGTCGAGGTACACGAGAGAGGAGGTGGTCCGTAACTTTGCTGAGCTACAGGACTCGTGAGGTGGCTGTCCGCTAGCCGCCGTCCAGATGGGCCGCCCGTTCGGACCGCAATCCGAACGACGGCATGATCGCCCGTCCGTCGCACGGCGGCGAGCGAGAACCGGACAGTCACCCGACCCCCGGGCTGCCGACATTTGTCCAGTCGGCCCGCGTGCCGCTCCCCCGACAGGGGCAGGGCGCCGCGGAGCAGCCCGGGGGTTGTCCGTTTCCCGGGGAGGTCGACGTGCTGCTCGGCGGCCTGCCGGTCGAGCCGGACATCACCGTCGGCACCTGGATCACCGAGGCCGTGGGCCGCGCGCACCGGAGCACCGTGGGGTCGCTCGTGCCGGCCGGCTTCCCCGCCCACGCGCGGGTCCTGCATCCCGCCTACCGCTACGACGGCGACGACGACATCGAGATCCCGTGGGCCGACGTGGCCGCGCTCAACGGCACCGCCCGCCATCCGGAGATGCAGTGGCCCGCAGTCACCGGCGGCTGGGAGTACCTGAGCGAGGACAGCCAGCCACCGACCTGGGACGGCATCCCGGCCGAGGGGCACCTCCCCACGACTCTCGCCCGGCGCATGACCGCGGTCCTCGCCCGGCACACGACCACCCCCGAACGGTGCTGGTTCGGACGCTGGACCGGCTTGGGCCACGACGAGCCCGACCTGGGCACCGTGCACCGGCTGCCACTGCCCCGGGCCCGTGACGTCGTGCTGGTGCGGGGCTCGGTCTCCGACGCCGTCCGCAACCTGGCCCCCGAGCCGTCCGAGCAGAGCGCCAACCTCTGGTGGCCGGCCGACCGCGCCTGGTGCGTCGCCACGGACATCGACCTGATGAGCACCTACGTCGCCGGCAGCGCGGCCTGCGTCTCCGAACTGCTCGCCACGCCCGGGCTGGAGGTGGTCCGGGCGCATCCGGACCACCGGGTGGGCCATGCCGACGACCCGGTCAACCCGGTGCCCCCGCGCAGCTGAGAGAGGACCCCGTCCTCCGCGCCCTTCGCAGGCTCAGGGCGGTGTCCTGCCGGGGCCGCCCCGGCAGTGCGGGGTGTCCGTCAGAGCTGGGCCAGCTCCGCGGCGAGGTCGTCGAGGCCCAGCGATCCCTGCGACAGCGCGGCCATGTGCCAGGCCTTGAGGTCGAAGCCGGCACCGCCCTCCCGTCGTGCCGCAGCCCGCTGCGCGGCCTCCCGCCCCTCGCGCCAGGCACGCTCCCCCAGCTTGTAGCTGATCGCCTGCCCCGGCAGGCCGAGGTACCGCACCAGCTCGCTGTCCAGGAAGGCGACGTCGGCCCCGCTGTGCTCGCCGAGGAAGGTCCGCGCCAGCTCCGGGGTCCACGGCTGCCCGCGGTGCTCGGCCAGCGATCCCTCGGCGTCGTCGGGAACCGGCAGCCCGAGGTGCATGCCGATGTCGATGACCACCCGGACCGACCGCAGCTGCTGGGCGTCGAGGAATCCCAGCCGCTCCCCCGGGTCGGAGAAGTAGCCGAGCTCGTCCATCAGCCGCTCGGCGTAGAGGGCCCAGCCCTCCACGTTCGCGCCCACCGACCCCACCGACGTCTGGTAGGTGGACAGCTGCTTCGAGACGAACGCCCACTGCGCCAGCTGGAGGTGATGGCCGGGGACGCCCTCGTGGTACCAGATCGAGACGAGGTCCCAGAGGGGGAAGCGGGTGCGGCCGAGCGTGGGCAGCCAGGTCCGGCCCGGCCGGGAGAAGTCCTGAGCCGGCCGCGTGTAGTACGGCGCCGCCGCGCTGCCGGGCGGGGCGATCATCGCCTCCACCGTCCGCACCGGCTCGGCGAGGTCGAAGTGCGTGCCGTCCAGCGCCGCGATGGCGCCGTCCATCATCTGCTGGAGCCGCTCGCGGACCGCCTCCACGCCCTCGACGGCCGGGCCCTCGGTGGCCAGCCAGCGCATCGCCTCCATCGGCGTGGCGCCGGGCAGCACCCGGTCCGCCTCGATCCGCTGCTCGGCGAGGATCCGCCGGTGCTCGGCCCAGCCCCAGGCGTAGGCATCCTCCAGACCGCGGCCGGCCCCGAGGTCCGAGCCGGTCCACCGCCGAGCGGCCAAGACGTAGCGCTCGCGACCGACGGCGTCGGGCGTTCCCTGGGTCAGAGGCGCGTACTCGTCGCGCAGGAAGTCGCGGATCTGCGCGACGGCGCCATCGGCTGCCTCGGCCGCCGCGTCGAGCTCCGCCCGCAGCGCCGCCGGGCCGGCGGCCACGAACCCGGCGAAGTACGGCCCGGCCATCCACTCGTCCAGCTGGGCGACGACCGTGCGCACCTGCCGCGGCGCCACGAGCACCCCGCGGCGCCCGCCTTCGGTGAGCGTCTCGCGGTAGCCGCGGTAGGCCTCGGGCACCCGGGCCAGGCGCCGGGCGATGACCGCCCAGTCCTCCTCGGTCGCCGCCGGCATCATCGAGAACACCTGACGGGTCGAGTGGACCGGCGAGAACAGGTTGTTCAGCGACCGGAAGCCCTCCCCCGCCTCGTGCGAGGCGAGCTCCGCCTCCAGCCGCTCGCGCAGCAGCCGGGCGCAGCGGCGCTCGACCGGGTCGTCCTGGAGGGACGGGTCGGCGTCGAGCACCCGGTCGAGCTCGGCCAGCGTGTCCCGGGCCAGCTGCGCCTCCGCCTCGAGGCCGGCGGGGCTGGTGTCGGGCAGACGGTCCTCGCGCGGGCGGGTGCCCAGCGCCGTTCCCAGGGTCGGGTCGAGCTCGGTGGCGGCCTCGACGTACCCGTCGGCGACCTGTCGCGGGGTGGTGGCGGCGGTAGCCGGCGGGGTCATCGGATCCGCTCCAGCCGGGCGGACATGGTGGGCCGCAACGGCCCGTCGCCGATCGCGCGGTCGACGGCGTACATCAGGGCGCCTTCGACGATGCCGTAGAGCCGCACGGCCCGGCTCACCTCGGGAGCATCGGGCGTGCGGGCGACGACGTCGCTGGTCAGCTCCCAGCTCGTGGTCGTCCTGGCTGCGCCGACGTAGATCTCCACCAGCCCGTCGGGGCCGGCGACCAGGAGCTCCACGTCGTCGTCGCCCCGGGGCCGCCAGAAGCCCGACTCCCGGACGTCGGGGCCCACGATCCGCCCGTCGTCGGTGAGCCGCCAGGTCCGCGACTCGTAGGCCAGGAAATCCCGGCCGTCGTGGGCGAAGCGGATCCACTGGCCGAACCGGTGGTCGCCTCCGGTGCCGGCGGCCTGCCCCTCGCCGTGCCACTCACCCAGCAGGGGAAGCACCGAGAGGATCCGCTCGGAGACCTCCGGGCCGCTGCGGACGTCCGCCGTGTCGGGCACCGGCAGCTCGGTGGGCCCGCTCATCGCCGGGCCGCCGGAGGACGACGGGCCAGCCGGAGGGCGCCGTACCCGCTCGCCAGCGCCAACAGCGCCGAGAGGGCCACCAGGATCCAGGCAGAGACCATGGGAACCACCGTAGTGACGGCTGCCGAGCAGGCAGCCGTGGGACCCGGTGGCCGGCGCTCCACCGCGATGGACCCGGAGCGCCGGTGGTGACCGCGCGCGGTGTGCGGGAGGCTGGGCACCCACGACGGGAACCGGAGGAGCAGACATCGAGATGGCCGGCCCCGGCGGAACGGCGCCGACCGCGGTGGGGCGGGCACTGCCCGCGACCCCGTCCTGGTACGCGGTGCTGCACGACTCCACCTTCATGTTCGCCGGCGTGTGCGACCTCGCCGGCAGGCTCCTGGCCGCCAACGTGCTGGCCGTCGAGGGGTGCGGCTACGACCGGTCGGAGCAGCTCGGCCGCTGGTTCTGGGACACCGGCTGGTGGGCGGGCAGCGCCGAGGTCGCCGAGCAGGTCCGCACCTGGGTCCTCGAGGTCGCCGGCGGCGGCCGGCCGGTGCGCGCGGTGACCAGGTTCTTCCTCGCCGACGGCACCGCGCGGGTCGCCGACCTCACGTTCCAGCTGGTGCGCGAGGGCGACGAGCCGCAGTACCTGCTGGCCACCGGGATGGACATCAGCGAGCGCCTCGACGCCGAGCGGGCCTCCGCCGAGGCCCGTGCCGCCGGCGCGGAGGCGTCCACGCTCCGGCAGGTCGCGGCGACGCGGGCCCGGGACCTGGAGGCACTGCAGGCCATCGAGGCGAAGCTCTCCCGGGCGCTGGCGATCACCGAGCGCATCCTGGACAACGTCGCCGACGGCATCTACGGGCTGGACGCCGACGGGCGGGTGGAGTTCGTGAACCCGGCCGCCGTCCGGATCACCGGCTACGGCGCCGAGGAGCAGCTGGGCAGCGACCAGCACGGACTCATCCACGGCCGTCGGGCCGACGGCTCCCCCTACCCCCGGGAGGAGTGCCCCGTCTGGCGGGCCCTGCGCACCGGCCGCACCGTGGCGGCCGACCACGAGACGTTCTGGCGCAGGGACGGCACGGCGGTGCCCGTGGAGATGCTCGTCGTCCCCACCGTCGAGGACGACGTGCTGACCGGCGTCGTCGTCTCCTTCCGCGACCTCACCGAGCGGCGGGCCGCGCAGCGCCAGGCCGCCGAGCTGGCCGAGCTCTCCGCGCGGGCGGCCACCGAGCGCGCGCTGTCCGACCGGCTGCAGCAGTCGCTGCTCACGCCGCCGCCGGAACCGGACCACCTGCAGATCGCCGTCCGCTACCGGCCCGCCGCCCACGAGGCGCAGGTGGGAGGCGACTGGTACGACGCGTTCCTGCAGCCCGACGGCGCCACGATGCTGGTCATCGGCGACGTGGTGGGCCACGACAGCAACGCGGCCGCCGCCATGGGGCAGCTCAGGGGCCTGCTGCGGGCGCTGGCCTACGGCGACGACCAGGGCCCGGCCGCAACGCTCACCCGGGTGGAGCACGCCGCCGAGGGGCTGGCGGTCACGACTCTCGCCACGGGGGTGCTCGCGCGCATCGAACGCCACCCCGACGTGCCGGTCAGCGGCACCCGGCTGCTCCGCTGGAGCAACGCCGGGCACCTGCCGCCCGTCCTGCTCGGCCCCGACGGCACCGTCACCGAGCTCACCAGCCCGCCGGAGCTGATGCTCGGCATCGACCCCGCGGCGCACCGCACCGACCACTCGATCGAGCTGCCCGACCACCACACCCTGCTGCTGGTCACCGACGGGCTGGTCGAGCGTCGGGACATCGACCTCGACGAGGGCATGAGCCGGCTTCGGAGAGCCCTGGCCGACCTTGGCCGGCGCCCGCTGGAGGAGCTCCTGGACACCGTCCTCGCCCGGCTGGTGCCCGACGCCGGGGCCGACGACGTGGCCATCGTGGCTGTCCGCGCCTTTCCCGAGGACCGGCCCCGGCCTCCCGAGGCCGGCCCGAACCGCCTGCCGCCCGGCGTGAACTGAGACGACAGGGCCCGTCCTCGCAGTGCGAGAACGGGCCCCTGGACGGACCCTCCAGTGCCCCGGCTCCAGCGGAGCGAGGGCTGGGGGAAGGGGTCCTTATTCGACGACGACGGTCGTCTCGTTCAGACCGAGCTCGGCATCGAGCACCCGCTCGCCCTTGCCGGCCTGGGCGAGCGCGCGGAGCTTCCAGGCGCCGGGGGCCGCGAAGAAGCGGAACTCACCCTCGGGGCTGGTGACGACCTCGGCGGTGAACTCGTCGGTGCTGTCGAGCAGCCGGACGTAGGCCCCGGCCACCGGCGCACCGTCGTGCCACACCGAACCCTGGATCACCGTCTGGGTGCTCAGGTCGATCCCGACGAGGGGACCGCCCTGCTTGGGGGCTGCGCACATGTCAGCTCACCTCTCGATCGGGACGCCGACGAGCGAGCCGTACTCGACCCAGCTGCCGTCGTAGTTCTTGACGTTCTTCTTGCCGAGCAGCTCCTGCAGCACGAACCAGGTGTGGCTGGAGCGCTCGCCGATCCGGCAGTAGGCGATCGTCTCCTTGCTGTCGTCGAAGCCCTGCTCGGCGTAGAGCTTCTCCAGGTCGGCGTCGCTCTTGAAGGTGCCGTCCTCGTTGGCGGCCTTGCTCCACGGGATGTTGATCGCCGTGGGCACGTGGCCGGGCCGCTGCGACTGCTCCTGCGGCAGGTGCGCCGGGGCGAGGATCTTGCCGGAGAACTCGTCGGGCGAGCGGACGTCGACGAGGTTCTTGCTGCCGATCGCGGCCACGACCTCGTCGCGGAACGCGCGGATCGACAGGTCGGGCTCGGAGGCGCGGTACTCGGTGGCGGCGCGCTCCACGGGGTCCTTCGACAACGGGCGCCCGTCGAGCTCCCACTTCTTGCGGCCGCCGTCCATCAGCTTGACGTCGGAGTGGCCGTAGATCTTGAAGTACCAGTAGGCGTAGGCGGCGAACCAGTTGTTGTTGCCGCCGTAGAGCACGACGGTGTCGTCGTTGCCGATGCCCCGGCTGGACAGCAGCGCCTCGAACCCGCCCTTGTCCAGGTAGTCGCGGCGCAGCGGGTCCTGCAGGTCCTTCTTCCAGTCCAGCTTGACCGCGCCCTCGATGTGGCCGCCGTCGTAGGCGCTGGTGTCCTCGTCGACCTCCACGAGGACGATGCCGGGATCGTTCAGGTGCTCCTGCACCCAGTCTGCGGTGACGAGCACGTCAGAGCGGCTCATGGGGTTGTTCCTCCGTTGGTCGGTGTGCGGATGGTCGATCGCGGGCCGACAGGGCCCGGCGGACGGTGAGGTGCGACTCGCCGCCCAGGCAGCAGCCGGCGACTGCGTCGCGCGGGCAGCTCGCCGCTGACGGTGAGCAGGGCGACGGCGGAGACGACCGACGGCGCCGAGCGGAGGCCGGGCGCGTCGAACGGACGAGAGGGAGCGCTCATTGCGGAGAGGACCTTCGGACGGCGGTCGGGGCACGTCTGGTCGGTCGCGGTGCCGACCTCAGGTGGTCGGACACAGGCAGCTGCCGACGCGGCACAGGTCGACTGTGCGGCGCGAGGTCAGCAGAAGGCCCACGGCGCGAGGGTAACCGATCACGGCACACCGCCGTCTCCACCCCCGACGTGCGCGTCCACCAGAGTGGTGAGCTCCGCCGGACCGGGGGCACCGCTGCTGCGCCGGACCACGGTGCCCGACCGGTCCAGGAAGAACAGGGTCGGCGTGCGCCGGACGTCGAGCTGCCGCACCTCGTCGAGGTGGCTCTCCGCGTCGACGTGGACGGTGGCCAGCCCTGGACGGGTGGTCTGCAGCTGCCGGAGCCGCGCCTTCGTCGCCCGGCACGGGCCGCAGAACGCGGTGGAGAACTGGACGACGGTCAGGTCGGCGTCGGCCGGGCGCACCCCGAGCCGCTCGAACACCTCCGAGGTGTGCACGCCCGGCACAACCGGACCCGGGGCACGGGCTATTCCGCGGTCAGCACCGTGTCGCGCGCCTGGGCCCGCACCTCGACCCCGTCGTCGGCGGGCGTGACGCCGGTCAGCCGCAGCCCGAAGGGCAGCTCGACGCGGTAGCGCAGGTCCAGCAGGTCGGCCGCCCTGCCCACCAGGAAGCCCGGGACGTCGACCCCCGCGCCGGCGGCCTCCTCCACGTCGACCACCACCTCGTCGCCGTCCAGGCGCACCGTGCCGACGGCGGTCAGCGGGAGCGAGTAGCCGAGGAGCTCCACGGTCCTGGTGATGCGGAGCCCGTCGCCCTCCCGCCGCACCGTCGTGTTCCCGCCCAGCTCGTCGGCCAGCAGCTCGTAGGACAGCGTGGCCGTGCCGTCGAGGCGGTCCACCGGCACCTCGCGCACCTCGCCGGAGAGGACGGTGGACAGCGGCAGCCGGACCCCGCGCAGCACCACGTCGGCCGTCGTCCCCGCCGGACGGCCCAGCTGCTCGGCGGTCAGGGAGACGTGGACGTCGTCGTAGCGACCGCCGACCGCCTGGGTGAGGAACGGAAAGCCGCGGATGTCCACGTCCGGCTCCCCGGGAAGCTGGCCCCGGGCCGCGAGCTGCTGGGCCACCTGACCCTCCGCCACGCCCACCGCCACCCGGTCGAGCAGCAGGCCCAGCCCCAGGAGCAGGACGAGGAGAACCGCGAGGACCTTCACAGCACCATGAGGAGACCGAGCGCGACCGGCGCTGCCGCGGCCAGCGGCAGGGCCACCTGCACCACGGTCAGCACCCACGGCGAGACCCCGCCGGGCAGCCCGTGCGGGGCCACCTCGACCGCGACGTAGCTCGCGGCCACGGCCACCAGTGCCACGACGCCCGCGACCACCGCGCCGACGAGCAGCGCCCGGAGGGCTCCGAGGTCGGCCGTGCCTCGAGCCGCGAAGGCCACACCGGCTCCGGCGAGCACGGACACCACGACGCCGACGATGCCCCGCGGGACACCCTCGGCCACCCTGGGGCGCGGGAGCACCTGGTCCACCAGGTGCCCGACGACGAGGGCGACCCCGGCCGCCAGCGCCGTGACCACCAGGCGCCCCTCGTCCGACCGCCCGAGCAGGAGCAGCGCGGCCAGCGCGGCCACGGCGGTCAGGAGCAGCGCGGCCCCGGCCAGCGAGTCGACCAGGGCGTGCCGCGGGGTGCGGAGCATCTGCTGGAGGACGGCGGCCAGGAACCCGACACCCAGCACCACCAGCAGACCGCCGAGCTCCGGCCGCTGCGGCAGCACCAGCACGAGGTCGGCGGCGACGGCCGCGGCGGTGCCGACGGCGAGCGAGGCCGTGGGCCCCTGCAACCCCGCGACGAGCACCCAGGAGAGGACCAGTGCGAGCTGGACCACCAGGACGGCGGCCAGCGAGCCCACGCCGTCGAGCAGCACGGGCAGGCCGGCGAGCAGGCCGGTGGCCAGGCCCGCCACCGCTGCAGCGGGGAGGTGGTGCGCCCGTTCCGGTGTCGCGGACAGGACGGCGGTGGAGCTCACCGTCCGATCGTCCCAGAAGCCCGGCGTCCGATCCGCTCGACGAGCGGAGTGAGGCATCGCACCTCCCCGACCGGCCGGAAACCGGAGCGGTCCGTTCGATCCCCGGGCACGGTCAGCTATCGTGAGCCCTCACCTCGACAATGTTGTCGAAGGTCCGGTCGGCACCGGTCGGCCCTGGACCCCTGAGGAGACGACATGCGACTCGTGCTCATGACGGCCGCCCGTCAGGCCACGACCGAGGTGCTGCCCGCCCTGGGGCTGCTCGCCCACCAGGTCCGCGTGGTCGCCCCCGAGCTGTCCAGCCTGCTCGACGGCGACTCCGGCGACGTGGTGCTCGTCGACGCCCGGCACGACCTCATCCAGGCCCGCACGCTCTGCGGCCTGCTCTCCTCCACCGGCGTCGCCGCCGCGCTGGTCGCCGTCCTCTCCGAGGGCGGCCTGGTCGCCCTCTCGGCCGACTGGGGCGTCGACGACGTGCTGCTCGACACCGCCGGCCCGGCGGAGGTCGACGCCCGCCTGAAGTGGGCCACCGCCCGGCGGCTGGCCGCCGCCACACCCACCGACGGCGTCGAGGGCGGCGTGACGCAGGCCGGCGAGCTGGTCATCGACGAGCACAGCTACTCCGCGAAGCTCCGCGGCCGCGCGCTCGACCTCACGTACAAGGAGTTCGAGCTGCTGAAGTACCTGGCCCAGCACCCGGGGCGGGTCTTCTCGCGGGCTCAGCTGCTGCAGGAGATCTGGGGCTACGACTACTTCGGCGGCACCCGCACCGTCGACGTCCACGTGCGGCGGCTGCGGGCCAAGCTCGGCACCGAGCACGAGGCCCTGATCGGCACCGTCCGCAACGTCGGCTACAAGCTGGACCAGCAGGTGGCCGACGCCACCGCCAAGGCAGCCCAGGCGATCACCGCGGAGGACAGGGCCGACACCGAGCTGGTCTGATGACCAGGTGAGCACAGGCGCCGACCCTGGCACGGACGTCCCCGGCATCCTGGCGCTGCTGCGCGCCGCCACCACCGAGGACGGCGTGCGGCCGCTGTCGGAGGAGGCCGAGCTCCGGCTCCAGCACCGCTCCCCCGGCGGCTCCGACCTCGTCGTCGAGACCGACGACGGCTCGCCCGCCGGGTACGCCCGGCTCGACGACGGCGTGGCCGAGCTGGTGGTCCACCCCGCCCACCGGCGCCGGGGCCACGGCACGGCGCTGCTGCGCCGGCTGCTCGACCTCGCTCCCGACCGGCCGCTGGACATCTGGGCGCACGGCGACCTCCCCGGCTCCGCCGAGCTGCTCGCCCCGCACGGCTTCACGCGGGCCCGCGTCCTGCTGCAGCTGCGGCGGGACCTGGCCGGCGTGGACCCCGACCCGCGCCCCGCCCTGCCCGACGGAATCGGCATCCGGCCGTTCCGGCCGGGCCGCGACGAGGAGGCGTGGCTGCGGGTGAACGCCCGGGCCTTCGACTGGCACCCGGAGCAGGGGCGCATGACGCGCGCGGACCTCGAGCTGCGGAAGGCCGAGCCCTGGTTCGACCCCGAGGGCTTCCTCATGGCCTGGCGGGGGGACCCGGACGCCGGCGGCGAGCTGCTCGGCTCGCACTGGACCAAGGTGCACGCGCCCGGGGACGCCGGCGACGAGGCGGTCGGCGAGATCTACGTCCTCGGCATCGACCCCGCCGCCCAGGGGCTCGGCCTGGGCCGCGCGCTCACCGATCTGGGCCTGGCCCACCTGCGAGCACGAGGCCTGGGGGAGGTGCTCCTCTACGTCGAGGAGGACAACGCCACGGCGGTCCGGCTCTACGAAGGCCGCGGCTTCCGCCGGTTCGCCGTCGACGTGTCGTGGCGTCGGGAGCCACCCCGGATCTGACGGCCCGACAGTCCATCCTTCCCCCGAGTGATGACCGACACCACCCTGCGCCGTAGTCCTCAGCGGTCGTTCACCGGCCGTTCACCTGCGCTCGGGAAAGGCGCCACCTCGGCTGCCTACCGTTCCTCTCGTCGGTCCAATGAATGCTGCCCGGAAATCGTCCGGGCATATGTCGAGAGGCACTGAGTTGAAGCTCAGCACCAAGACGCGCGCCACCACGCTGTCCGTGGCGCTCGCCAGCACCCTCACGCTCGCGGCGTGCGGCGCATCCAACGAGTCGGGTGG
>DASPIH010000032.1:0-6923 GCA_035629195.1 Blastococcus sp. | reverse complement strand
GGCCTGGACCGGCGCGCTCGAGCGGCGGATCGGCGACCCGGTCCTGGCCCGGCTCGTCCGCCTGGTCGGGGACGGCCTGTTCCTGGAGGTCCTGACGGGGCTGCCCGAGCGGTCGGACCCCGCGTCCCTGCAGGTGCTGCTCGAGCGCATGGTCAGGACCGGCTGAGCGTCACATGCCGATCGGGTGCCACACCGTCTTGGTCTCCAGGAACGGCGTCATGCGCGACAGGCCGGGGTCCGCGGTCCAGTCGGGCTCGACGGCCGGCGGGCGCACGACGCGCTTGACGGTGCCTGCCGCCTCCCGCTCGAACTCCATCGCCCGGCTCGCGGGAGCGCCGGTGAGGTCGATGCCGTCGACGTCGGCGTGCTCGGCCAGCCAGGGGCCCAGCTCCTCGGCGTCGCCGGTGAGCAGGTTGACCACGCCGCCGGGCACGTCGCTGGTGGCCAGCACCTCGGCCAGCGTGACGGCCGGGATCGGCCGCTCCTTCGAGGTGACGACGACGGCGGTGTTCCCGGTCGCCAGCACCGGCGCGAGGACGCTGACCAGCCCGAGCAGCGACGACTGCTGCGGGGCCAGGACGGCGACGACGCCACTGGGCTCGGGCAGGCTGAAGTCGAAGTAGGGCCCCGCGACGGGGTTGGCGCCGCCGAGGACGGCGGCGAGCTTGTCGGTCCAGCCGGCGTACCAGACCCACCGGTCGATGGCGGCGTCCACGGCGGCGCGTGCTCTGGACGAGGACAGCCCCTCAGCGGCGGTGAGCTCGTCGGAGAACTGCGCGTGCCGGCCCTCCATCACCTCCGCGACCCGGTAGAGGACCTGGCCGCGGTTGTAGGCGGTGGCGCCCGACCACGCCGGGAAGGCGCCACGGGCCGCGACGACGGCGTCCCGGGCGTCCTTGCGGCTGGCCCGCGCGACGTTCGCCAGGAAGTGCCCCTTGGCGTCGGTGACCTCGTAGGTGCGGCCGCTCTCCGAGCGCGGAAAGGCCCCGTTCACGTAGAGCTTGTGGGTCTTGCGGACCGCCAGGCGCTCGTTGCCGATCACTGGTCAGCACCCTTCAGGTACGCGGCGAGCCCGTGCCGGCCGCCCTCGCGGCCGTAGCCGGACTGCTTGTACCCACCGAAGGGCGACGTCGGGTCGAACTTGTTGAAGGTGTTGGCCCACACCACGCCGGCGCGGAGCTGATCGGCGATCGCGAGGATGCGGGATCCCTTCTCGCTCCAGATGCCGGCCGACAGCCCGTAGGTGCTGTTGTTGGCCTTGGCCACCGCCTCGTCGGGCGTCCGGAAGGTGAGCACCGACAGGACCGGGCCGAACACCTCGTCCCGGGCGATGCGGTGCGCGGGGGAGACGTCGGTGAAGACCGTCGGCGGGAACCAGTAGCCGCGCTCGGGCAGGTCGCAGGCCGGCTGCCAGCGCTGCGCGCCCTCGGCCTCGCCGATGTCGGACAGTTCGCGGATGCGGGCGAGCTGCTCAGCGGAGTTGATGGCTCCGATGTCGGTGTTCTTGTCCAGCGGGTCGCCGACGCGCAGCGTGCCGATCCGCCGCTGCAGCGAGGCGATGACCTCGTCGTGGATCGACTCCTGCACCAGCAGACGGGAGCCGGCGCAGCACACGTGGCCCTGGTTGAAGAAGATGCCCTGCACGATGCCCTCGACGGCCTGGTCGATGGGGGCGTCGTCGAAGACGATGTTGGCCGCCTTGCCGCCGAGCTCGAGGGTGAGCCGCTTCCGGGTGCCGGCCACCGCGCGGGCGATCTGCTTGCCGACCTCGGTGGACCCGGTGAACGCGACCTTGTCGACGTCGCCGTGCTCGACCACGGCCCGGCCGGTGTCGCCGGCGCCGGTCACGATGTTGACCACGCCGGGCGGCAGGTCGGCCTGACGGCAGACCTCGGCGAACAGCAGCGCGGTCAGCGGGGTGGTCTCGGCCGGCTTGAGGACGACGGTGTTGCCGGTGGCCAGCGCCGGTGCGACCTTCCAGGCCAGCATCAGCATCGGGAAGTTCCACGGGATGACCTGCCCGGCCACGCCCAGCGGCCTCGGGCCCGGGCCGAGGCCCGCGTGCTCGAGCTTGTCGGCCCAACCCGCGTGGTAGAAGAAGTGCGCCGCGGCGAGGGGGATGTCGACGTCGCGGGATTCCCGGATCGGCTTGCCGTTGTCCAGCGACTCCAGCACGGCGAACTCCCGCGCCCGCTCCTGCAGCAGCCGGGCGATGCGGAACAGGTACTTGCCGCGGTCGGCGGGGCGCATCGGGCCCCAGGTCTTCTCGAAGGCCCGGCGGGCCGCGCGGACGGCCCGGTCGACGTCGGCCTCGCTGCCGGCGGCGACCTCGCTCAGCACCTCCTCGGTGGCCGGGTTGACCGTCTTGAACGACTCGCCGGAGCCGTCGACGAACTCGCCGTCGACGAAGAGCCCGTACGAGGGGGCGATGTCGACGATCGACCGCGACTCGGGCGCCGGGGCGTACTCGAAGACGGGCCGGGCCGGGCTGGGTGGGGTGCTGGTGCTCATGGGCGGTCAGTCCACCGTGACGTGGTCGGGGCCGGAGTAGTGGCCGGTGCGCAGCTTCTGCCGCTGCAGGAGGAGGTCGTTGAGCAGGCTGGACGCGCCGAAGCGGAACCAGTCCGGGTTCAGCCAGTCCGCACCGACGGTCTCGTTGATCATTACGAGGTGCTTGACGGCGTCCTTCGTCGTCCGGATGCCGCCGGCCGGCTTCACGCCGATCTGGCGGCCGGTGGCGATGCGGAAGTCGCGGACCGCCTCGAGCATGACCAGGCAGACCGGCAGCGTGGCGGCCGGGCTGATCTTGCCGGTGGAGGTCTTGATGAAGTCGCCGCCGGCGAGCATCGCGATCCAGCTGGCGCGGCGGACGTTGTCGAGGGTTTTCAGCTCGCCGGTCTCGAGGATGACCTTGAGGTGCGCGGGGGCGCCTCCGTCAGGCCGGGAACACGCCTCCTTGACCGCGACGATCTCCTCGAAGACGTCGAGGTAGCGGCCGGCGAGGAACGCTCCGCGGTCGATGACCATGTCGATCTCGTCGGCGCCGTTGTCCACGGCGTCGCGGACGTCGGCGAGCTTCACCGCCCGGCTCGCGCGGCCGCTGGGGAACGCGGTGGCGACGGCGGCGACGTGGATGCCGGTACCTGCCAGGGCCTTCCGGGCCACGCCGGCGAGGTCGCCGTAGACGCAGACGGCGGCCACGCGGGGCGTGGTGGGGTCGGACGGGTCGGGCTGCCTGGCCTTCGCCGCCAGGCTGCGCACCTTGCCCGGGGTGTCGGCGCCCTCGAGCGTGGTGAGGTCGACCATGGAGATGGCGGTGTCGATCGCCCACGCCTTCGACGTCGTCTTGATCGACCGGGTGCCCAACTGCGCGGCGCGGGACTCGGCACCCACCTGGTCGACGCCGGGCAGGCCGTGCAGGAAGGCGCGGAACGCCGAGTCCGACCGCGTCACGTCGTCGTACGGCGGCAGCGGCGCGTGCACCGCGGGGGTCGCCCCGGGCAGCGCGTCGGGGTCGAGCACGTGGGTCATGGCGCTCATTCTCCCCCGCGGCGCTCCCGCCTCCGACCCCGCTCACCCGCCGGGGCGGTCCACCCGCAATCGCCCGCCCGGCACGTTCCCGCGGGAACGTGCCGGATGAGG
This sequence comes from Blastococcus sp., assembly GCA_035629195.1. Classification (GTDB taxonomy): domain Bacteria; phylum Actinomycetota; class Actinomycetes; order Mycobacteriales; family Geodermatophilaceae; genus Blastococcus. The sequence goes on along the minus strand of DASPIH010000032.1, from coordinate 3,281 downwards.
CTGACCGGGCGACTGGACAGCGCTGCTGGCGTTCCCGCGGGAACGCCTCGTCGGCAGGCGGAACTGTCGGCACCCGTCCCTAGGATTCGAACACACGTTCGGATGAGGAGGTGGCCGTGGCCGAGATGTCGCTGTCGGAGCTGGCGCGCGAGATCACGTCCGGCGCCGTGCGGCTGGCCGCCGCCACGGCGGCCTGGCTGAGGCTTGTGGCGGAGTTCGATCGGCGGGAGGGCTGGAACGGGGTCGGCATCCTGTCGTGCGCGCACTGGCTCGCCTGGCAGTGCGGTATGGCGCCCGGAACCGCCCGCGAGCACGTGCGGGTGGCCCGCACGCTGGTCGGCCTTCCGCTCATCTCGGCCGCGTTCGCCGAGGGGCGGCTCTCCTACTCCAAGGTCCGCGCGCTGACCCGTATCGCCGAGCCCGACACCGAGCAACTGCTCCTCGAGACCGCCGTGGAGGCCACGGCCTCCCAGGTCGAGCGCCTGGTCCGTTCCTGGCGGAGGACCGAGCGGGTCGACGGTGACACCGTCGCGCTGAAACGGCGGTTCCAGCACTGGTGGGACGACGACGGCATGCTCGTCGTTCGCATGCGCCTCGGCCCCGAAGAGGGAGCGGAATTCCTGACGGCGGTGGAGTCGACGGCCGAAGCCGCCGCTCGGCGCGACCGTGCCGCCGCCACACGGTCGGCCCGCGCCCGACCGGTTCCTGAGCCGGATGCCGATGCGGAGCTACGGGAGGAGGTTGCCTGCGCCCAGGAACGGACCGCGGCTCGGCGTTGCGCCGCCGTCGCCACCCTCGCCCGAGCCGCGCACCACGTCGACCGGCGCCCAGGGGACCCACCCCGACGGGAGGTCGTCGTGCACGTCGATGCCGCCGTCCTGGCCGAGGACGCCGCTGGCGGGCAGGCGTACCTCGAGGGTGGTCCGGCCCTGCATCCGGCAGACGTCCGGCGGATGCTGTGCGAGGCGACGGTGGTCGCGATGCTCGAACGTGGTCGGGAGGTTCTCGGCGTCGGGCGTTCGCGACGGCTGGCCACCCGTGCCCAGCGGCGAGCACTGCTGCGGCGGGACGGCGGGTGCGCCCGACCGGGGTGCACCGAGACGAGGACCGAACGGCTGCACGCGCATCACATGCGGCACTGGCTGTTCGGCGGCGGCACCGACGTGGACAACCTGGTGCTGCTTTGCGACGTCGACCACGGGCTCGCCCACGACGAGGACCTGGTCATGACCCGGCGCCGTGGTCGGCTCGTCGTCCTCGGACCGGACGGCCGACGTGTGTGGGGTGACGCCGACGCCGCCTTCGCCGAGGGCCTGAGTGGCCTCGATGGTGCCGGCGCGGAGCACGAGCCCGACTCCGGCATCGGCGCCGGAACTCCTGGGACCGGTGACCTGGCCGCGCTGCTCTTTCCCGCCGGGCCGCCCTCGCTGCCGGAGGCGATGCATGTCAACGGCGAGCGCATGGACCTGGCGTACGTCGTCGGGGTGCTGATGGGTAACCGTGATCTGCAACGTCGCCTGGCCGCTGAGGCGCGCGGCGAGCCGCTCGTCGCCGCCTGAGGACCAGCACAGGCAGCCGCTCGCTCGACCGTGGGAGGTCCGGCGGTGCTGCCGATACGGTGTCCGGCGTGCAGCTGACCGTCGTCGACCACCCGCTGGCCCGTGCCCGGCTCTCTCGCATGCGGGACGAGCGCACGGACAACGCCATGTTCCGCGCCGCCCTGCGCGAGCTCACGCAGATGCTGGTCTACGAGGCCACGCGGGACCTCGCCGTCGCGGAGGAGCAGATCACCACCCCGGTGACCACGACGACCGGCTACCGGCTGGCGGCCCCGCCGCTGATCGTGCCGGTGCTGCGCGCGGGTCTCGGCATGGCCGACACCGCGCACGGGATGCTGCCGGAGTCCCAGATGGGCTTCGTCGGGCTGGCCCGCAACGAGGTGACCTTCCAGCCGGAGGCGTACATGGCCTCGCTGCCGGAATCGCTGGTCGGCCGGGACGTCTTCGTCCTCGACCCGATGCTCGCCACGGGCGGCTCGCTCGTGCACTGCTGCGAGCTGCTCACCGCCCGCGGCACGACGTCGATCACGGTGCTGTGCGCGCTGGCCGCCCCCGACGGCATCCGCCGGCTGGAGGAGAGCGGCCTGCCGCTGCGCGTCTTCACCGCCAGCGTCGACGAGGGGCTGAACGAGAAGGCCTACATCGTGCCGGGCCTCGGTGACGCCGGCGACCGGCAGTTCGGCGCGGTCTGACCGTGCGTTTCGGGGTGCTCGGCACCGGTCACTGGGCCAGCGCCGTGCACGCGACCGCGCTCGCCGGGCACCCGTCCGCAGAGTTGGTCGGTGTGTGGGGGCGCGACCTCGCGAAGGCCAAGGCCCTCGGCGCGGAGTTCGAGGTGCCCGGCTACTCCGACGTCGACGCGCTGCTGGCCGACGTCGACGCCGTCACGATCGCCGTGCCCCCCGACGTCCAGGCGCCGCTGGCCGTGCGCGCCGCCGAGGCCGGCAGGCACCTGCTCCTGGAGAAGCCGATCGCCCTCGACGTGGCCGGCGCCGACCGCGTGGTCGACGCGGTGCGCGCGGCCGGGGTCGCCTCCGTCGTCTTCTTCACCTTCCGGTTCCAGACGGCGACGTCGACCTGGCTGACCCAGGCCGCGCGGACCCGGCTGGCCGGCGGAGCGGGCTCCTGGCTGTCGTCGCTGGCCGGCACGCCGTTCGCGGCCTCGCCGTGGCGGCAAGAGCGAGGAGCGCTGTGGGACATCGGCCCGCACGCTCTCTCGGTGCTGGTCCCCGCGCTCGGTCCGGTCGTCGCCGTCCAGGCCGGCGCGGGGCTTCGGGACACGGTGCACCTGGTGCTCACGCACGAGTCGGGCGCCGCCTCGACGGTGACGCTCTCGCACACCGTCGCGCCGATGGCGAGCGGCATCGAGTTCTACGTGCACGGCGACGCCGGCCGGCTGGTGCTGCTGCCCGACACCGAGGCGCCCCTCGAGGCGTTCGGGGTTGCCGTCGACGAGTTGGGCGCGGCGGCGATGACCGGCGGCACGCACCCCTGCGACGTCACCTTCGGCCGTGACGTGGTCGCCGTGCTGGCGACGGCGGCCCGGGCGCTGGACACCGGTTGCCGGGAGCCCGTTCCCGCCTGACCGTCGGGGCGTGCGACGACGGCGGCCGACGCCCGCCCTCAGGCCGTCGGGGTCAGCACCTCGTCGCAGAAGTCGATGAAGGCACGGGTTCTGCGGGTCAGGCGGGCGGACCGCGCATGGGCCAGCACGACGTCGAC
>DASPIH010000031.1:0-8415 GCA_035629195.1 Blastococcus sp. | reverse complement strand
GCCGACCATGAGGCCGTACTCGACGGCGGTGGCGCCCTTCTCGTCGCGGCGCAGCCGCTCCTGGGCGAAGGCGACGAGGGTGGCGAGGGTGGCGTAGGCGTTGATCACGGGTACTCCCTGTGGTGTCGGCCGTCCGGCGTGGATCGGGTGATCCGGCCCTGTGGCTGCTGCAGGAAGGTGTCGGACGCCCGGAGCGGGGACTTGAGGTCCGTTCACCCCATCCAGCGACGCCGCTCCGTCCGGCGGGTGGACCGGATCGACCGGGGATGACCGCGCGTGAGCGGAATCGGGCGGATCAGCCGAGGATCGCGCCGCTCCAGCCGACTGCGACGGCGGCCCCGAGGAGCATCGCCGGCCCGAAGGGCAGTTCCGCGCGCAGGCCGACGCGACGGGTGGCCAGCAGCAGGAGGGCCACCGCCGCCTGGACGACGAACCCCGCCGCCGCTCCGACGAGCACCGCGCCCCACCCCAGCCAGCCCAGGAGCAGACCCAGGAGGCCCGCCAGCTTCACGTCGCCCATCCCGAGGGCGCCGGGTGAGACGAGCGCCATGAACAGGAAGACGGCGAACAGCACGACGGCACCGAGACCCGCCCGCAGCAGGTCGTCCCACGCCCCGCTCGCGGCGGCGGCGCCGAGGAGGAGGACGGCGGTCGCGCCCGCGGCCGGGACGACCACCCGGTTGGGCAGCAGCCGGTGCCGCAGGTCGATCACCGCCAGGAGCACGCCGGCGCCCGCGACCGCGAGGAAGGCCGGCAGCTCCCAGGCCGCGCCGAAGCGGAGGGCGACGAGGGCGAACAGCACCGCCGTCGCCAGTTCCAGGACCGGGGGCCGGAACGCCGTCGCGGTGCCGCTCCCGGCGCCGTTCCAGGGGAACGCTCCCGCGGCCCGGTTCGCGGCGGCACCGGCGAGCAGTCCCACAGCCGCGGACGCGACCACCACCGGAGCCGTCATTGCACGCCCCGGAGCTGGACGACGATCACCGCGCCACCCTCGCACAGGATCGACCGGCGGCGACGCGGCACGACACGACGCAGCCGGACAGAGGGGCGGCGCACGGAGGCGCGGGCCGTCGCCGGATCAGGGAGGCACCGGATGGGTCACCGCGATGCCGCGCAGGCCGATCCAACGCCCCGGGCCTCCGTCGCCCGAACCCGGCCTCGCCGGCGGACCCGGACCCCGCGGACCGCCGGACGCCGCCCGGCGACCGCTGCGGGGCGCTTTCCTCCAGGTCAGCAGTCCGTCGCCGAGCGCCGTGGAGAGCACCATGCGTCACCGTCGTCCGCGGAGTAGACAAGCTTTCAATCACTATGCATTACCTCAACTACCGGACGGGTGTATTCACCGAACGGAATCAGCTCCTCGCGGTGGGTGTACGGACGTCACCGCTCACGACCCCAGGTCGACGGCCGGACATCTGGCGGGGCCACGGCCCTGCACAGCTACGCCGATCCGGCATCCATCCCGATCTGGACACCGGACGCGGGCGACGGTCGGCTCGCCTATCCGACGCGCCGACTGCCGCGCCGCGCTACCAGGCACCGGGGACGACGGATGAGCCGGTGACCGGCGCTGACAGGTGTTGCCGGCTCGCGGGCCAGTCGCGGACTTTCTGCAGACATGGTCACGCTGTGAATCCGCCGGGTCGTGGGTGGAGCCCCATGGCTGACCCGTGCACGAAGGTTTTCAGGGTTCCGCGGAAGCCCCGGACTGCCGATGAGGCAGGCATGCGCATCAGCCATGCCGCAACCGCGCTCGCTGCCTTCACCGCCGGCCTGACCGCTGCAGCGGCCCTGCGCCGTGTCACCCGCTATCGCGTGCACCTGACCACCGCCACCACCCCGGTCGTCCGGGTGCAGGATCACGAGGCCGTCGTCCTGCCCTTGGCCCACAAGGTCGTGGCCGGGCCGGCGCCCGAGCATCCTGAGTCGCCGGCTCGTTGCGGAGAGAGCGGCGGCCGGACGAAGGCCGGTGCGCCATGCGGTGCCCGGGCCAGCACCGGCGGGCGCTGCCACCACCACCCGATCGCCGCCTGAGGCCCGCGGCTGCGACTCACCGGAGATCGCTACGTCGTCGGCGGGCCCGCCCCGTCGCTGGGCGCAGCATCCAGTCGGCGGGAAGGTGTCGCATCTCGGAGTGTCTCGAAGAAGTTCCTCCACCTCCACGGTCAGCGCCTGAACGACGACGAACCCCCGCCCGTCCCGAGCAGGCCCTGCGCGGACCGGTCGATCACCTTGACGCATTCATCAACCGCATGGTTGGCTCGGTCAACAGAGTGATGAGCACCACACGCTCTCACGTCATCCACAAAGGTGGTGGAATGCCTCGGAATCGGCGGTCTACAGCGACGCTCCGTGCGCGCGGGGCCCGGGGGGCGGTCACGTTGCTCGTGACCGGAACGCTGGTGCTCGCAGCATGTGGAGGCGACAGCGGTGGCGGCGGTGGCGAATCCCGATCCGGTGACACGGGCGACGGTGTCCTGAAGCTGGCACTCGAGAACACACCTTCGGGCTGGGACTGGAGAAAGCAGATCACCGCCGCGCATTCCGGCCTCGCATGGCGGCCCGTCTTCGACACCCTGCTGCGGACGCGGGTCGACGGAACCGTCGAGCCCAACGCTGCACAGGAGTTCTCGTACAACGCGGACAAGACGGTGCTCACGCTGGAACTGCGCGAGGGCATGACGTTCACCGACGGAGCGCCTGTCGATGCCGAAGCCGCCAAGTTCGCCCTGGAGAACTTCCGTGACGGCGGCGGACCCGACTCGCCCCGACTGACCGGCGTCACGGTGGACGTGGTGGACGACTTGACCCTCACCGTCACGTTGCCGGCCCCCGATCCGGCCTTCACCTCGTTTCTCGGCGGAGCGCCGGGCGCACTGGTGAGTCCGGCGACACTCGAGTCACCGACCCTGGACACCGAGCCCATAGGCAGCGGTCCGTACACCCTGAACGCCGAGGAGACGGTGACGGGCAGCGCGTTCGTCTTCGAGCGGAACCCCGACTACTGGAACCCTGACGGCTTCCCCCATGACAAGGTGGAGATCCTCGTCATGGCGGACGAGACCGCTCAGCTCAACTCGCTGGCGTCGGGGCAGATCGATGGCGCAGAGATCGACCTCGGCAGCATCGAGCGCGCGAAGTCCTCGGGCATGCACGTCGAGAGCTTCCCCAACGTGTGGAGCGGGCTGATGCTGCTGGATCGAGCAGGAACGAAGATTCCCGCTCTGGGGGATGTGCGGGTACGGCAGGCGATCAACATGGTCTTCGACCGTGAAGCGATCTCCGCAGCCATCTGGAACGGCAACGGCCAGGCGAATCCCCAGATCTTCGGCCCCACCACTTCCGGGTACCAGGAGGACCTCCTCGACTACTACGACTACGACGTCGAGGCCGCGAAGAAATTGATGGAGGAAGCCGGTTACGCCGATGGGTTCGACATCACGCTTCCGGACATCGGCGGCTACACGGATGAATACACCACCATCACGGTGCAGCAGCTCGCTCTACTGAACATCCGCGCCCAGGTGATCCCCGTTCCGCGCACCGAGTCGACCGCCCGCATTCTCAAGGGCGAGTTCCCCATCTTCGCATGGAAGATGTCTGTGAGCCCGGAGGTGGGCCTGGTATCGAACCTCTTGACGCCGAATGGGAGCTACAATCCCTTCAGCAGTGAGGATCCCGAGCTGAACGAATTGCTCGCCAAGTGGGCGGTCGCCGACCCGGACGAGACGGCGGACATCTATCAGGAGATCAACGAGTTCCTCCTCGAGAACGCCTGGTTCGCGCCGTTCGGCAACCCAGCCGTCCTCTGGGCCTTCAATGACACCACCACCATCTCCGGGACGTTGGGCAGCACTCCTCCGCTCTTCGAGTTCCAGTAGAGGAGCCGGGCGGTCGGCCGGCGGCACCAGCAGGTCGCCGGCTGACCGCACCTGCACGAGTCGCCTCCGGCCGAGCCCAGCGACTTCCGTCCCGACGCCCGAGACCCGACCGGCCGATGGAACTTCCGGGTTGAGAGGCGCCCAACGCCCGCGGTGCCTATCGCGAGCCGACCGTCGATTCCCGAGTCGGCACCGCGCCGGCGGAGCTACCCGCAGCGTCTGACCGCCGAACGGGTAGCGGCGCCGATGCGCCGGGGCAGCGCGTCCGGCCAGCTCGCAGCTGCGTTGACCGGGCCGGTCACGAGCGTCGACCAGCACGTCCGACGCCGTCAGCCACGACAGGCATTCCCGCTGCAACGGGGCGGCGCAGGAGCGCCCATCGACAGCAGCAGTAGCCGACGGCCCGCGCTCGACATGGAGGATCCGGGCCGCGGGCCTCTCCTGCCCCAGCGTTGCCACGCCGTGCGCTACCGGCACGAGGACCGGGAGGGGCTCATCGCAGTCCAGTTCCTGCCCGACCTGACGTTCATCCGTGGGCGACGTTGGCAGGTGATGGCCGGAATCGGGTGATTCGGGGACTGGCTGCAGACTCGGGGCGCATGATCACGTGCTCATCCGGATGCGATCGGCGCAACGACACCGCTCCACAGCCCGTCGAGGCTGCCGGTTGTGGAGCAGGGCCGCGTCAACGTCGTCGAGTGGGTCCTGAGCTGGACGGATGGTGGCGGGCATGGGGCGTCTGGTGGTCCGAGGTTCTGTACGCCGTGGACCACGAGCGAGATGCCCCCTGCCCGCGTCTGCATCGTCTCTGTCTGCGTTGCTGCCGGCCCCGCAGGCCGCCCCAGGACCGCTGCCGGCGGCCGAGTCGATCCGCCTGATCCAGGCGCTGACGACGGTCCCGGCCCCCGCGTCGATGGTCGCCGGGAGCTGCCTCGCTCCGCGGCTTCGAGCAGCTCGCAGACTCGGTGAGATGACCCGCAGCTCCAGGCCGGTGACAGGCTGCCATGGTTTCGGGCCCGTGGACGTCTGCGAGTATGGCGCCCATGAGCCACCCCGACGACCCGCTCGTCCCCCGGGTCGCCGGATACCACTTCGCCACAGTGCGCCGGGGCGGCTACGACCCCCGACAGGTCGACGAGACGGTCAAGGCTATCGAGGTGGATCTGCGCGTGGCCGAGGCCGAGCGGAACGCCGCTATCCACCGCGCCAGCGAGCAAGCCGCCCAGTTGCAGGCGCTGCAAAGCGACAACGAGGCGCTGCGCCGCAGTGCGGACGTCGCGGGCGCCGCCACGTTCATGGGCGAGCGCATCTTGAACATGCTGCGGCTGGCGGAGGAGGAGGCCGCGGAGATCGGCCGGGCCGCGAAGGAGAAGGCCGCGGAAATCCGCCTGGCCGCCGAGGAGCAGGCCGCCGCGCTCCGGCAGGCCGTGGCCGCCGAGGCAGAGGCCCTCCGCGAGCGGGTCGCCGGCGAGGAACGTGCCCTCGTCGAGCGCCAGACCGCCAGCCAGGCCGAGGCCGAGCGGATCGTGATCGAGGCACGGCAGCACGCCGAGCAGATCTCGGCGAAGGCACAGGCGCGCGCCGACGAACTGGTGAAGGAGGCGCGGGCGCACGTCGCGAAGCTCGACGCCGACTCCGAGGCCGGGCGGGCCAGGGCCGAGGAGGACTTCAATCTGGCCCAGCGCGCGCGCCGCACTCAGGCCGCCCGGGTGGAGGCCGAGCGCGAGCGGGCCTCGGTCGCCGCAGCCCAGCAGCGGGTCGCTGCCACCGAGGAGCTGACCCGCCAGATGGTGGAGGAGCTCACCCGCCGGATGGTGGCCGAGGCCGATCAGCACATTCGCCGGATGGTCGCCGAGACCGAGGCGTCCGCGGCGCGCATCCGGGCCGCTCAGGACGACGTGGCCGGACGCCTCGCCGAGGTCCGGCAGGTGCTGGCCGGGCCGCCCGACCTCTCCAACCCGCCGGCACGCGCAGCCCAGCAGGCCCCACCCGAGCAAGGCGCACCCCAGCAGCAGGCACCCCAGCCAGTGCCCGCGACGGCACCGCACAGCGAGCTGGAGTCAGCGGCATCGCGCGTGGGGTCGACCGTTCATTCCCCACGTCCCAGCAACACGTCATCCGCACCGCGCGCCCAGCTTCAATCGGCCGCCGTGCCCTCGGTGGCTCCTGACGGCAACACGGTCCGCGTCGACGCAGATCGGGATCCCAGATCGAGCGACCAGCCGGGTCGCGCGCTTGCCGATCGCCCTGGCACCGGCGTGACAGCCCCGATGCTTCAGGCCACCTCCGCCGGTTCGGGCGCCACCTCGCCGCCCATCGGGGACCCCGGAACAGAGCCCGACGCACTGACCGGCCAGCAGGCGATGGTTGCGGTCGTGGTGCTCATGCTCATGCTCCTTGCCGGCGTGGCCGTACTGATCCGGGCGAACTAGAACAGCGGCGCGGCATGCAGCCGGTGGCGGTTCCAGACCTCGACAGCCAGGGTGCACACCGGTCGCGCACTCCGCGTCCAGCCGGGCACTGCCCGGTGGACGCCGGCCACTGCGGCGCAGCTCTGCCCGGTTATCAGGCCAGGCCCAGGAGTCGAGCAACGCAGACGCCGCGGTGAACCCACCAAGCAGCGCCGCCTCGAGGAGACCGCACACCCGGTCGGGCGTCTGCCACAGCTCGCGCCAGCTGCCCGGCATGAGCAGCAGCAGCTCGTCCCCGCCGAGTTCCTCGTCGGCAATCTCATCGTCCGTCTGCTCAGCTCCGAGATCAGCCCACTTCCGGAGATCACGCCGGCCGCATGACCACTCCAGCTGTCGGCGGCCGCGAGAGGCCTGCTCCCACTCGTGCCAGCGGTCGGCGTCGTCGGCCAGGCCGAGCCCGGAAACGTCGGAACGGCGTGCGGCCGCTGCCGCTCGCGAGCTTGCCTGACCGCCGGTGATCTCGTGCGCCAGCTTGGTGGAGTACTCGTGCCGGCCTGAGCCGACACTCGGCTCGAGCGTGGCCATGCAGACGTCAAGCCCGCCCGACTCCGTCAGGGAGTCGAAGCCGGAGCGCTGCAGGGCGCGCGTCCAGCACTGCCACATCCGTTGGCCGACGACGTCGGCGTCGGACTGGTCGATGAGCGAGTTCCCAGACGAGCAGCGCATGCACGTGGACGTGTCAGCCGTTTTGCCCTGGGTCACCTTGACAGCGCGCACCCAGCCGACGAGGTCGGCGTCGATGGCATCGGCCATCCACTGCTCGCCCGTCGTGACTGCACGCCAGGCTTTCGACAGCGCCGCCCAGCAGTCGGCCACACTCTTGTCCCTGGTGGCAAGGCAACGTCAGCGTGACCATCGAGGCGCTGCACCCCTGTTCGAGCGCATAGCACATGACGTCGGCCAGCTCTTCCGCCCGGCGGGTAGCGATCTTCGCCGCGCAGACCGGGCAAGCCCAGACGGAGCCGCGGTGCGAGAGGCAGGCGCCCGGCGGTGAAGCGGGCCGGCCTCAGCGGCGTCACCGTGCACGGTCTCCGGCACTTCTACGCGAGCCTGCTCATTCTGCGGCGAGTCGCGAACTCAGTGCGGACTGGCGCCGCGCACTGGATTCAGAAGCGGAGCTCAGCGGCGGGCGACGGACGAGTCGGCCTGTACGCCGGGTTCTGTCCACGGGTGCCTTGCGGCCTCCCGATGGGCGGTCATCCATCTAGGCCTGCCGTTGCCGGCAGGCTCGAGCGGTCTACCCGCAGGCATCGGGCGGGCCGCCCTCGAACGCCTGCGCGGAACGACGTCCCGGACCTCCGGTCCGCCGTTCCTTCTTGACCTAGCTCCGGGTGGGGTTTACCGAGCCACACCGGTCACCCGGTGTGCGGTGGTCTCTTACACCGCCGTTTCACCCTTACCAGCAGCGCTACCGGAGCAGATCCGCTGGCGGTCTGTTCTCTGTGGCACTGTCCCGCGGGTCACCCCGGGTCGCCGTTAACGACCACCCTGCCCTGTGGAGCCCGGACGTTCCTCGGCGACGGGGTCTCCCCCGCCGACGCGACCGCCCAGCCGACTCGTCCGTCGTGCCGGCCAGTCTAGGCGGTGGTGGTGCGGAGGAGCCCTCGAACCCGGATCCTGCGTTCCCCGGACCGATGAGTTCGGGCCGGGGCGACGGTCGACATCTCCGACGCCACTCGAACCGACGCTCCAGGAGCCCCCATGACCATCCCCACGATCGCCACGCACACTCTCGACGTGCCCGGCGCGACGATCACGTACGACGTGCGCGGCACCCTGGGCGACGGCGTTCCCCTGCTGCTGATCGGCTCTCCGATGGGCGCGGAGGGCTTCGGCACGCTGGCCGGCCACCTACCCGACCGGACACTGGTCACCTACGACCCCCGGGGCGCCGGACGGAGCACGCGCACCGTCACGGGTGAGAACACGCCCGACGACCACGCGGGCGACCTGCAGCGGCTCGTGGAGGCGATCGGGGGCGGACCGGTCGACGTGTTTGCCACCAGCGGTGGTGCCGTGAACGCCCTGGCCTGGGTGGCGGCGCACGGCGAGCAGGTGCGCAC
>DASPIH010000030.1:0-3158 GCA_035629195.1 Blastococcus sp. | reverse complement strand
GTGTCCGCACGCGTCTGGGCGGCGCGGCCGCGGTCCTCCTCGGCCTGCACGCGGTCGCGGTCGGCCTGGCGGTTCTGGGCCAGGAGGATGAGCGGCGCGGCGTAGGCGGCCTGGGTGGAGAAGGCCAGGTTGAGCAGGATGAAGGGGTAGGGGTCCCACCGCAGGCGCACGGCGAAGACGTTCAGGCCGATCCAGACGAGGACGATGAGCGTCTGCACGGCCAGGAAGCGGCCGGTGCCGAGGAACCGCGCGATGCCCTCGGCGAACTGCCCGACGGCGTCGGGGTTGAACCGCACGAAGCTGCCGAACCGGCGGGTCTGCCCCCGGGGGACGTCGAGACGCGGCGGGTCAGCCACGGCGGGCCCGCTCGCGCCAGTCGTCGGGCAGCAGGTGGTCCAGGACGTCGTCCACGCTGACCGCGCCGACCAGCCGTCCCTGGGCGTCCACGACGGGGGCGGCCACGAGGTTGTACGTGGCGAAGTAGTGGGTCACCTCGGCCAGCGGCGCCTCCGGGCGCAACGGCTCGAGATCGTCGAGCACCCCGCTCACCAGCGTCGAGGGCGGTTCCCGCAGCAGCCGCTGGATGTGTGCCAGGCCGAGGTAGCGGCCGGTGGGCGTGGCCGACGGCGGCCGGCAGACGTACACCTGGCTGGCCAGCGCGGGCGTCAGCTCCGGTTCCCGCACCCGGGCCAGCGCCTCGGCGATGGTGGCGTCCGGGGTGAGGATGACCGGCTCGCTGGTCATGATGCCGCCGGCGGTGTCCTCGGAGTACTTCAGCAGCTGGCGGACCGGCTCGGCCTCGTCGGGCTCCATGAGTTCGAGCAGCCGGTTGCGGTCGACGTTGCTCAGCTCGGAGAGGAGGTCGGCGGCGTCGTCGGGGTCCATCTCCTCGAGGACGTCGGCGGCCCGGCTCTCCTCGAGGGTGCCGAGGATGGTGATCTGCTCGGCCTCGGGCAGCTCGCCGAGCACGTCGGCCAGCCGCTCGTCGTCCATGGCCTCGGCTACCTCGTGCCGCCGCTTGATCGGCAGCTCCTGCAGCGCGTGCGCCATGTCTGCGGCGTTGAGCTCGCGGTAGGTGGCGATGAGGGTCTCGGCGCCCTGGCCGGTCTGGGGGAGGGTGAGCCCGGTGACCTCGTCCCAGGCGACCTGGTGCAGCTGGCCGCGGCGGCCGAGCCGGCCGGGTTCCTGGACGGCGAGACGGGACAGGATCCAGTCGCCCGTGCGGGTCTGCTCCATGCCGGCGTCGACGACGTGCGCAGGCCGCCCGGTCTCGGTGATGGTGACCTTCCGGTCCAGCAGCTCGCCGAGCACGAGCGTCTCGCCCGCCCGCTGCTCGAACCGCTTGAGGTTCAGCGTGCCGGACGCCAGCATCACCGCGCCCGGGTCGATCGCGGTCACGCGGCCCATGGGCACGAAGATCCGGCGGCGGGCCACGACCTCCACCACCAGGCCGAGGACCCGCGGGGAGGCGGTGTCCACCCGCAGGGCGACGACGACGTCGCGCACCTTGCCGACGCGGTCACCGTTCGGGTCGAACACGGTCAACCCGGCCAGCCGGGAGACGTAGGCCCTGGTCGCCGTGGTCACGGGGCCTCCTCGCGGCGCTCGTCGGCCCCCCATCCGGGGTGCGGCCTGGATGGCGGCCTGGAACGGCCGGACCACCGGAGCCCGAGGTTACCGTCGCTGCCGTGCCCACCCAGGAAGTGCTCGACTTCGAGGTCGTCGACGTCTTCGCCCCGCGTCCGTTCAGCGGCAACCAGCTCGCCGTCGTCCTGGACGCCGGTGAGCTGACGACCGCGCAGTGCCAGGCGCTGGCCGCCGAGTTCGGGTTCTCCGAGTCCACCTTCGTCAGCGCACCGAGCGGCCCTGGCGCCGACTACCGGGTGCGGATCTTCACCCCGCGCACCGAGCTGCCCTTCGCGGGCCACCCGAGCGTCGGCACCGCGCACACGCTGGTGCGGCGGGGCCGCCTGCCCGCCGGGGTCCTCCGCCAGGAGTGCCGAGCCGGGATCGTCGAGGTGGCGGTGGACGACCACGGTGCGCGGCTGAGCGGCGGAACGGTGTCGCTGCGGCCGGGCCCCGACGGAGGTGCGCTCGCGGCGGCGGTGGGGCTCTCGGCGGCCGATGCGACCGGCCGTCCGGCGCACCTGGTCGGCTGCGGGATCGACTTCGCCCAGCTGGAGGTGCACCCCGAGGCGCTGGAGCGGGCCGTTCCCGACGGTGCCGCGCTCGACGTCCTGCTGCCGGGCGTGGAGGGCGGGGTGTCGGTGCTCGCCTGGGACCCGGCCACGGCCTCGGGCACCGTGCGGGTCTTCGCGGCAGGACTGGCCTGGCAGGAGGACCCCGCCACGGGCTCGGCGGCGCTCGCCACCGGCGTCTGGCTGGCCGCCGAGGGCCTGGCGACCGACGGCGTCACCGACTACCGGCTCGCCCAGGGGGCCGCCGTGGGCCGCCCCTCGGAGCTGGCCGGCCGGGTGACGGTGTCCGGCGGCTCGGTGACCGCGGTGAGCGTCGCCGGCGCTGTGCATCCCATCGCGTCGGGCTCCGTCCGGGTCCCGTGACGGGCGCGGCCGGAGCCTGGGCGGTCCGGCGTCCCGGCACCCGGGACGTCGCCCTGATGGGCGTGGCCGTCCTCGGGGTGTCGATGTCCGGCCCGCTGACCGCACTGGTCGCGGCGCCGGTCCTGGCCATCGCCTTCTGGCGCAACGCGGCGGGCGCCGCGGCGCTGGTGCCGGTGCTGCTCAGCCGCGACCGCGCCACCCTCGCCGGGCTGCGTCCGCGGGACCTGGGCAGCTCCGTGGTGGCCGGGCTGTTCCTCGCCGCGCACTTCGCCGCGTGGCTGCCCAGCCTGTCGATGACGACGGTCGCCGCCTCGACGGCGCTGGTCACCACCACGCCCATCTGGACGGCGCTGGCCGCGCGCGCGACCGGGGTGCGACTGCCGGCGGCCGTCTGGTGGGGGCTGGTGCTCGCCGTCGTCGGGGTGGCGCTCATCGCCGGTGTGGACGTCTCGGTCGGGACCGAGGCCCTCGCCGGTGACGGGCTGGCCGTGCTGGGCGCGATCTGCGCGGGCGGCTACGTGCTGGCCGGGGCACGCGCTCGCGAGCGGCTGTCGACGTCGGCCTACGCGGTGGTGGCCTACTCCGTCTGCGCGGCGG
>DASPIH010000029.1:0-4354 GCA_035629195.1 Blastococcus sp. | reverse complement strand
GCGCCGGCTCGTCGCACGGGGCCACGGCACACGGGGCCTCGGCGGCCGGAGCTTCGGCGCACGGTGCCTCGGCGCACGGGGCTCCCGAGCCCGCCGGCCCGCTCGGCGGCGCCCGGGGCACCTGGTGACCCACCCCGACGTCCCGACGACCTCCGGAGAACGGCGATGACCCGCGCGCTCGAAGTTGACTCCCACGACACCGCCACCAGCCAGACCTCGTCGGCCCGCACGGACGAGGGCCCGACCGACGACATCTTCAGCTTCCGGGAGCTGGCCCGCCTCGACGAGGCGCTGACCATGTCCTCCCGGGAGACGGGCCTGCACTTCACGCTGTACGTCGGCGAGCTGGACATGCCCACGCGGCGCACGGCCGAGGCCCTGCACGCCCGCTCCAGCCATCACCCGACCGACTCCGTGCTGATCGCCGTCTCACCCGGCCAGCGCGTGGTCGAGGTGGTCACCGGAGCCGGTGCCGCCCGGCGGTTGCCCGACCGCGCGTGCGCGCTGGCGGTCCTGTCGATGACCAGCTCGTTCGCCTCGGGCGACCTCGTCGGCGGCATCGTCAACGGGCTGCGCCAGATGTCCGACCAGGCCGGCCACCCCGCAGCGCTCCGCACCCACTGAGAGGACCCCGTCCTCCCCGCCCTTCGCACGCTGAGGGCGGGACCCGGGACGGGGCCGACACGGCGCCGCACCCTCGCTGGGTGCGGCGCCGTCCGCGTTTCGGCCCTGCTGCAGGGTCCCGCCACGAGCCTGCGAGTGCTGGGGGGCAGCGGGGTCCTTTTCAGGTGCCTGCGTCGGCGTCCCGCTCGCGGGCCCGCAGGGCGCGGGCGATGCCGTCGCGGCCCTCGAACACCAGCCGGCGCAGGGCCGGGGGCTGCTCACCGTCGGACAGCCAGGCGTCCGCGGCCACGAGGGTGCGCGGCTCCACCACCGGCGGGAACAGGTACTGGACGGCGTTCTTCGCGATCTCGCCCGGCCGCCGGTCCCACAGGGGCCGGATGTCGGCGAAGTAGCGGTCGACGTAGCCGGCGGTCAGCTCCCGCTGGGCGTGGTGCCAGAAGCCCTGGAGCATCGCCTCGTGGACGGCGTTGGGGATCGTCTCGTCGGTGAAGGCCCGCTGCCAGGTCTCCTCCTTGGACTCCGCGGTCGGCCGCAGCGCACGCGCCGTCGCCGCCCGCCGGATCCCGGTCGCGGTGGCGTCCCGCTCGGCCTCGGCGTCGATCTCCGCGTCCCCGGCGGCGCCGATGGCCACCAGCCCGTGCAGGAACGCCCAGCGGGCATCGGCGTCCACGACCAGACCCTCGATGGTCCGGGAACCGTCGAGCAGCCCGCGCAGCACCGCCGCGTGCTCCTCGGTGCGCGCGGCGCTGGCCAGGGTGCGCGACCAGAGCAGCTGCTGGTCGCTGCCGGCCGGTGCCGCCTCGAGCGCGGCGAGGGCGGAGTCGGCCAGCCGGGTCCAGCCGGTGGGAGCCCACGCCGGGTCGGCGAAGGAGGACAGCGCCGACTGCACCCGGGCCAGCAGTGACTGGATGACGCTGATCTCGGTCTCGGCGCCGATCCCGGCCAGCACCAGCTGCACCCACTCGCGGGCCGGCGTCTCGGCGTCGCGGGTCATGTCCCAGGCCGCCGACCAGCACAGGGCGCGGGCCAGCGGATCGGGCATCGAGCCGATGCGGGCGCGCAGCGTCTCCAGCGACCGCTCGTCGAGCCGCAGCTTGGCGTAGGTGAGGTCGTCGTCGTTGACCAGCACCAGGTCCGCGGCCGGGTGACCGACCAGCTCGGGGACCTCCGTGCGGGCGCCGGCGACGTCCAGCTCCACGCGGTGGGTGCGGATGAGCCCCTCCGGGCCCTCGCTGTAGAGCCCCACGGCGAGCCGGTGGTTGCGCAGGACCGGGTGCTCGGCGACGGCGGTCTGCTCGATCGCGAAGGCGGCGTAGCGGCCGTCCTCGGTGCGCTCGAGAACCGGGCGCAGGGTGTTGACCTGGCTGGTGCGCAGCCACTGGTCGGCCCACTCCGACAGGTCCCGGCCGGAGCTCTCCGACAGCGGGCCGAGCAGGTCGGCCAGGGAGGTGTTGCCGTACTCGTGCCGGCGGAAGTACCGCTGGACGCCGGCGAGGAACTCCTCGCGGCCCACGTAGGCCACCAGCTGCTTGAGCACCGAGGCGCCCTTGGCGTAGGTGATGCCGTCGAAGTTCACCTCGACCGCGGCGACGTCGGGGATGTCGGCGGCGATCGGGTGGGTGGAGGGCAGCTGGTCCTGCGCGTAGGCCCAGGCCTTCTCCGTGTTGGCGAACGTCGTCCAGGCGGTCGTGTACTCGGTCGCCTCGGCCTGGCAGAGCGTGCTGATGTAGGTGGCGAAGGACTCGTTGAGCCAGAGGTCGTCCCACCAGCGCATCGTCACCAGGTCGCCGAACCACATGTGGCCCAGCTCGTGCAGGATCGTCTCGGCCCGGCGCTCGTACCGGGCCCGGCTGACCTTCGAGCGGAAGACGTAGTCCTCCAGGAACGTGACCGCCCCCGCGTTCTCCATCGCCCCGGCGTTGAACTCGGGGACGAAGAGCTGGTCGTACTTGTCGAACGGGTACGGGTAGTCGAACACCCGGTGGTAGAAGTCGAAGCCCTGCTTGGTCACCCGGAACAGCTCGTCGGGGTCGAGGAACTCCGCCAGCGAGGCGCGGCAGTACAGGCCGAGCGGAATGCCGTCGTGGGAGTCGGTGACCCTGGCGTAGGGGCCGGCGATCAGCGCCACGAGGTAGGTCGAGATGCGCTTGGTCGGCGCGAAGGAGGCCAGCTGCGAGCCGCCCGCACCGGCCTCGATCGTGCGGTCGCCGGTGTTGGAGACCACCTGCCAGTCGAACGGCGCCGTCACGTGCAGGGTGAACGTCGCCTTGAGGTCGGGCTGGTCGAAGCAGGTGAACATGCGCTTGGCGTCGGCCGGCTCGAACTGGGTGTAGAGGTACACCTGCCCGTCGACCGGGTCGAGGAAGCGGTGCAGTCCCTCGCCGCTGTTGGAGTAGCGGCAGTCCGCCGTCACCACCAGCGTGTTCGTCCCGGCCAGGCCGGGCAGCGGCAGGCCGCCGTCCTCGGTGTACGTGCTCACGTCGAGCTCGGTGCCGTTCAGCGTCGCCGACAGCACGGTCTCGGCGACCAGGTCGATGAAGGTCTCCGCGCCCGGCCGGCGGGACGTGAACTCCACGGTCGTCGTGGAGCGGAAGGTGCGCTCGCCGGCGTGCCCGGCGCCGTCGGTCACGTCGAGGGAGATGTCGTAGCTCTGGACGGCGAGGAGCTCCGCGCGGGCGGCGGCATCGGTGCGGGTCAGATTGGGTACAGCCACCCCGGCAGCTTGTCATGCGCGCAGGGCGTTCCGCCGCCGCGCACCCCAGGGGAACAAGGGGTGCGCCGCCGGACTTGGCAGCCATCGAACGGCGCGGGATCCCGACCCGTGCCATGGAGCGAGGAGTGCGGATGACCGAGGCAGTGCAGAGCGCCCCCACCAAGGCCCGGGTGGACTTCTGGTTCGACCCCCTGTGCCCCTGGGCGTGGCTGACCAGCCGCTGGGTGCTCGAGGCCGCCAAGGTGCGCGACATCGACCTCCACTGGCACGTCATGTCGCTGTCGGTGCTCAACCGCGGGCGGGACCTGCCGGAGGACTACCAGAAGATGATGGACCAGGCGATGGGCCCGGTCCGGGTCGCGGTCGCCGCCGCACAGCAGCACGGCGACGAGGTGCTCGGTGACCTCTACACCGCGATGGGCACCCTGCGGCACCACGAGCAGCTCGAGATCGACGAGTTGGTCGGCCCGGCGCTCGAGCGCGTCGGCCTGCCCGCGGAGCTGGCCGCCGCCGCGGAGTCCACCGAGTACGACGACGCCCTGGAGAAGAGCCACCACGCGGGCATGGACCCCGTCGGCGACGACGTCGGCACGCCGGTCATGCACATCGACGGCGTGGCGTTCTTCGGCCCGGTCATCAGCAAGGTGCCCACGGGTGAGGACGCCGGCAAGGCGTTCGACGGTGCGGTGCTGCTGGCCAACCTGCCGGACTTCTGGGAGCTCAAGCGCACCCGGTCCACCGGTCCGGACATGGATTCCGTTCCGGCCGACGCCCTGGAGCTGACCCGCTCCCGCTGAAAAGGACCCCCGTCCCCCTCATCCCTCGCACGCTCGGGACGAGCCTCTGGACGGGGGCCGTTCCAGGCCGTGACGGGGGGCGGCATGCTGTCGGCGTGCCGCACCCCGTCCGTCAGCGCATCCTCATCTCCGGCGCCAGCTCCGGGCTCGGCGAGGGCATGGCCCGTCGGTTCGCCGCCATGGGCCGTGACCTCGCGCTGTGCGCCCGGCGCGTCGACCG
>DASPIH010000028.1:0-8135 GCA_035629195.1 Blastococcus sp. | reverse complement strand
TTCTCCGGCCGGCGCACCGTCCTGTTCATCGACGAGGTGCACCGCTTCTCCAAGACCCAGCAGGACAGCCTGCTGTCCGCGGTCGAGGACCGGATCGTCAGCCTGATCGCGGCCACCACCGAGAACCCGTTCTTCTCCGTGGTCAGCCCCCTGCTGTCGCGCAGCCTGGTGCTCGCCCTGCAGCCGCTGTCCGACGACGACGTCCGCGCGCTGCTGCGCCGGGCCCTGACCAGCGACCGTGGGCTCGACGGCGCGATGACCCTGAGCGCGGACGCCGAGGACCACATCGTCCGGATCGCCGGGGGCGACGGGCGCAAGGCGCTCACGGCGCTGGAGTCCGGTGCCGGGGCGGCCCGGGCCGCGGGCGTCCCGGAGCTCGACCTGGCCACCCTGGAGACGGCGGTGGCGCAGGCCGCGGTCCGCTACGACCGGTCGGGAGACCAGCACTACGACATCGCGAGCGCGCTCATCAAGAGCATCCGCGGCAGCGACGTCGACGCCGCGATGCACTACCTGGCCCGCATGGTGGAGGCGGGGGAGGACCCCCGCTTCATCGCCCGGCGGCTGGTCATCTCCGCCAGCGAGGACATCGGCATGGCGGACCCCACGGCGCTGCTCACCGCGGTCGCCGCCGCCGACGCCGTGGCGTTCATCGGCATGCCGGAGGGGCACTTCCCGCTGGCGCAGGCCGTCGTGCACCTGGCCACCGCGCCGAAGTCCAACGCCGTCACCGTGGCCATGGGTGAGTCGGTGGCCGACGTGCGGGCCGGCCTGGCCGGGCCGGTGCCGCCCGGCCTGCGCGACGCGCACTACGCCGGGGCGAAGAAGCTCGGGCACGGGCAGACCTACTCCTACCCGCACGCCCACCCCGACGGGATCGTCGCCCAGCAGTACCCGCCGGACGCCCTGGTGGGCAGGGACTACTACCGGCCGACCAACCGTGGCGTCGAGGCGCGGCTGGGGGAGCGGCTGGCCAAGCTCCGGGCCATCCTCCGCCGCACGCGCTGACCGCCCGGCGGGGCACGGACGACGGGCGAGCGCCGCGACTAGTGTGTCGAGGTCGGTGCGGTGCGGCCGGCGCCGAGTGCCCGTGACAGCCGAGTCCCCTCAGAACTGCCGAGTCCCCTCAGAACTGGAGCACGCGTGTCCGTTGGAGAGATCGCCGCGCTGGTCGCAGCCGGCGCCCTGGTGCTTCTGGTGGTGCTGGTCGCCGTGCCGCTGCTCAAGCTCGGCCGGACGCTCGACGAGACGACCCTGACCATCCGCCAGCTGCGGGAGCAGAGCGCGCCGATCCTCGGGCAGGCCAGCACGACGGTCGCGCACGTCAACAGCAACCTGGAGCGGGTCGACGACATCACCGGCAACGCCGCGAACGTCTCCAGCAACGTCGCCGCCCTCACCAGCGTCGTCGCCGCCACCGTGGGCAGCCCGCTGATCAAGGTGGCCGCCTTCAGCTACGGCGTCCGGAGCGCGACGAGGAAGAAGCGCGAGGGCCAGGCGATCGCCGACGCCGCCGCCCGGGACAAGGCCGAGCGCCGTGCGCGGCGCGCCGCCCGGCGGGCCGCCTGATGCGCCGGCTGTTCTGGCTGGCCATGGGGATCACCATCGGCGCCCTCGTCGTGCGCAAGCTCTCCGCGGCCGCCGAGAAGATGACGCCCGCCGGGATCGGCGCCTCGATCGCCGCCGGCCTGCGCGACCTCGCCGACGCCATCGGCGACTTCGGTGCCGACGTCCGGGAGGCGATGTCCGAGCGCGAGCAGGAGCTGCGCGCCGGCACCGGCCTGGACGCGCCGCTGCCCGAGACGGGCGACGCCCCGGCCCTGCGCCGGGGCGCGCACGCCGCCGACTCCTGACCCGCCGGCCGGGACGGCCTCCGCCGCCTGGTCCCGTAGAACCGAGTAGACCCCTGATGCAGACCGCCGAGATCCGCCGCCGCTTCCTGGAGCACTTCGCCCAGCGCGGGCACACCGTCGTCCCCAGCGCGTCGCTGGTCTCCCCGGACCCGTCGCTGCTGTTCACCGTCGCCGGCATGGTGCCGTTCATCCCGTACCTGACCGGCCGGGAGCCGGCGCCGTTCCCGCGGGCCACCAGCGTGCAGAAGTGCGTGCGCACCCTCGACATCGAGGAGGTGGGCAAGACCACCCGCCACGGCACGTTCTTCCAGATGAACGGCAACTTCTCCTTCGGCGACTACTTCAAGGCCGAGGCCATCCGGTTCGCCTGGGAACTCGTCACCGGACGGGTCGAGGACGGCGGGCTCGGCATGGACCCCGAGCGCATCTGGCCGACCGTGTACCTCGACGACGACGAGGCGTTCGACGCCTGGCGCGGCTACGTCCCCGCCGAGCGCATCCAGCGCCGGGGCAAGGACGACAACTACTGGTCCACCGGCGCGGCGGGCCCGGCCGGTCCCTGCTCGGAGATCCACTACGACCGCGGACCGGAGTTCGGCCCGGACGGCGGGCCCGAGAACGATCCCACCGGCGATCGGTACCTGGAGATCTGGAACCTCGTCTTCATGCAGTACGAGCGGGGTCCCGGGGAGGGCAAGGACTTCCCGATCCTGGGTGAGCTGCCGAGGAAGAACATCGACACCGGCATGGGGCTGGAGCGGGTGGCCTACCTGCTGCAGGGCGTCGACAACATGTACGAGATCGACGAGGTGGCGCCGGTGCTGCGTCGCGCCGCCGAGCTGTCCGGCGTCACCTACGGGAAGGACTCCGAGTCCGACGTGCGGCTGCGCGTGGTCGCCGACCACGTGCGCAGCGGTCTGATGCTCATCGGCGACGGCGTGACCCCGGGCAACGAGGGCCGCGGGTACATCCTGCGCCGCCTGCTCCGCCGAGCCGTCCGGTCGATGAAGCTGCTCGGCGTCGACGACGCCACGCTGCCCGAGCTCCTGCCGGTGTCGCGCGACGCGATGAGCGCGAGCTATCCGGAACTGGCCACGGACTTCGCGCGGATCTCGAGCGTCGCCTACGCCGAGGAGGAGGCGTTCCGCCGGACGCTGACCTCCGGGACGGCGCTGTTCGACACCGCCGTGTCCCAGGCGAAGAAGGCCGGCACCCCGACCCTGTCGGGCGCGCAGGCGTTCAGCCTGCACGACACCTACGGCTTTCCGATCGACGTCACCCTCGAGATGGCCGCCGAGCAGGGCGTGGGCGTCGACGAGGAGGGCTTCCGGACCCTCATGGCGGAGCAGCGCGACCGCGCCCGGGCCGACGCGCGCGCCAAGCGCACCGGTGCGGTCGACGTCCTGGCCTACCGGCGGCTGCTCTCCGACCACGGGCCGACCGACTGGCGGGCCTACGAGACGCTGCGCACCGACTCCCGCGTGCTGGGCCTGGTCTCCGAGGGGGCGGACGTCGACGCGGTGCGCCCGGTGGGCCCGGGGGAGATCACCCGGGTGGTGCTGGACCGCACGCCGTTCTACGCCGAGTCCGGTGGCCAGGTCGCCGACGCCGGCATCCTCACCTGGGACGGCGGCCGCGCCGAGGTCCTCGACGTGCAGCGCCCGGTCAAGGGGCTGGTGGCCCACCAGGTGCGGGTGCTGGAGGGCGAGCTGCGCGAGGGCGCCGAGCTCACCGCCGAGGTGGACTACGAATGGCGGCTCTCTGCCTGCCAGGCGCACTCGGGCACGCACGTGGTCCACGCCGCCCTGCGCGAGGTGCTCGGCCCGCAGGCGCTCCAGTCCGGCTCCTACAACCGCCCCGGCTACCTGCGGCTGGACTTCGCCTGGCAGGGCGCGCTGAGCCAGCAGCAGCGCACCGACATCGAGGACGTCGCCAACGCCGCGGTCCGCGCCGACCACAGGGTGAGCGCGTCGTGGATGACGCTGCCCGAGGCCCGGGCCTTCGGCGCCCTGGCGCTGTTCGGCGAGACCTACGGCGAGCAGGTGCGGGTCGTGGAGATCGGCGGCCCGTGGTCGCGCGAGCTCTGCGGTGGCACCCACGTGCGCGGCAGCGCGCAGATCGGCACGCTCGCGCTGACCGGCGAGTCGTCGGTCGGGTCCGGTGCCCGGCGCGTCGAGGCGGTCGTGGGGCTCGAGGGCTTCCGGTACCTGGCGCGCGAGCGCGACCTGGTCCGCCAGCTCGCCGAGATCCTCAAGGCGCCGCAGGACGGCCTGGTCGAGCGGGTGAGCGGCATGGTCGCCCGCATGCGGGACCTCGACCGCGAGCTGGCCGACCTGCGCGCGCAGCAGACCCTCGCGGCGGCAGGTCAGCTGGCCGGCTCCGCCCGGGACGTCGGTGGGGTCGCCGTCGTGACCGGGTCCCCGGCCGGGCTCGGCGGCGGCGAGCTGCGCACGCTGGCCCTCGACGTCCGGAGCCGGCTGGCCGGCGACCGGCCGTCGGTCGTGCTGCTGGCCTCCGAGTCCGGTGGCAAGGTGGCCCTGGTGACGGTGCTGAACCCTGCGGCGGTCGCGCAGGGGCTGTCGGCCAACGACGTCCTCAAGGCCGCCTCGGCCGCGGTCGGTGGCCGAGGCGGCGGCAAGTCCGACGTCGCCCAGGGCGGCGGAACCGATCCCGCGGGCATCCCCGCGGCACTGCAGGCCGGCGAGCAGGCGGTTGCGGCCGCCAGTGGGAGGTGAGCCCCGTGGGGAGCTCCGACAACAGCGGTTCCGAGCACACCGGCTTCGGCGAGAATGAGGACACCGGCCCCGTCGGCCGGCGGCGCCGGGGACTGCCGGCGGTGCCGCCGGCCCGTCCGCGGACCCCTGGGCCGGCCGCCGAGCAGCCGGCCGTCCACCCGACCACGGAGATCGACCTCAGCCAGGGATTCCCCCCGGTGAAGCACGAGACCACCGAGATCGACCTCAGCGGCGGATGGCCGCAGCACCTGAAGGTGCCGCCGCGCCGCCCGGGCGCGGGCGCGCCGCGCGGCCGGGTGCTCGGCGTCGACGTCGGCACGGTGCGGGTGGGGCTGGCGCTGTCCGACCCGACCGGCACGCTGGCCAGCCCCCTGGAGACGCTGCGCCGGGCGAAGGACGGCTCGGATCTGGACCGGTTGGTCGCCCTGGTCGAGGAACACGAGGTGACCGAGGTGGTGGTGGGAGAGCCGAGGCATCTGTCGGGTGCGTCGGGCGCCTCGGCCCGCGATGCGGGTAACTACGCTCAGGAACTGGCCGACCGCATAGCGGATGTGCCAGTCCAGATGATCGACGAGAGGCTCTCCACCGTGACCGCAGCCAATCACCTCCGCGAGGGTGGCATCGACAGCCGCCGGCAGCGCCCGGTGATCGACCAGGCGGCGGCCGTGGTCATACTCCAGCAGTTCCTCGACAGCCGGCGGACGTCCTCGTGACGACGCCCGGCGGGCCGCCGCGCCGGGGGAAGCACGCCTCCGGCGACGGAACCGGTGGGATGCCCGCGTCCTCGTGGACGGGTCCCGGCGCCCCCATCGGCGGCACGTACCCGCCGGGCTCTCCTCTGCAGCCTCCCCGGCAGCCGGGAAACGGCTCGGCCCGGGACCGTCCCGGCTCCGGTCTGATCGACCGCGGAACCGAGCCCACCGGGCCGCTCGTCGAGCCGCCGGGGTGGTCGTCCGGTTCTCCCGACCACCTCCAGCGTCCGCTCGCCGCCCGGCAGCCCGGCGACGACGGGCACGGCTTCGGCCGGCAGCACCCTTCTGCGCCGCTGCCGCCGATGCCCACGGGGATCTGGAGCCGGCTCGCGCCGCGCGCCGGTGACGACGACGACGCCACCGTCGCCGCACCGCGGTCGGCCGGCAGGCCCGGTGACGACGCTGCTGGCGACGGCGCTCCCGGGGACGACGCGTCCGGTGGCGACGTGCTCCCCGCCGACGACCGGCCCTGGGTCGAGCAGACCGGCGGCCTGGACGTCATCGGCGCGAACGTCGACGACGAGGCGCCGCGGCGTCGTCGTCGCCGCGACCGGCGCGGCGCAGCCGCGACTTCCGACGGGCACCGGCCCGATGTCGTGCCCGGGGACGACCTGGGCGCGCAGCACCCCGCCGAACCGGTGCACGACGAGGATCTCGACTCCGCCACCGGTCCGCTGACCGACGACGACATCCCCCTCACCCCCGATGACCCGCACAGCGACCGGCGGCGCCGCCGTCCGTTCGCCATGGTCCTCGCGCTGCTGGTGCTCGGCGGCATCGTCACCGGCATCGTCCTCGGCGGGCAGCAGCTGCTGGCCGTGCTGGACCCGACCGCCCGCGACTACACCGGGAGCGGCTCCGGCAGCGTCGAGGTCCGCGTCAACCAGGGCGACACGCTCAGCGACATCGCCCGCACGCTCGATGCCGCCGACGTCATCGCCTCGACCGGCCCGTTCGTCAGTGCCGCCGACGGCCACCCCGAGGCCACCGGCATCCAGCCGGGGCTCTACTCGCTGCGCCTGCAGATGAGCGGTCAGGCGGCGCTCGACGCGCTGCTGGACCCGGCCGCCCGGCAGGTGTCACGGGTGGCCGTGCGCGAGGGGCTGACCGTCGGGCAGACGCTGGCGCGCGTCGCGGAGGACACGGGCACGCCGCTGGCCGAGCTGGAGGCAGCCGCCGCGGACCCCGTCGCGCTGGGTCTCCCGGCCTACGCCAACGGCATGCTCGAAGGCTTCCTCTTCCCCGCGACGTACGACTTCGAGCCCGACGACACCGCCGTCGACATGCTCGGCGCCATGGTGGCCCGTGCCCAGCAGGCCTTCGACGCGCTCCAGATCCCCGAGGGCGACCGACTCGTCGTGATCACCAAGGCCAGCATCGTGCAGGCCGAGGCCGCCGGTTCCGAGGACATGGCGAAGGTCGCCCGGGTCCTGGAGAACCGCCTGGCCGACGGCATGCCGCTGCAGCTGGACACCACGGTGAACTACGCCAACGGCAAGAGCGGGATCACCACGACCGCCGCCGACCGCGCCAACCCGTCGCCGTACAACACCTACGTGCACGCGGGGCTGCCACCGGGTGCCATCAGCAACCCGGGCGAGGAGGCGCTCCGGGCGGTGCTGGCACCGGCCGACGGCGACTGGCGGTTCTTCGTCGTGGTCAACCCCGACACCGGGGAGACCCGCTTCGCCCGCACCGGCGCCGAGCACCAGCAGAACGTCCTGCTCTTCCAGCAGTGGCTGCGGGAGAACCCCGAGGGATGAGGGCCGCCGTCCTCGGTCGGCCGGTGTCCCACTCGCTCTCCCCGCTGCTGCACCGCGCGGCGTACGCGGCCCTGGGACTGACCGACTGGACCTACGACGCCCTGGACGTGGGGGCGGAGGACCTGCCGAGCCTGCTGGCCGGTCTGGGCCCGGAGTGGCGCGGCTTCTCGGTGACCATGCCGTGCAAGCAGGCGGCGGTCGCGGTCGCCGACGTCGTCGAGCCGCTGCCCGGCCTGCTGGGCGCGGCCAACACGCTGCTGCGCACCGACGACGGCTGGCGGGCCGAGAACACCGACGTCGGCGGCATCGGCATGGCGCTGCAACTGGCACAGGTCGAGGACGCGCCCCGCGCGGCGATCATCGGCGCCGGCGGCACGGCGACCGCGGCGGCCGTCGCGCTGGCCTCCCTCGGCGCGCGGGAGGTCGACGTCGTCGTCCGCGATCCCGGGCGTGCCGGCGAGGTGGTGCGGGTCCTCGGCGCGCTGGGGGTCGACACGTCGGTCGTGCCGCTGGCGGGGGCGCGGGTGACCGCTCCGGTGGTGGTGAGCACCGTGCCGGTGGACGGCCAGCCGGCCGTCGCGGCGCTGGAGTGGCAGCCCGGGCAGACCGTCCTCGACGTGCTGTACGCGCCCTGGCCCACCCCCCTCGCCCAGCGGGTGACCGCGGCCGGCGGCACCGTGGTCGGCGGCATCGAGGTGCTCTACTGGCAGGCGACCGAGCAGGTGGAGCTCATGACCGGCCGGCCGGCTCCCCTGGGCGCGATGCGGGCCGCGCTGGACGCGGCGCTCGCCGGCCCCTGATCAGCGCGGTGGACGTCTCCCGTGCCGTCCTGGCCGGCGCCGCGGTGGTCGTCGGGCTCGTGCTCGGACCCTGGCTGGCCAGGACCAGCGCCCGGCTCGCCGCGCGCGACGTCACGGCGCGTTCGACGCCGACGCGGGAGGCGGGCTTCACCGCGCTCACCGCCGGGCTGCTGTGCGCGGCGGCGCTGTGCGGCGGCTTCCGACCGGTGACGGCCGGCCTGGTGTGGGTGGC
>DASPIH010000027.1:0-3902 GCA_035629195.1 Blastococcus sp. | reverse complement strand
CTAGGCCCGGCGCTGCGGCCACCCGCCGGGTGCGACCCGCACAATGGTGGCCGTGACCAGCGCTCCCAGCTCCCATCGGGCCCTCCCGGTGCCCGACGGCCTCGAAGGGCAGCGGGTCGACCAGGCGCTCACCCGGCTGTTCGGGCTGTCCCGGACCGCGGCGGCGGAGGTCGCCGACGCCGGCCACGTCGTCGTCGACGGAAAGGTGCGCGGCAAGGGCGACCGGCTCACCGGGGGCAGCTGGCTGGAGGTCGAGCTGCCGCCCCCGCCGGGCGAGCCCGTCCCGCCGAGGCCGGTCGAGGGGATGACGATCCTGCAGGACGACGACGACCTCGTCGTCGTCGACAAGCCCGTCGGTGTCGCTGCCCACCCGAGCCCGGGCTGGGACGGTCCGACCGTGATCGGCGGGCTGGCCGCCGCGGGTTACCGCGTCTCCACGTCGGGGGCCGCCGAGCGGCAGGGGGTCGTCCACCGGCTCGACGCCGCCACCACCGGCGTCATGGTGGTGGCCAAGAGCGAGCGCGCCTACACCGCGCTGAAGGCGGCGTTCAAGGAGCGCACCGTCGAGAAGGGGTACCACGCCCTCGTGCAGGGGCACCCGGATCCGTCCAGGGGCACCATCGACGCGCCCATCGACCGCCATCCGCGGCACGACTGGAGGTTCGCCGTGGTGACGGGCGGCCGCCCCTCGGTCACGCACTACGAGGTGATGGAGGCATTCGCCGCCGCCAGCCTGGTCGACATCCGGCTGGAGACCGGGCGCACCCACCAGATCCGGGTGCACTTCTCGGCGCTGCGCCACCCGTGCGTCGGTGACACGACCTACGGCGCCGACCCCACCCTGGCCGCCCGGCTGGGCGTCTCCCGCCAGTGGCTGCACGCCGTGCGGCTGGGCTTTCCGCACCCGGCCGACGGCGGCTGGGTGGAGTTCACCAGCGAGTACCCGCCCGACCTCGCCGGCGCGCTGGCGGTCCTGCGCGCCGAGACCTGACCCACCTCCGGTGAGGGCGAGTCTGCGAGCCCGGCGATGAGCACGACCGGTCTGCCGGCCGCGCTCTCCGATTTCGGGCCCGCGGCGCTGGCCGCGGTCGTGGTCGCGGCCTACCTGGTCGTCGGGGAGCCGGTGGTCGGGCACGTGCTGCACCGGCGGTTCGAGGGCCTGCTGCGTACCGACGCCGCTGCCCGCCGGTCGTTCTACCGGCGCCTCCTCGTCCTGGAGTGGGGGTTGTCGGCGCTGGCCCTGATCGTCTGGCTGTTCGCGCCGGGCGTCGACGCCGGGGCGGTCGGCCTGCGCTGGCCCCAGGCGTGGCCGGGGCCGCTCTCCGCCGTCGTGGTGGTCGTCGTGCTGCTGTTCGTCGTCGCCTCGACGCGCCAGATGCGCGCCGGGGCGCTGCTGGAGGTCACCCGCCCTGCGCGTCGGCCGGAGCCCTCCCGGCCCGGCCGTGCCCGGCACGCCGAGCCGCCGGGGCAGTCGACGCTGGTGCTGCTGCCCCGCACGGACGCCGAGCGGCGGCTGTTCACCGCCGTCGGCATCACCGCCGGGGTGTGCGAGGAGTGGCTGTACCGCGGGTTCTTCCTGGCCGTGCTGTCGGCGATGGCCGGCGGCGCCCCCTCCGTCGTGCTGGTGGTGCTCGCCGCCGTGGCCTTCGGGCTGGCGCACGCCTACCAGGGGCGCGCCGGGATCGTGCTGACCGGCGTGCTCGGCGGGGTGATGGCCGCCCTCTACCTGGACACCGGCTCGCTGCTGCTGCCCGTGCTGCTGCACGCGCTCATCGATCTACGCTTCCTGCTCGTGCCCGCCAGCGCCCTGCCCACGGAGAAGACCGCGTGACCGGACCGAGCGCCCGACCCGCCACCGCTGCCGAGTGGGCCGAGGTCGCGGCCCTGCGTACCCGGGTGTTCGTGGACGAGCAGGGCGTGCCGCCCGAGATCGAGCAGGACGACGCCGACGCCACCGCGGTGCACGTGCTCAGCCGGGGCCTCTCCGGAGACCTGGCCGGGCGGGTGGTGGCCACCGGGCGCCTGCTCCTGGACGGCCCGACGGCACGGATCGGCCGGATGGCCGCGGAGGCCGGGGTGCGCGGGCA
This sequence comes from Blastococcus sp., assembly GCA_035629195.1. GTDB lineage: Bacteria > Actinomycetota > Actinomycetes > Mycobacteriales > Geodermatophilaceae > Blastococcus. The sequence continues at coordinate 1,815 of DASPIH010000027.1, read as the reverse complement.
GGGGTACGGCGCCGCCGTCCTGGCCGAGCTGCACCGCCAGGCGGTGCTCCGGGGCGCCGCCGAGGTGGAGCTGCACGCGCAGCTGCCGGCCCGGCGGTTCTACGAGCGGGCCGGCTACACGGCCGTCGGCGAGGTCTACGAGGAGGCCGGTATCGCGCACGTCACGATGCGGCGCCGCCTGTGAGCGGCCGCCGCGCGCAGACACGTCCTGTCAGACCCTCGGCGTAGAACACTTGCAGTGCGAGGATCGAGGCACCCCCGCAGGACCCGCCTCCGGCTCAGGTGCCAGATGCCCGCACCACCGGTCTTCCCCACCGGTCAGCCGGCCACGGTCCACGCCGGCCGGCACGCACGACCAGTTGAGGAGCTCGACCGCCCGTGAGCAGCACCCCGTCCGATTCGTTCGTGCACCTGCACGTGCACACCGAGTACTCGATGCTGGACGGCGCGGCCAAGCTGCCCGAGGTCACCAGGGCCGCCGCCGAGCAGGGGATGCCGGCGCTGGCGATGACCGACCACGGCAACGTGTTCGGCGCCTACGACTTCTACAAGCACGCCAACGCGGCGGGCGTGAAGCCCATCATCGGCATGGAGGGGTACTACACCCCCGGCTCGCGCTTCGACCGTGCGCCCTTCGACTTCGGCGACAACCTCATCGACGAGGAGGGCGACGGCGGCACCAACCGGGGCAAGGCCGCGTACACCCACATGACGCTGCTGGCCCGCACCACCGAGGGGATGCACAACCTCTTCCGCATCTCCTCGCTGGCCAGCCTGGAGGGCCAGTACCGCAAGCCGCGGTTCGACCGCGACCTGCTGGAGCGCTACGGCAAGGGCCTGATCGCCACGACCGGCTGCCCGTCGGGCGAGGTGAACATGTGGCTGCGCGCCGGCAAGGAGGACAAGGCGCGCCAGGCCGCCGCGGACTTCCAGGACATCTTCGGGCGCGAGAACTTCTACGCCGAGCTGATGGACCACGGGCTGTCCATCGAGAAGAAGACCCGGCCGGCGCTGCTGGCCATCGCGAAGGACCTCGGCATCCCGCTGCTGGCGACCAACGACCTGCACTACACGCACAAGGAGGACGCCGAAGCCCACGACGCCCTGCTGTGCATCCAGACCGGGTCACGGCTCAACGAGCCCAACCGCTTCAAGTTCAACGGCGACGGCTACTACCTCAAGAGCGCCGCCGAGATGCGCGCGCTGTTCCCCGGCGAGCTCGCGTCCGCGTGCGACAACACGTTGCTGATCGCCGAGCAGTGCGAGGTCCAGTTCACCGAGGGCGCCGACCTCATGCCCCGGTTCCCCCTGCCGCCGGGGGAGGACGAGACCTCCTGGTTCATCAAGGAGGTCGAGCGCGGGCTGCACAAGCGGTGGCCCAACGGCATCCCCGACCACGTGCGCAAGCAGGCGGACTACGAGACCGGGATCATCTGCCAGATGGGCTTCCCGGGGTACTTCCTCGTGGTCGCCGACTTCATCAACTGGGCCAAGGACAACGGCATCCGCGTCGGTCCCGGCCGTGGCTCGGCCGCCGGTTCGCTGGCCGCCTACGCCATGGGCATCACCGACCTCGACCCGCTGGCCCACGGCCTGATCTTCGAGCGGTTCCTCAACCCCGAGCGCGTCTCGATGCCCGACGTCGACATCGACTTCGACGACCGCCGCCGCGGGGAGGTCATCCAGTACGTCTCGCAGAAGTACGGCGAGGAGCGGGTCAGCCAGATCGTCACCTACGGCACGATCAAGGCCAAGGCCGCGATCAAGGACGCCGCCCGCGTGCTCGACCGGCCCTACTCGGTCGGCGACGAGCTC
>DASPIH010000026.1:0-4378 GCA_035629195.1 Blastococcus sp. | reverse complement strand
GTCACTGGACGACGATTCCTACCGCGCCCGGCGGGCCGCCTACGTGGACGCCGGCTACGCGGTCGTGCACGTCAACTACCGCGGCTCGGTGGGCTACGGCAGCACCTGGCGGGACGCGCTCACCGGCCGGCCGGGGCTGACCGAGCTCGAGGACGTGGGCGCCGTGTACGACGCGCTCGTCGCCGAGGGGATCGTCGACCCGCAGCGGGCGGTGATCTCCGGCGGATCGTGGGGCGGCTTCCTCACCCTGCTCGCGCTCGGCACCCAGCCGGAGCGTTGGGCGGCCGGCGTCGCGGAGGTGCCGGTGGCCGACTACCTGGCCGCCTACGAGGACGAGATGGAGGGTCTGCGGGCCTACGACCGGGCGCTGTTCGGCGGGTCACCGGAGGAGAAGCGCGACGTCTACGTGCGCTCCTCCCCCATCACCTACGTGGACGCCGTCGCCGCGCCGGTGCTGGTGGTCGCGGGCGCCAACGACCCGCGCTGCCCGATCCGCCAGATCGACAACTACCTGGCGAGGCTCGAGGAGCTGGGCAAGGAGCACGAGGTGTACCGGTTCGACGCCGGCCACGGCTCCCTGGTCATCGAGGAGACGATCCGCCAGATGGAGCTCGCCCTGGGCTTCGCCCTGCGACACGTACGGCCCTGACCCGGTCGTCCTCCGGACGACATCGCCGCCAGGAGCCGTCCTCGGCTGAGCGGAAGCCATTCATCCGCCCGGCCGGGAGGCGTCCGGCCCCCGCGCCCGGGCGGATCCCGCTACCGCCGGCTCGCGATCAACTCGGCGATCTGGACGGTGTTCAGCGCGGCGCCCTTGCGCAGGTTGTCGTTGCTGACGAACAGCACCAGGCCGCGTCCGCCGTCCACGCTCTGGTCCTGCCGGATGCGGCCGACGTAGCTCGGGTCGCGGCCGGCCGCCTGCAGCGGGGTGGGGACCTCGGACAGCTCCACACCGGGAGCGGACGACAGCAGCTCGGTGGCCTGCTCGACGCTCAGCGACCGGGCGAACTCGGCGTTGATCGACAGGGAGTGCCCGCTGAACACCGGCACACGGACGCAGGTGCCCGAGACGCGGAGATCGGGGATGCCGAGGATCTTGCGGCTCTCGTTGCGGAGCTTCTGCTCCTCGTCGGTCTCGAACGAGCCGTCGTCGACGATCGAGCCGGCCATCGGGAGCACGTTGAACGCGATGGGCCGCACGTACTTCTGCGGCTCGGGGAAGGTCACCGCGGACCCGTCGTGGGCGAGCTCGGCAGCCTTGTCGACCACCGCCTTGACCTGGCCGTCGAGCTCCTGGACGCCGGCCACCCCGCTGCCGGAGACGGCCTGGTACGTGCTGACCACCAGACGCTCGAGGCCGGCCTCGTCGTGCAGCGGGCGCAGCACCGGCATCGCGGCCATGGTCGTGCAGTTGGGGTTGGCGATGATGCCCTTGCGCATCTCGGCCAGCGCGTGCGGGTTGACCTCGCTGACGATCAGCGGGACGTCGGGGTCGCGGCGCCAGGCGGAGCTGTTGTCGATGACCGTCACGCCGGCCTCGGCGAACCGCGGCGCCTGTGCGCGCGAGGTCGTCGCCCCGGCGGAGAAGATCGCGATGTCCAGCCCGGTGGGGTCGGCCGTGGCGGCGTCCTCGACGGTGATCTCCCCACCTGCCCAGGGCAGGGTGCTGCCGGCCGACCGCGCGGAGGCGAAGAAGCGCATCTCGGCGACCGGGAACTCCCGCTCGGCGAGGATCTCCCGCACGACCCGGCCCACCTGTCCGGTCGCGCCGACGATCCCGACCCGCAGGCCGTCGCTGCTGCCGCTCATCGACCCGTTCCTCCGTAGACGACCGCCTCGACCTCGGAGCCGAGGTCGAACGCGTCGTGCACCGCGCGGACGGCGATGTCGACGTCCGTGTCGCGGCACACCACGGAGATGCGGATCTCCGAGGTGCTGATCAGCTCGAGGTTCACGCCCGCGTCGGCGAGCGCGCCGAAGAACTTCGCGGAGACGCCGGGGTGCGAGCGCATTCCGGCACCGACCAGGCTGACCTTGCCGATGTGCTGGTCGAAGCTGACGTCGGTGTAGCCGATGGTGTGCCTGACCTTCTCCAGCGCGGCGAGCGCGGCCGGGCCGTCGCTCGTGGGCAGGGTGAACGAGATGTCGGCGAGCTTGCTGGCCTCGGCCGACACGTTCTGCACGATCATGTCGATGTTGACCTCGGCGTCGGCGAGCACGCGGAACAGCTGCGCCGCCTCACCCGGCCGGTCGGGCACCCCGTAGACGGTGACCTTGCCCTCGGAGCGGTCGTGCGCGACGCCCGTGATGATCGCCTGTTCCACCGGAAGGTCCTCCATCGAGCCGGCCACGATCGTGCCGGGGAGCTGTGAGTAGGAGCTGCGGACGTGCACGGGGATGCCGTAGCGGCGGGCGTACTCGACGCAGCGCAGCATGAGCACCTTTGCCCCGGAGGCGGCGAGCTCGAGCATCTCCTCGTAGGTGATGGTGTCCAGCCGCTTGGCGTTGGGGACGATGCGGGGGTCGGCGGTGAAGACGCCGTCCACGTCGGTGTAGATCTCGCAGACGTCGGCCGCCAACGCCGCGGCGACCGCGACGGCGGTCGTGTCCGACCCGCCGCGGCCGAGCGTGGTGATGTCCTTGGTGTCCTGGCTCACGCCCTGGAACCCGGCCACGATGACGATCGAGCCCTCGTCGAGCGCCGAGCGCAGCCGGCCGGGCGTGACGTCGATGATCCGCGCCTTGCCGTGGCTGCCGGTGGTGATGACCCCGGCCTGCGACCCGGTGAACGAGCGCGCCTCGTAGCCGTGCTCGGAGATCGCGATCGCCAGCAGCGCCATCGAGATCCGCTCGCCGGCGGTGAGCAGCATGTCGAGCTCTCGACCGGGCGGGGCGTCGGTGATCTGGCCGGCCAGATCGAGCAGCTCGTCGGTGGTGTCACCCATCGCCGAGACCACGACGACGACGTCGTCACCGTTCTTCTTCACGGCGACGATCCGCTCGGCGACACGCTTCATGTGCTCTGCGGAGGCGACGGAGGAGCCGCCGTACTTCTGGACGACGAGGGCCACGGCTTCACAGGCTACCGACGTGCGCCGGGCACGCGGTGGTTGCATCCCCGACGGGCGCGCGTTGTGATCACCGGATGGAGTTCCCCGAGCAGTGGCTGCTCGACGCCGAGGAGCGCGGGAACACCGCGACGGCGATCCCCGCGTGGACCGCCGGGAACCTCGCCGAGCCACTGCTGCACGGCGTCGCCTACTTCGACCGGCTGGTCGACGAGGTGCGCGCGCTCGACGCCGGGGACCACCTGTTCTTCACCGACTGGCGCGGGGATCCCGACGAACTGCTGCGCGACGGCGGGCCGACGGTGGCCGAGCTGTTCACCGAGGCGGTGAAACGCGGCGTCTGCGTCCGCGGGCTGGTGTGGCGGTCGCACATGCAGCAGCTCACGTTGAACAAGGAGTCCAACCGCGCGCTCGACCTGGCGATCGAGCACGGGGGCGGCGAGGTGATCCTGGACCAGCGCATCCGCCGCATGGGCAGTCACCACCAGAAGATGGTCGTCCTCCGGCACGACGAGGACCCGTCGAGGGACGTCGCCTTCGTCGGTGGGATCGACCTCTGCCACTCCCGCCGCGACGACGCCGACCACGGCGGCGATCCGCAGGCCCTGCCCATGGCCGCCGCCTATGGGAGGAACCCGCCGTGGCACGACGTGCAGCTGCAGATCCGCGGCCCGGCCGTGCACGTGCTCGACACGGTGTTCCGGGAGCGCTGGGACGATCCGAACAGCCCCGACGAGGACCACCCGCTGGCCTGGCTCCACGACAAGCTGCACCGGGCGCGGCTGCACGCCGATCCGCTGCCGCCGCAGCTCCCTCCGCCGCCGGCATGCGGCCCGCACGCGGTGCAGACCCTGCGCACCTATCCGGCGATCCGCCCTCCCTACGACTTCGCCCCGAAGGGCGAGCGGTCGGTCGCCCGCGGCTACACCAAGGCGATCAAGCGGGCTCGACGGCTGATCTACCTCGAGGACCAGTACATGTGGTCCGGAGAGGTCGCCCGCCTGTTCGCCGAGGCGCTGGCGGACAACCCCGGCCTGCACCTGGTCGTCGTCGTGCCGCGCGTGCCCGACCAGGACGGCGCGCTCGCCGAGCGCCCGCAGTACGTGGGCCGCTGGCAGGCGATCGAGATGTGCCGGCGGGCCGGCGAGGGCCGGGTGCACGTGTTCGACGTGGAGAACCACGCGGGCACCCCCGTCTACGTGCACGCCAAGGTGTGCGTCGTCGACGACACCTGGGCCAGCGTGGGCAGCGACAACTTCAACCGGCGCTCGTGGACCCACGACAGCGAGCTCTCCAGCACCGTCCTCGAC
>DASPIH010000025.1:0-8967 GCA_035629195.1 Blastococcus sp. | reverse complement strand
GGCGCTGGCCGGCGGCGGGGAGCTGCTCGTCGGCAAGACCGTGCACGGCCGGGTGACCGTCGCCCTCGCCGCCGGACCGGCGGGCGCGGGTACCGCGTCCACCCGGCCCGCTCCCCGGGAGGACCCCTGACCGAGCGAGGTCTCGGGCGGGAGGTCACGGTCCTCACCGTCATCGCGTTCGTCGTGGCGCTCGGCTTCGGCGTCGTCGCCCCGGCCATCCCGCTGTTCGCGCGCTCGTTCGGGATCGGCACCACCGCCGTCGGGCTGGCGATCAGTGCGTTCGCCTTCTTCCGGTTCGTCTCCGCGTTCAGCGGCGGCACGCTGGTCGAGCGCTTCGGGGAGCGCCGCGTGCTCGCGGCCGGACTCGTCATCGTGGCCGTCACCACCGGGTTGGCCGGGCTGGCCGGCAACTTCCCGCTCTTCCTCGGCCTGCGGGCGGCGGGCGGGGTCGGCAGCGCCATGTTCAGCGTGGCCGCGCTCTCGCTCCTGCTGCGCGTGGCTCCGCCGTCGCACCGCGGTCGGGCGGCCGCGTCCTGGCAGGGTGGCTTCATCCTCGGCGGCATCGCCGGCCCCGCCGCAGGCGGACTGCTGGCCGAGCTCTCCCCCCGGCTCCCGTTCTTCCTCTACGCCGGCTTCCTGCTCGTGGCCGGCGCCGTGGCCATCCTGATGCTCCGCACCGCCGAGGCGGAACGGGCGGCGCCCGTGGCGTCCGACGGAGCCGGCCCCGACCTGGCTCCCGGACCGGTCGGCCTCGGCGCGGCGCTGCGCACGCGGGTCTACCTCGCCGCGCTCGTGGCCAACTTCGGCGTCGGATGGGTGCTGTTCGGCGTCCGCAACTCCCTCGTGCCGCTGTACGTCACCGAGGAGCTCGGCCGGACGGTGGCCTGGGCCGGCGCCGGTCTGCTCGCGGGCTCGCTCGCCCAGGCCGCCGGGCTGCTGCGGTCGGGACGGCTGGTCGACGGGTGGGGACGGCGCCCGTCGCTGGTCCTCGGCGGCGTGCTGGCCACCGGCTCCATGGCGCTGCTGGTGCTTCCGCCGGCGATCGGGGTGTTCCTGCTGTCGATGACCGTCTACGGCCTGGCCGCGTCCCTCCTGGCCAGCGCGCCGGCAGCACTGGTCGGGGACCTCACCGCCGGGCGCGGGGGCCGCGTCGTGGCGGTGTTCCAGATGTCGTCCGACCTGGGCACCATCGTCGGTCCGCTGGTCGCCGGCTGGCTGACCGACGTCGCCTCCTTCCAGGTGGCGTTCGCCGCGAGCACCGCCGTCGTGGCGGCCGGCCTCGCCGGAGGCCTGGCCATGGGCCGGGAGGCGCCCCGGCGGCGTGCCGGCGGAGCGCCTCCTCCCTGATCCCGCCGCCCTGACCACGCGCCGGTCAGCGGCTCCGGTAGAGCCGGGTCGTGATCGGCAGGAACACCGCGGCGAGGCCGGCGGCCACCGCCAGCGACACGGTGATCGCGACGCCGTCCGGTGTGCCGTCCATGAGCGAGCGGCACGCGGTGGCCAGCACCGAGATGGGGTTGACGTCGACGAACGCCTGCAGCGGTCCCGGCAGCGTGGCCGGGTCGACGAACACGTTGGACAGGAACGTGAGCGGGAAGATGCCCATGAAGCCGGCGTTCATCACCGCGTTCGGGCTGCGCAGCAGCAGGCCGAGCACGCAGAAGAACCACGACAGCCCGAACGAGAACACCACGACCAGCGCCAGGGACGCCACCGCGCCGGCCACCCCGGCGTCGGGGCGGTAGCCGAGGGCGACACCCACCCCGATGATCACCGTGCCGGCGATGACGTACCGGACGCTGTCCCCGAGCAGCGAGCCGAGGAGGGGCGCCGGCCGCCAGATGGGCAGCGAGCGGAACCGGTCGACGACGCCCTTGGTCAGGTCGGTGTTCAGCGAGACGCCGGAGTAGACGGTGGTGAACAGCACCGACATGACCAGCAGCCCGGGCAGCGTGTAGTCCAGGTAGGCGCTGGTCGAGCCGGCGATCGCACCGCCGAACAGGTACGTGAACATCAGCAGGAACATCACCGGCGTGACCGTGACGTCGAGCAGCTGCTCGGGCACGTGCTTGACCTTGAGCATGCCGCGCCAGCCGAAGGTCAGCGCCGCCGAGAGCGGCCCGGGCCGCGGGGGCCGGGCGGTCGAGGCGATGGCCCGGCGGACGGCGGCGGTGTCGGTGTCGTCGACGGCGGTGGTGGCGGCACTCATGACGTCTGCTCCTCGAGAGTGGCCGCGGCTTCGGCGGCATGGCCGGTCAGTGCCAGGAAGACCTCGTCCAGGCTGGGCTGGTCGAGGGAGAAGTGGGCGATGCCCATGCCGGTCCGCGACAGCTCGGCCACCCCGGTGGCGGCGCGGGCGGCGTCGGGGCACTGCGCCGAGAGGCCGGCCGGGTCGGGATCCAGGGTCACCGGGCCCACCGCCCGCTCCAGCACGGTCGCCGCCTCCGGGCGCCGCTGGGGGTCGAGCAGCCGCACGTGCAGCGCGCCGGTGCCGACCGACGCCTTGAGCTGCGCCGGCGTCCCCTCCGCGATCACCCGCCCGCGGTCGATGACGGCGATGCCGTCGGCCAGCTGGTCGGCCTCCTCCAGGTACTGGGTGCAGAGCAGGATCGTCGTCCCCTCGGCCACCAGCGCCCGGGCGATCTCCCAGACGTGGTTGCGCGACCGCGGGTCCAGGCCGGTGGTCGGCTCGTCGAGGAACATCAGCCGCGGGGTGACGACGATGCTGGCCGCGATGTCGAGGCGCCGGCGCATGCCGCCGGAGTAGTGCTTGACGAGCTTGCCGGCCGACGAGGCGATGCCGAAGGCGTCGAGCAGCTCGTCCGCCCGTTCCCGGGCCGCCGCCCGGCGCAGACCGAGCAGCCGGCCGAGCAGCACGAGGTTCTCCCGGCCGGTGAGCTCCTCGTCGACCGAGGCGAGCTGGCCGGTGAGGCTCACCTGCTCGCGGACGGCGTCGGCCTCGGCGACCACGTCGTGCCCCAGCACCCGGGCGGTGCCCGAGTCCGGCGCGATCAGCGTCGCGAGCATCCGGATGGTCGTCGTCTTCCCCGCACCGTTGGGCCCGAGGACGCCGTAGACGACGCCGGCGGGGACGGTGAGGTCGATCCCCGCCACCGCGGTCGTCTCCCCGTACCTCTTCACCAGCCCGGTCGCCTCGACGGCCAGGGGCGCATCCAGCGTCATGGGTCCTCCCCCGCTGTTCGGTGGTCCGCTGTCGCGTTCCTCTCCTGTCAGACGCACTGTCCTCGGCGAACTGATCGCCCGCGCGCGATTTATCTCCCCGCGTCTGTGACCCGGTCCACGCCAGGAGCCCCGGCGGTCGCAGCGCGGGGGCTCCGTGCCGCACGCCCCGCGCGATAGGTTCAGCGGGCCCGTCCACCGTCCGCTGGAGGCCGCTCGATGTCCGATCTGCTGCTCGGCCTGCTGGTCACGGTGCTGGTCGTCCTGGCCATCCTCGGCACCGTGATCCTCGTGCTGCGCCGCCGGAACCTGGCCCGCGCCGCCGCGCCGAGGCGCCGGGTCGATCCGCTCGCCGACGAGCCGGACCTGTACGACCCGCACGCCATCGGCGTCGGCGACGTGATCACCTACGCCGGCATCGACCACGTCGTCCGCGGCACCATCGTGCTGGAGGAGGGCGGCATGACCTGGCGCGAGCACCTGCTCGACGGGTCCACCGGCCGGCGCTGGCTCACCGTCGAGGACGACGAGGGCGACCTGGAGATGACGCTGTGGATGCGCCGGGAGGGCACCAACCTCACGCCGGACGGGGACGTGGTCCTCGACGACCGGGTGCACCGCCAGATCGAGCGCGGCCGGGCCACCTACACCGCCGAGGGCACGACCGGGACCCCGCCGAGCGGCACGGTCGAGTACGCCGACTACTCGACGGCGGACAAGACCGGCCTGATCGCCTTCGAGCGGTGGGCGGCCACCCAGTCGTGGGAGGTGTCCACGGGGCGCGCTGTCAGCCGCGGCGAGCTCACCGTCTACCACCGGACCCCCGAGGCGTGAGCGTGCACCTGCTCGACGTCGAACCCCGCGACGTCCGTGCCGGGGCGCTCGGCCTGCTGCTCGGCGGATCGGCGCCGGCTCCCCTGGCACAGCTGCGCCTGACCCACCACGGCGGCGGTTCCCTCGTCCTGGGGGTGCTCGGCGCCTCCCACGTCGTCACCGCGGTCGCCGGGGCGCACCGGGTCACCGAGGAGGTGTCCTGCGACGCCGTCGGCGCCGGCGGGGAGCCTCTTCCCCGGTCGGTCCGGCTGCCCGGTTACGAGCTGACCTCCACCGTCGTGCGCACCGGCCGCGCGGAGCTCGACGCCACCGCCGTCCGGTTGCGTGCGCTCGCGGCCGCCGGCCCCGGCTGGCTGGTCGGCGCCTTCCCCGGCTCGGCCGGCGCGCTGACCGGCCTCACGGCACAGCCCCTTCCCGGGGGCGGCTGGTCGTGGGAGACCTGGCACCTGTACCCCGACGGCGACACCGGAGAGGTCGTCACGACGCGCAGCAGGTGGATGCCGTGAGCAGGTACCGCCGGGGAGCCGCCGCCCTGGGAGCGGCCCTGGTCCTGGTGTCCGGGTGCGGGAGCGGCGGCGACGTCCGCGACTTCATCGAGGACACCTACCAGCTCACCGACGCCGACGGTGACGCGGCCACCTATGCCTCGCCCGACCCCGTGGGCACCACGACGGCGGCGATCACCGACGCCGTCCGGCCGGCCGAGCGGCAGGCCGACGGCACGAACGAGTACCTCCGCTACAACGACGACATCGTCATCGTCAGCGCCGCGCCCGACGGCAGCACGGTGCACGTCGAGGACCTCGACCGCCGGTACCGCGGCGGCTTCTTCGCCTTCCTGGGCCCGGGCTTCCGGCCGGGGTCCCCCGCCGGTGCCGGCGGGGACGGCGGCCCCGGAGACGGCAAGTGACCACCCCCGCGCGCCCGCACCCGACCCCCGGAGGAACCCAGACGTGAGCACGGAACTGGTAGCGCTCGAGTTCGGCACCGTGGACGGCGGCGCGCTCGCGGACGGGGTGCTGGCGACGCTGCTCTACTTCGCCATCGGCTTCGTCGTGCTCGCGTTGGGCTTCCTGGCGCTGGACCTGCTCACCCCCGGCAACCTGCGCACCCAGGTCTACACCGACCACAACCCCAACGCGGCCATCCTGCTCGGGGCCAACCACCTCGCGCTGGCGATCATCGTCGTCACCTCGATCATGACCAGTGCCGACGAGCTCGGCCAGGGCCTGGTCGACACCGCGGTGTACGGGCTGCTCGGCGTCGTGCTGCAGGCGCTGGCGCTGCGGCTGCTCGACGCAGCGGTGCCGGGGCACCTGCGGAACATCGTCAACGAGCCCCGCATGAGCGGATCGGCCTGGGCGATCGCCGCCAGCCTGGTCGCGATCGGCGCGGTGAACGCCGCCGCGCTGTCCTGAGCCGGTGACCCTGATCCAGTGACCCCGATCCGGTGACGACCACCACGCGGGAGGCCCCGGACGTCGCGGTGCGCTCCCGGCCGCTGCTGCTGGCCGCGGTCGCCGTGTGCGCCGCCTGCGGGCTGATCTACGAACTGGTCCTGCTGACCCTGTCGGCGAGCCTCGCCGGCGGCGGCATCACCCAGACCTCGCTCATCGTGGCGGGGTTCGTGGCGGCGCTCGGTGCGGGAGCGCTGCTGGTGAAGCCCTTCCTGCACCGCCCGGCCACCACGTTCGTCGCGGTGGAGATCCTGCTGGGCGTCGTCGGCGGGCTGAGCGCGGTCACGCTCTACGTCTCGTTCTCCTTCTACGGCACCAGCAGCGCCGTGCTGCTGGGCGCGACCGCCGTCATCGGTGTCCTCGTCGGCGCCGAGGTGCCGCTGCTCATGACGCTGCTGCAGGCCGGCCGCAGCGGCCTGGACGCCGAGGGCTCCGGACGGCTGCTCGCCGACCTGAACGCGGCCGACTACGCCGGGGCGCTGCTCGGCGGGCTGCTGTGGCCGCTCGTCCTGCTGCCACTGGCCGGCCAGGTGCGCGGTGCCGCCCTCACCGGCGTGGTCAACCTGGTCGCCGCCGCGGTGGTCGCCTCGCTGCTGCTCCGGAGGCAGATGAGCGTCCGCGCCCGCCACGCGGCCACCGGCGCGCTGCTGGTCGCCGCCGCCGTGCTCGGGATGCTGCTGGTGCGCGCCCAGGACATCGAGACGACGGCCCGCCAGCGGCTGTACGACGACCCGGTGGTGGCCGCGCAGCGGTCGGCCTACCAGGACATCGTGGTGACCGAGCGGGCCGGCGACGTGCGGCTCTACCTGGACGGGGACCTGCAGTTCTCCAGCCGCGACGAGCACCGGTACACCGAGTCGCTGGTGCACCCGGTGCTGGCCCGGGATCCGCGCCGGGTCCTCGTCCTCGGCGGCGGCGACGGGCTGGCGGCGCGCGAGGTGCTGCGGCACCCCTCGGTGCGCGAGGTGGTGCAGGTGGAGCTCGACCCGGCGGTCGTGCGCCTGGCGCGCACCCGGCTGGCGAGCCTCAACGACCGCGCCCTGGACGACCCCCGCGTCGAGGTCCGCACCGAGGACGCGTTCCGCTGGCTGCGCACCCCGGCGGCCACCGGCTTCGACGCGGTGGTGGTCGACATGCCCGATCCCGACACCCCGGTGCTCGGCCGCCTGTACTCGCAGGAGTTCTACGGGCTCGTGGCCGCCGCGCTGGCTCCGGGCGGGCTGGTCACGGTCCAGGCCGGTAGCGCGTACTCCACGCCGGCCGCCTTCTGGCGCACCGTCTCCACCCTGGACGCGGCCGGGCTGGCGGCCGCCCCGTACCACGTGCACGTGCCGAGCTTCGGCGACTGGGGCTTCGCCCTGGCCCAGGCGGGCACGGAGCCGCCGGGACTGCGGATGTCCGCGTCGGCGCCACCCACCCGGTTCCTCGACGACGCCGTGCTCGCCGCCTCCGCCGTCTTCCCGGCCGACCGGCCCCGCCAGCAGCTGCCCCCCTCGACCCTGGACCGGCCGCTGATCGTCGACGACATGCGGGCCGGCTACGCCGGCTGAGCGCGCCGGCTCATCCGCGGGCGCCGCCCACGGCCGCCGGCCGGCCGGTAGCCGTGGTGAGCGCGTCGAGCGACTCCTCCACCCGGTGCAGCGCCTCGCCCCAGGCGGTGGCGACCCAGCCCCCGGCCAGCGGCAGCCGGACGGCGGCCGGTCCGGTTCGCACCTCCGCAACCGGCACCGGCCCCGACGACGGCGCATCGAGGAAGGCGGTCGAGGCGTACGCCCGCGGCGCGAAGAGCGGTCCCCACGCCGGCGCGCCGGGCCCCAGCCCCACCGTGGTGTGCAGGACCGCACGTCCGTCGCGGGTGATCCGCGTGGTGCCCGTCCAGCGGCCGGGCTGCTCGCCCCACCGGCCGAGCAGCACCAGCTCCGACGCGGTGAGGGCCGCGTCCGGGCCGAGCTCGGCGGTCAGCTCGCCGACGTGGAAGGCCCCCGCGGTCACCACCGTCGGTTCCGGCCGGAGGTCCAGGACGCCGTCGACCGTGGCGTGCACCCGCTGCACCGACGGCGCCGATCCGGCTCTGCTCGGCAGTGCCACGGCGGCGGCCACGGTGCGGACGGTGAGGGTGGCGCCGGCCTCGACCACCAGCCGGACGGTCGCGTCGTCGCCCCCGAGCGGACCGAACGCCGTCGCGACCAGGTGCACCGTCGCCGGACCGGTCCTCCGGACCGCGAGCTGACCGGTGGCCCGCACCACCGGCAGCTCGGTGTGCCCGCCGCGACCGCGCCGGGCGACCACCTCCACCGAGGTCCTCACGCCTGCTGCAGCCCGGCCCGGACGCGCACCTGCTCCCGCACCCAGCCGGCCACCGCGGTGGCGGTCGGGTCCTCGCGCAGCGAGATGAGCAGGGTGGGCTTGTCCCCGCGGACCATCGCGGAGTCCCGTCGCATGACGTCGAGGTCGGCGCCGACCAGCGGAGCGAGATCTGTCTTGTTGACCACCAGCAGGTCGGAGGCCGTGACGCCCGGCCCGCCCTTGCGCGGCACCTTGTCACCCCCCGCCACGTCGATCACGAAGATCTGCACGTCGACCAGCCCGTAGCTGAACGAGGCGGTCAGGTTGTCCCCGCCGGACTCGACGAACACCAGCTCCAGCCCCGGGTGCCGGGACTCCAGCAGCTCGACGGCGTCGAGGTTGGCGGTGATGTCGTCGCGGATGGCGGTGTGCGGGCAGCAGCCGGTCTGCACCGCCTCGATCCGGTCGTCGGGGAGCACCGCGTTGCGGCGGAGGAAGTCGGCGTCCTCGGTCGTGTAGATGTCGTTGGTGACGACGGCGAGGTCGAACTCCGGCCCGAGGGTCCGGCACAGCGCCGCGGCCAGCGCCGTCTTGCCCGAGCCGACCGGGCCGCCGAGGCCCACCCGCAGGGGCCCGCCGTGCCGGTGCGGAGCGGGAGCGTCCACGTAGTCGTCGAGGTTGTGGTCAGGAGGCAAAGTAGCGGTCCTTCCGTGCGGTGTGGATCTCGGCCAGCAGGTCGAGCAGGGGGTCGGCGGTCGCCGGCAGGCCGGCAGCGACCGCCTCGGCGGCGACCCGGTCCACGTCCGGCGCCAGCCGGGCGGTGACGGCGGCGACGGTGAGCGGGTCCATGGCGAGCAGCCGCTGGGCCGCCGTCGCCGGGCCGCTGATGGAGAGGTAGGCGGCGGCCGAGGCGGCGTCGCCGGGCCCGAGGCCGGCCGCTCCGGCGGCCGTCCCCAGCGCCACCGCGTGGTGCGGCAGCGCGGGCAGTGCGTCCCAGCCCGGCGAGGGCCAGGCCCGGCGGCCGATCCGCACCAGCCCCCGGCCCTGCTGCCGGGACGCCGCCCGCAGTGCCGGTGACGGCGTCCGCGCGTCGGCCTCGGCGTCCAGGTCCACGAGCCCGGCGAGGTCGCCGGCTGCGACCAGCCGGCACGCGGCCGCGGCGAGGCCGGCGGCCACGGCGCCCGAGGCCGCCAGGCGCCGGAGGAGGAAC
>DASPIH010000024.1:0-5204 GCA_035629195.1 Blastococcus sp. | reverse complement strand
CGAGCTGACCGAGCTGACGGAGTACTTCTCCGGCACCCCGTTCCGGGTGTTCCAGGCGCCCTACGTCGGCGCCGTCGTCATGCCCGGGGGCGGTTCGCAGCCCCGGCGCGCGTTCGACGCGTGGCAGGACTGGGCGAAGTCCCGCGGCGCCCGCGGCCTGGCCTACGTGACGATCGCCGAGGACGGCACGCTGGGCGGCCCCGTGGCCAAGAACATCTCCGAGGAGGAGCGCTCCGGGCTGGTGGAGGCCGTCGGCGCGAAGCCGGGCGACTGCGTCTTCTTCGCCGCCGGCGCCCGCCGCTCCTCGCAGGAGCTGCTGGGCGCGGCCCGCAACGAGATCGCCCGCCGGCTCGAGCTCATCGCGCCCGGCTCGTGGTCGTTCCTGTTCGTCGTCGACTTCCCGATGTTCGAGGAGACCGAGGACGGCGACTGGACCTTCATGCACCACCCCTTCACCTCGCCCACCCCCGAGTGGCGGGAGCGGTTCGCCGAGGACAAGGGCGCGGCGCTGTCCGACGCCTACGACATGGTGATCAACGGCAACGAGGTGATGAGCGGCTCGGTCCGCATCCACGACGCCGACCTGCAGGAGCGGGTGTTCGAGACCCTCGGCATGTCCCGTGAGGAGGCCCGCGAGCGGTTCGGCTTCTTCCTCGAGGCGTTCGCCTACGGCCCGCCCCCGCACGCCGGCGCCGCCCTGGGCTGGGACCGGCTCTCGGCGCTGCTGTCGGGCGTGGACTCCATCCGCGAGGTCATCGCGTTCCCCAAGACCGGCGCCGGCTTCGACCCGCTCACCGGGGCGCCGACGCCGATCACCGCGGCCCAGCGCACCGAGGCCGGCATCGACGCCAGTCCGGAGGAGCCGGAGCTGCCGGGCTCTCCCGACCCGACGCGCTAGGGGTCCGAAGGCCCTGGCCGGTGGGCGCCGGGCGGCGGACCATGCGGCGCGTGGAGCTGCTCGTCGCCATCGAGCCGGACGCGGACGCCGACGCCGAGGACGCCGAGCGTCTGGGGCGGCAGCTCCGCAACGAGCTGCGTTCCCTGGACGTGGACGACGTCGCTCCCGTCGCCTCGGGGAAGCCGCCGGCGGGCTCGAAGGACACCGGCCACCGGCCGGCCTGGGCACTGCCGGTGGCGTCCGGGCTCGTGCTGGGCGTCGCTCTGGTCCTGGCCGAGCGGGCCACCTACTGGGCTTCCTTCTTCGTCGCGTTCGGCGACAGCTACGAGGCCGGGCCGGGTCTGTGGCTCCTGCTCGTCGGCGCCGCGGTCGTGGTGGCGGCCGGAGTCGTCGTCCTGACCCGGTCACCGGTGGCGGGGCGGCCGGCTCCCCGCACCGACTGGCGGCTCGTCTGCGCCCTCGTCGTCGCGGCGTGCCTCGTGTGGGCGATCGCGTCGGGGCCGGAGACCGACTCCGTGCCGGAGTGGACCGCCGCCTACGCCGCGCCCCTGCTGCTGGCCGGCGTGGCGCTCCCGATCACCCTCCTGTGGCTGACGGCCGAGCAGCGGATCGCGGCGCTCGTGGCGGTCACGCTCTTCGACCCGCAGCTGGGACTCGAGAGCTCCGTGTACAGGATGTGGATCGCCGGCATCGTCCTCGTGCTGCTGGCGTGCGGCACAGCGCAGACGGGGGCGGCCCGGGCGCCGGCGGCGGCGTCCCGAGTGCGCCGGTAGCGTCGAAGGCATGCCGCTGCGCGCCCGCACCCTGCTCGGTCCCGGCCCGTCGAACCCGTACCCGGAGGCGCAGGTGGCCCTGGCCCGGCCGCTGCTGGGCCACCTTGACCCGGTCTTCCTGGAGATCCTCGACGAGACCTCCGACCGGCTCCGCCACGTGTTCGGCACGGCGAACCGGCGGACGCTGCCGCTGTCGGCGACGGGCTCGGCCGGCATGGAGGCGTCCTTCGTCAACACCGTGGGTCCGGGCGACGTCGTCGTCGTCGCGGTCAACGGACTGTTCGGCCAGCGGATGACCGACGTCGCGGCGCGGTGCGGAGCCGAGGTGGTGGCCGTCGAGCACGAGTGGGGGCAGCCGGTCGACGCCGAGCGGGTGCTCGCCGCGCACCCGTCGCCGAAGCTCATCGCCGCCGTGCACGCCGAGACCTCCACCGGCGTCCTCTCCGACCTGCAGCCGCTGGCCGCCGGCAAGGGCGACGCCCTGCTGCTCGCCGACTGCGTCACCTCCCTCGGTGGCATCCCGGTGCGACTGGACGACTGGGGCGTGGACCTGGCCTACGCCGGCTCGCAGAAGTGCCTGGGGGTGGCACCCGGGCTGGCCCCGTTCACCATCTCCGACCGCGCGTGGGACCGGCGGATCGAGAAGCCGCAGAGCTGGTACCTCGACCTCGGCATGCTGGGCGGCTACGCAGGCGAGGCCGCCGGCACCGGCGGCCGCACCTACCACCACACCGCGCCCACGGGCATGGTCGTGTCGCTGCACGCCGGCCTGGGCCGGATCCTCGACGAGGGGTTGGACGCGGTGCACGCCCGGCACGCCGAGGCCGGGCGGCTGCTGCACGAGGGCCTGCAGGCGATGGGGCTCGAGCTGTTCGCGGCCGAAGGGCACCGGCTGCCCGAGCTCACCACGGTGCGGGTGCCCGACGGTGTCGACGCCGCCGCGGTGCGCAAGGAGCTGCTGGAGCGGTTCGACCTGGAGATCGGGGCCGGCGCCGGGGCCTACGCGTCGAGCGTCTGGCGGATCGGGCTCATGGGCGCCAACGCCACGCCTGACAAGGTCGCCCTGGTGCTGGCGGCCCTGAGGGAGGCCCTCGGCCGCTGAGAGCGTGTCCTCCGCCGTGATCATCGAGTTGGAACCGCCCGCTGCGGCGTGTCTCCGCGTGTCGGCGGCACCAACTCGATGATCGCGGGGGTCAGCGCCAGCCGCGGGACAGCAGTGCCCGCTGCGAGCGATCGACCACCGTGCTGGGGCGGAGGTGCCGGGCCGCGAACCTGAGCACCAGCCAACCGTCGGCGGCCATGAGGGAGTACCGCTCGACGTCCCGCCGGAACTGCTCCTGCTCGGCGTGCTGGCGTCCCTCGTACTCCACTGCGACCTTCCAGCGGGACCAGCCGAGGTCGGCGTGGGCCACCACCAGTCCCCGACGATCGAGGATCGGCACCTGCAGCTCCGGCTCGGGGAGACGGCTGCTCGTGAGCCAGTAGCGGATGAGGCTCTCGGGGCGCGACATCGCCAGCGGTGAGAGGAGGGCGGCGCACTCGCGGGCACGGACGATGCCGCGGGTGCCGTTCGCGCGGGCCAGCCGGGAGGCGAGGGCGTCCCGGTCGAGGTGTCCGGCTCTCAGGAGTGCGTCACCGACGGCGACCAGTTCGTGCGGCGGGAGGCCGGCGGCCAGGTCGAGGAAGGTCTGCGCCGGCGACGTCACCCGCAGCCCGGACAGCTCGGTGACGTCTGCCGGCGTCAGGTCCTTCCGCACGAGGACCTGCAGACCTCGCCGCTGCGGGAGCACGCTGCGCGGCGTGACCACCGCCTGCACCGACCGGGAGGGCGGCACCGGGGCGGCCCAGAGCTGCGCCGCCGTGACGAGGCCGAACGCGGCATCCCGCGGGAGGACCAGCTCCCACGCGGCGCACCGCTCGACCAGCGTGGGGTCGACCGCCGACGAGAGGTAGAGGCCGCGGCCGATCCGGACGCCGTCCCGGGCTATCTGCCGGCGCGCGACCCCACGCGCGCGGGCTTCCCGCCAGGTGTAGCTGGAACCCAGTTCCACGTGCTCCATGCCGCCGACCGTGCGGCGGGACGGGGGTGCCGAGACCCCCGGCCGGGATCTGTGGACGACGGCGACCGCTGTGGACCGCGATCATCGGCTCGTGACCGCGGGCGGCGGCGTGTCCGCGCGTGTCGGTGGCAACAACCCGATGATCACGGGAGAAAGGGGGTCACCGGCGGTCGAGGCGGGCGAGCTGGTCGTCGGTCAGGCTGACGTGGGTGGCGGCCGCGGAGTCCCGGATGGACGCCGGTCGCGACGCGCCGGGGATGGGGACCACCACGTCGCTCTGCGCCAGGTGCCAGGCCAGCGTCACCTGGTACACCGAGACCTCGAGCTCCCCGGCGACCTCGGCGAACGCCGGGGCCGTGGCCCCCAGGGAGCCCGCCGCCGTCACGCCGCCGAACGGGCTCCACGGCAGGAACGCCAGACCGTGCGCCGCGCAGTGGGTCAGCTCGCCGGCCGAGGAGCGGTACGCGGGGCTGAACTGGTTCTGGACGGCGACCAGCGCGTCCCCGACGATCGACCGGGCGACGTCGATCTGCGCGACGTCGGCGTTGGAGATGCCGACCGTGCGCACCAGTCCGTCGTCGGCCAGCTCCCGCAGTGCTCCCATCGACTCCTCCCAGGGCGTGGCGGGATCGGGCCGGTGGAACTGGTAGAGCCCGATGGCCTCGACGCCCAGCCGGCGCAGCGATCCCTCGCACGCCCGGCGCAGGTAGGCCGCCGAGCCGTCCAGCCCCCAGTCGGTGCCCGAGCGGGTGTGCCCGCCCTTCGTGGCCACCAGCACGTCGCGCGCGCCGGGTCCGTAGGCGGCCAGCGCCCGGGCGACCAGGAGCTCGTTGTGCCCGAACTCCGCCTCGTCCCGGGAGTAGGCGTCGGCGGTGTCGATCAGCGTCACGCCGGCGTCGAGCGCCGCGTGCACGACGGCGACGGCGTCCTCCTCGGCCGGCCGCGGCTCCTTCGTGGAGAGCGGCATGGCTCCCAGTCCGATGGCGCTGACGGTCATGTCCCCGATGCGTCGCTGTTCCACGGGCCTGTCGTGCCCCGCAGGTAGCGTTCCCACCCGTGAGTTCGCTGTTCGACGCACCCGAGGGCGAGACGCCGGCAGGCGTCGACCCGGGCGCGCCCCTGGCGGTGCGGATGCGGCCGCGCTCGCTCGACGAGGTGGTCGGGCAGCAGCACCTGCTCGGCCCGCGGGCTCCGCTGCGCCGGCTGGTCGAGTCCGACGAACCCATGTCACTGGTGCTCTACGGCCCGCCGGGCACGGGCAAGACCACCCTCGCCCACGTCATCTCCCTGGCCACCAAGCGGCAGTTCGTGCAGCTGTCGGCGCTGGACTCGGGGGTCAAGGAGGTGCGGGCGGTCATCCAGAGCGCGAAGCGCGAGCTGACCTTCTCCGGCCGGCGCACCGTCCTGTTCATCGACGAGGTGCACCGCTTCTCCAAGACCCAGCAGGACAGCCTGCTGTCCGCGGTCGAGGAC
>DASPIH010000023.1:0-13276 GCA_035629195.1 Blastococcus sp. | reverse complement strand
GCAGCGCGGCGGCCAGGCGGGCGACCTGCGACAGCGGGGCCTGGAACAGCCCGGCAGCCTTGGTCAGGTTGCCCTTCATCGCGCCGGCCAGCTTGGCCAGCAGGACCTCACGGGGCTCGACGTCGGCGAGGCGGGTGACCTCGGAGGCGTCGACCGTGCGGCCGTCGACCACGCCGCCCTTGACGACGAGCAGCGGGTTGGCCTTCGCGAAGTCACGGATGGCCTTCGCGGCCTCGACCGGGTCACCGTCGATGAAGGCGATGGCGGTCGGGCCGTTGAGCAGCGGGGCCAGGTCGCCGAAGCCGACCTCGTCCGCCGCACGCTTCGTCAGGGTGTTCTTGACGACGGCGTAGCTGCTGCCCTCACCGAGGGAACGACGCAGCTGGGTCAGCTGTGCCACGGTCAGCCCGCGGTACTCGGTGAGCACCGCCGCACTCGAGTTCTGGAACCGCTCGGTGATCTCGTCGATCACCGCGGCCTTCGCCTGCGTGGGCATGGGCCTCCTCTCGTCTGTCGGGCGACCACTGGACGCTGCACGACGACGGGCGATCGACGCCCGGAGACGGAAGACGCCCCGGCGCAGGGCGCACGGGGCGACAGGCGGGCGCACGACGGCACCCGGCGATCGAACCGTCCTCCTGCGCGGGTCGCCCGACATCTGCGGACCTTCGATCGCACGCGGACGTGCGACGACCAGCGGTCTTGGGGGGAACGACGACAAGGGTACGCGATGGAACGCCGATGGCGGCGACCGCCTCCCGGACGACGACGGAGGCCCCGCCGCGCTGATGCGCGACGGGGCCTCCGGCGAGTTGCTCGGGCGGGACGTCCTACTGCTCGTCCACCGTCAGGTTGCGGGTGCGGTTCGGGTCGACCGGGATGCCGGGGCCCATCGTCGTGGAGAAGGTGACCTTCTTGACGTACCGGCCCTTGGCGGCAGCGGGCTTGGCCCGGAGCACCTCGTCGAGCGCCGCGGCGTAGTTCTCCACCAGCTTGGTCTCGTCGAAGGAGGTCTTGCCGATCACCAGGTGCAGGTTCGCCTGCTTGTCCACGCGGAAGTTGATCTTCCCGCCCTTGATGTCGTTGACCGCCTTGGTGACGTCGGGCGTCACGGTGCCGGTCTTGGGGTTCGGCATCAGGCCACGGGGGCCGAGGATGCGGGCGATGCGACCCACCTTGGCCATCTGGTCCGGCGTGGCGATCGCGGCGTCGAAGTCCAGGAAGCCGCCCTGGATGCGCTCGATCAGGTCGTCGGAGCCCACGACGTCGGCGCCGGCGGCCTCGGCCTCGGCGGCCTTGTCCCCGGTCGCGAACACGATCACGCGGGCGGTCTTGCCGGTGCCGTGCGGCAGGTTGACCGTGCCGCGGACCATCTGGTCGGCCTTGCGCGGGTCGACGCCCAGGCGCATGGCGACCTCGACGGTGGCGTCGTAGGAGGTCGTCGTCGTCTCCTTGGCCAGGACGGTGGCCTGGAGCGGGCTGTACAGGTTGTCGCGGTCGACCTTCTCGGCCGCGGCGCGGAACTTCTTGCCGTGCTTCGCCATGGTGATTCCTCTCCGGGGAGATACCCCGGTCGTGTGGTTCTCGGGCCTGGCGTGGCCCTCCCACGGTGGTGACGTGCTGGAACGGCCCCGGTGCAGGGACCCGGCCCGAGCGGAGCGAGGGCTGGGGGGCACCGGGGTCCTTTACTTGACGGTGATGCCCATCGACCGGGCGGTGCCGGCGATGATCTTCTCGGCCTGCTCGAGGTCGTTGGCGTTGAGGTCGACCATCTTCGCCTGGGCGATCTCGCGGACCTGGTCACGGGTGACCGTGGCGACCTTGGTCTTGTGCGGCTCGCCCGAGCCCTTCTCCACGCCGGCGGCCTTCAGCAGCATGCGCGCCGCCGGAGGTGTCTTGGTGACGAACGTGAAGGAGCGGTCCTCGAAGACCGAGATCTCGACCGGGACGATGTCCCCGCGCTGGGCCTCGGTGGCCGCGTTGTAGGCCTTGCAGAACTCCATGATGTTGACGCCGTGCTGGCCGAGCGCCGGACCGACGGGCGGGGCGGGGGTGGCCGCACCGGCCTTGATCTGGAGCTTGATGACCGCGGTCAACCGCTTCCTGGGGGGCATGACTTCCTTCTTCGTAGGACTTGTACGTGGTCTTGACTGGAAGGCCCCGGTGCAGGGTCCCGGCCCGAGCGGAGCGAGGGTCGGGGGGCACCGGGGTCCTACAACTTGCTGACCTGGTTGAACGACAGCTCGACGGGCGTCTCGCGGCCGAAGATGGAGACGAGCACCTGCAGCTTCTGCTGCTCGGCGTTGATCTCGTTGATGGTGGCGGGCAGCGTCGCGAACGGGCCGTCCATGACCGTGACCGACTCACCGACCTCGAAGTCCACCAGCGTGGTGGGCGCGGCAGCCGCACCGGTCGACGCCGATGCCTCGGCGGCCCGCGGCGCCTGCGGCGCCGTGGCCGGCACGAGGATCTTCACGACCTCGTCGAGGGTCAGCGGCGAGGGCTTGGAGGTCGCGCCGACGAACCCGGTGACGCCGGGGGTGTTGCGGACGGCGCCCCACGACTCGTCGTTGAGCTCCATCCGGACCAGCAGGTAACCCGGGAGGACCTTGCGGTTGACCTGCGAGCGCTTGCCGTTCTTGATCTCGGTGACCTCCTCGGTGGGCACCTCGATCTGGTAGATGTAGTCCTCGACGTCCAGGGACTGGATGCGCGCCTCGAGGTTGGTCTTGACCTTGTTCTCGTAGCCCGCGTAGGAGTGGACGACGTACCAGTCGCCCGGGGCGATCCGGAGCGCCTTCTTCATCGCCTCGGCCGGGTCCTCGTCCTCCTCGGCCACGACGTCGGAGTCCGCCGCCGGGGCGGCCAGCGGGTCGGTGGCGAGGGTGTCGGGATCCCCGGTCTCGATCTCCGGGGCCACGTCGGAGACCTCGCCGTCGGAGATCAGGGCGCCCGCGGCGAGGTCGGCGGTGTCGCTCGAGCCCTCGGCGGCGCCGGCCACGCCGACACCGGTCTCGACGTCGGCGGTGCCTCGCTCGTCGAAGCGCGAGTCGTCCAGGTCGATGCCCTCGACCGCGCTGTCGGTCTCGAAGGGCTCGCGGGGGTCTGTCACAGAGGTCTCTTCCTTGTCATGGGGTGGTGCGGGCGGGACGCGGATCAGCCGAAGACGGCGATCACGCCCGCGGAGAAGATGAGGTCCAGGCCCGCCACGAGGGCGACGATGAAGGTCACGAACACGATGACCACGGTGGTGTACGTGATCAGCTCGCGCCGCCCCGGCCAGATGACCTTGCGCAGCTCGGCGACGACCTCGCGGAGGAAGCGCATGAGCGAGCGGCGGGGCCGCTGCTCCTCGGCCCGGGCGCGCTCGGCCGCAGCACGGGACCGCGTGCCGCTGCCCTCGCGGACCGGACCGGACGCAGTGCGGGCAGCTCGCCCGGTGCCGGCGACCGGCTCGTCGTCCTCGTCGTCGTTCCCGGCGGTGATGCGGCCCCGGCCACGCTGGCCACCCGCCCGCCCGGCGACGACCTTGTCCTCGGCGGACTGCGCCTCGTCGGCCACCTCGTCCTCGGCGGCCTCGAGAGCCTCGGCGTCGTCGACACCCGGCGCCTCACGATCGAGTTGCTCGTCGGTGAGCTCGGCGTCGGAGTCGCCGCGAGCGTCGTCCCCTCGGCCCGGCTTCTCGTCGCTCACTGCGCCTCGCTCGCCTCGTCGTGGTGGCCTCTCCCGCGAGGGCCGTCGGTCGGTGGTGCTGTACTGCTGCGGAGCGGTACTGCTGTGGTGCGGCACTGCTGACGTGCTCCGCCGCGGATGACCGGCGGCACGAGCAGGGGTGACAGGACTTGAACCTGCAGCCTGCGGTTTTGGAGACCGCTGCTCTGCCAATTGAGCTACACCCCTTGGGGGACCCCGCTCTCCCCACACTTCGCGAGCTCAGGGCGAGGCCCGGGACGGGGCCACCCCGGGGCGGCCGGCCCGCCGGGGCGCGCCCGACCTCGCAGGAGATCCGGGGCACGCCGGTGGCGGGGTCAACTGCCCCAGGGCTGCCAGTGTACGGGACGCCCGAGCGCGTCGGCCAACGTCCCGGGAGGGAGCGGACCGATGGGTCGCCGGTCACGGCCGGTCCCCGTTCCATGACCGACGTGCGCGAGCGCGGCTTCTCCCTGTCGCTCGACGGCCACGGCTCTCGGAGACCCGTGCCAGGACACCACCCGGCCGCTGGACCGGGCCGAGCTGCCTGACGAGCTGCACGTGGTGCTGGTACCGGTCCCGCCCGGCTCGGGCGAGCGGTCGTCCGACGACCTCGGCGGCGCACTCCAGGAGCGGCACCGCGTGGCGTTCTCCGCCCTCTCGGCCCGGGCGCACGTCCGGCTCCGTCGCCGCTGAGCGGCTGTCTTTGACACGATGGGTGGATGACCGCTGCCTCCGCCCCGGAGTCCGTCACCCCCGCTCCCGAGCTGCCGCCCGCCGCGCGCCGGATCTCGCGTCGCATCGGCGCGATCGCCGAGTCAGCGACACTCGCCGTGGACGCCAAGGCCAAGGCCCTCAAGGCGGCCGGCAAACCGGTCATCGGGTTCGGTGCCGGAGAGCCTGACTTCGCCACCCCGGACTACATCGTGGAGGCGGCCGTGGCCGCCGCCCGCACCCCCGCCATGCACCGGTACACACCCGCCGGCGGTCTCCCCGCTCTCAAGGAGGCGATCGTCGCCAAGACCGCGCGGGACTCCGGCTGGGAGATCTCCCCCGGTCAGGTGCTGGTCACCAACGGCGGCAAGCAGGCCGTGTACGAGGCGTTCGCCACGATGCTGGACCCGGGCGACGAGGTGCTGCTGCCGGCGCCCTACTGGACCACCTATCCCGAGGCGATCCGGCTCGCCGGCGGCGTCCCGGTGCCCGTCGTGGCCGACGAGCAGAGCGGGTACCTGGTCTCGGCGGCCCAGCTGGAGGCGGCGCGGACCCCGCGCACCAAGGCCCTCCTCTTCTGCTCCCCGTCGAACCCCACCGGCGCCGTCTACCCGGCCGAGCAGGTGGAGGAGATCGGCCGCTGGGCGCTCGAGGCGGGCCTCTGGGTGCTCACCGACGAGATCTACGAGCACCTGACCTACGGCGGCGCGACGGCTCCGTCCATGCCGGTTCTCGTGCCCGAGCTCGCCGACCGCTGCGTGGTCGTCAACGGGGTCGCCAAGACCTACGCCATGACCGGCTGGCGGGTGGGCTGGATCGCCGGCCCGGCCGACGTGGTGAAGGCGGCCACCAACCTGCAGTCGCACGCGACGTCGAACGTCGCGAACGTCTCGCAGGCCGCGGCGATCGCCGCCCTGACCGGGGACCTGTCGGCCGTCAGCGTCATGCGCGAGGCCTTCGACCGGCGCCGGACGACGATCGTGTCGATGCTGCGGGAGATCCCCGGCATCGCCTGCCCGGAGCCGCAGGGCGCCTTCTACGTCTACCCGTCGGTGAAGGGGCTGCTCGACCGGCCCATCGGCGGGCGGACCGCCTCGACCAGCGCCGAGCTGGCCGAGCTGGTCCTCGAGCAGGCCGAGGTCGCGGTCGTTCCCGGTGAGGCGTTCGGGACCCCGGGCTACGTCCGGATGTCCTATGCCCTCGGGGACGACGAGCTGGTCGAGGGCGTCAGCCGCCTGCAGCGCCTGCTGTCCACGGCGGAGTAGGGACCCGCCCAGGGCCCGCCCTGAGCCTGCGAGGGATGGGCCCCTGGACGGGGTCCTTCTACTCGTCGAGCGCGCCGGCGCGGACGAGGACGTCGACGGCCGCGGGAAGGTCCGCCAGCGCGGCGGCCACGTCGTCGGGGGTCGCGATCTGCCAGGCATGGGAGTTCACGTAGCAGCGGATGGCCGCGTCGAAGGCCTCGGGACCGGCAGCCTCGCGGGCCGCCAGCAGGGCGGCACCGCCCTTGCTGTAGACGGTGCGCACGTAGGGGCTGTCGCCACCGAAGTCGGCCATGGAGCCACCGACGTCGCCTTCCTGCGCCAGCAGCGACTCGACCCGCTGCGCGGGCGGCGGATCCAGCACGGCCTCGGCCCAGGTGGCGAAGGCCTCGTCCAGCCAGGGGTCGCGGAACTGGGAGTTGCCGACCATCCCGTAGAACCACATGTGCGCGACCTCGTGGACGAGCACCTCACGGCTCGGCGTCGCCTGGAGGATCATGCTCGGGTACTCGATCCCGCCGCCGTAGTCGGGCAGCAGGGCCACGGTGAGGGTCTCGTAGGGAAAGGGGCCGAGGAATCGCTCCAGCTCTGCGATCGCGCCCGTCGTCGCGTCGAGCAGCTCCGCGGGATCGAGATCGCCGTCGGGCAGCGCACCGGCGCGCACGACCACACCCCCGGGCGTCTCGCGCTCGGCGGTGCTGAACTCGCCCGCCGCCACGGCGACGTCCCGGGCCACCGGCTCGGTCGACCGCCAGGTCCGCCGACCGTCCCGGGCCCGGGACGGGGCGGCATCGGCTCCGGTCATCAGCACGGTGAGCCGCTCGGGCGCCGACACGGTCACCGTCGTGTCGGCCGCCGGGCTGGAGGCCGTCTCGCCCGTGAGCCCGACGAAGGGGTCGCGCGCCCACCCCGTGCCCGGCTCCCACGCCAGCAGCGGCGCACCGCTGGCCCACCAGGTGACCCCGTCGGCAGCTCCGAACCGTTCGAACCCGCCCTCGCCCACGGTGAGGGTGAAGTCCAGCCGCACCTCGGTGGACTCCCCCGCCTCCAGCTCGCCATCCAGTCGCACGACGTAGAGCCCGCCGGGCGCGGCTGCGCGTGCCTCCTCGTAGCCGCCCTCGTCGACGTCGTCCCCACGCACCTCGTCGACCACCAGGCGGTGCCCCGCGGGCGCCGATTCGGGCGCGTTGGGCACGAGCCGGAACACCAGCTCGTCGGTGCGCAGATCGGGCGTGAAGACGACCGTCACCGTCCCGGTGACCGTGCGCAGGTCGTCGGCGAGCCGGAAGTCGTAGGCGATCTCCGGCCGGTCCGGGTCAGGCGCCGCCCGCTCGGCCGGGCAGGCCGTCGGATCGGCGGGCGCGCTGCTGGAGGCGCCCGGCGCCGCGGCGGTGCGAGCCGGGTCGCCGTCGGCGAAGGAGGTGCAGCCGGCCAGCAGGAGGAGCGCGGCGAGCGCGCCGAGGGGCCGGCGGGCGGTCACAGGAGGCGGACGACCGCGCGTGCCAGGGACAGCACCTTCTCACCGTCGCTGGTGACGGTGAGGTCGACGCGGGCCCGGCCGTCGTCGAGCAGCGCGCCGACCTTGCCGCGGACCGTGAGCTCGGCGCCCTCGTCGTCGTCGGGTACGACGACCGGCCGCCCGAAGCGGACCTGGTACTCGACGACGGCTGCCGGATTCCCGGTCCAGGCGGTGACGGCGCGTGCGGCCAGCGCCATCGTGAACATCCCGTGGGCGATGACGCCGGGCAGCCCGACGGCGGTGGCCACGCGGTCGTTCCAGTGGATCGGGTTGAAGTCACCGGACGCGCCGGCGTAGCGGACGAGGTCCGCGCGGGTGACGCGGAAGACCTGCTCCGGCAGCTCGGTGCCGACTGCGACGGACCCGGTCATGCCGTGACCCCTTCGCTCCCGCAGGGCGCTCCGCTCCTCGCTCGCCGGCGCTCGCTGCGATGCTCACGCCCCTGTCCGCTCACGAGCCCTCCTCGCCGCCACGGGCAACCAGCATGGACGTCGCGGTGCAGACGGGCTCGCCGTCCTCGGTGGCCAGCTCGACGCGGGCGGTGAGCAGGTCGTTGCCGGCCACCGTCCGTGCCGCGTCGATCGTCGTCGTCGCCACCAGGCGGTCGCCGGCCCGGATCGGGCGGTGATGGGCGAACTTCTGCTCGCCGTGGACGACCCTGCTGTAGTCCAGGCCCACCTCGGGGTCGCCCAGCACCACGAAGGCCGCCTCGAGGCTCACCACGATGGCGAAGGTGGGCGGCGCCACGACGTCGGGGTGCCCGGCGGCACGGGCTGCGCCGGCGTCCCGGTGGACCGGGTCGTCGGCACCGATGGCGGCGGCGAACTCGGCGATCTTGGCCCGGCCGACCTCGTAGACGGCAGAGGGCGGGTAGCTACGCCCGACCAGTCCCCGGTCCAGCGTCATGCTCCCGCCCTCGCTCGGCTGCTGCGGACCGTCAGCGGGTCTCGCGGTGCAGGGTGTGCTTGCGCTCGCGGGGACAGTACTTCATCAGCTCGAGCCGGTCGGGGTCGTTCCGCCGGTTCTTGCGGGTGATGTAGTTGCGGTTCTTGCACTCCTGGCAGGCCAGGGTGATCTTCGGACGGACGTCGGTGGCTGCCACGGGGCGCTCCTAGCCTTGTCGGGCAGGCCCCGGGGACCGGGACCTGATGCCGCGCCGGCGGGTGCCGACACGACGACGGACCCCGGGTGCGGGGTCCGTCGGGAGTAGCGGTGACCGGACTTGAACCGGTGACACAGCGATTATGAGCCGCTTGCTCTACCTGGCTGAGCTACACCGCCGGGACGACCGTGCGGCCCGGTCTCGCGACTGGACCGGCCGATCATCGTACTGCCAGAGCCCCTTTACGGAATCGAACCGTAGACCTTCTCCTTACCATGGAGACGCTCTGCCGACTGAGCTAAAGGGGCGTGCTCCGGGGAGCCGTCGAAGACTCTACCCGACGACTCCGGCCTCCCTGCAGGGGCCCGCCGCGAGCTCGCGAGTGGCGAGGCACGCGGGGTCCTTCGTCAGGTCCGGACGAACAGCCGGCGGTGCGTCGCCCCCGGGACGGCCGACCGCACGCCGGTACGCGCCAGCAGCCATCTCTCCAGTCGGTCCTCGGTCAACGGGCGGCTGATGAGGAAGCCCTGGAGCTTGTCGCAACCCATGGCGGTCAACTGGTTGCGCGTCATGTCGTCCTCGACGCCTTCGGCGACGACGCACAGCCCGAGGTTGTGCGCCAGCTCGACGATCGACCGCGCGATGAAGGACTCTCCCTGGCTCGTCGCCATCGAGAGCACGAAGGACTTGTCGATCTTCACCTCGTCGATGGGCAGTTGCCGCAGCTGGGACAGCGACGAGTAGCCGGTGCCGAAGTCGTCCATCGACAGCCGCAGGCCGAGGTCGTGGAGGTTCTCGAGCACCGAGCTCTCCCGGACGGAGTCGTCGACCACGCTGCTCTCGGTGAGTTCGAGCACCACCCGCTCACCGGGCACGCCGTGACGCTCCATCGCCCCGCGGATGCGGTGGACCAGGTCCGGCTCGGTCAGCGACCGGGCCGAGACGTTCACCGCGACCGACAGCGCGATCCCCTGGTCCAGCCAGCGGCGGCAGCGGGCGAGCGCCAGCTCCAGGACGTGGTCGGTGACCACGCCGATCCGTCCGATCTGCTCGGCGAGGCTGATCACCTCCTCGGGCGGGATGACGCCGTACTGCGGGTGGGTCCAACGGACCAGGGTCTCCACCGAGACCAGATCGGAGGTGTAGGCGTCGATGACGGGCTGGAACACCACTCCGATCTGGCCGTCGGCCATCGCCTGCTCGAGCTCGGTGCCGAGCTGGAGACGACGCAGGCTCTGCTGGTCCATCACGGGGTGGTAGGTGGCCACACCGCCGGTGCAGCCCGCCGCGAGCAGCGCCACGTCGGCCCGCTGCATCAGGACTCCGGAGTCGTGGCCGTGCTCGGGCGCCGCGACGACGCCGATCTCGAGCGCGACCTCCAGATCGAGGCCGGCCACCCGGACCCGCGTCGCGGTGGCCTCCCGCAACCGCCGGGCGGCCCGCTCGGTCTCGGCGAGGGAGAGATCGGGCAGCAGCACCGCGAACTGCTCACGCTCCATGCGAGCCAGCAGTGCGCGAGGCGGCGCGTGCTCACGCAGCAGGCCGGCGGTGACCAGCAGCAGCTCGTCGCTGGCCGCGTGGCCGAGGGTGTCGGTGACGTCGGCGTAGGTGTCGAGCGAGGCGAGGACCAGCCCGGCCCGCGCGTCGACGGACGCGGAGAGCAGCTCGTCGATCTCCGCGGCGAGCCGCTGGCGGTTCGGCAGCCCGGTCAGCCGGTCGTGGTCGGCGTCGTAGCGGATCCGGGTGAGCAGCTGCTGCTGGCGGATCGCGGCGTTGACGTGGGTGAGCATGGAGTCCAGGGCCCCGCGCTCGCTGCTGCCGAACGACGCGGCGTCGCTGCGGCGGTCGCAGACCTCCAGATACCCCGGCTCGCCGGCGGCCGTGGTCACCGGAGCGCCCAGCAGTTCCGAGACGCCCCGACGATCGAGCGCCTCGACGTCCCGGGCGTCGGCGCGGCCGGCCGAGACCAGGATGGCCCCACTCGTCGAGCCGACGGCCCGGCGGCGTACCGGGTCGTCGGGATCGCCGGGCCCGTCGTACCAGGAGGCGCCGTCCTCGGTGGCGACCACGAGGCGTGGCCCCTCGTCGAGGTACGGCGGGAGCCACAGGGCCACGCGCTCGGCGTTGAGCAGCTCGCGCACGGCCTGCACGATCTGGCGGGTGCCGGCCTCGTCCGGCTGCACCGCCTCGACCCGGCGGGCGAAGTCGTAGACCCGCTCCAGCGCCTGGCTCTCCCGGGTCACCGACGCGAAGCGGCGGTAGAGGAGGACCAGCGCAACCGTGAGCGGCGCGAGGATCAGCAGGGACCACAGGGTGGCGTGCAGGAGCAGCATGATGGCCAGGCCGATCACGACCGACACCGGCGAGACGACGACGACGGGGACGAAGAGGCTCGTCCAGAGAGCGCGGCCGGAGTAGCCCTGGATGAGCGTGATGGCACCGGCGACCATGACCGCGGCCACCGTGTTGGCCGCGAACACTGCTGCCAGGCAGGACAGCCAGGTGGCCGGCGATCCGACGTCCCCAGCCGGCAGCACGTCGAGCACGAAGACGGCGACCGCGCTGTCGATGACCGCGACCGCCACGTTGAAGACGATCTTCGCGGGCGAGAACCGTTGCAGCGCCAGCACCAGACCGACCGCGGCGGCGCGAGTCACCGCCGTCCAGGCTCCACCGATCTCGAGCAGCGCGATGACGAAGGCCAACTCGCTGGCGGAATTGACGAAACTCTGGCGCCGGAACTCGATGTGGACGTAGACCCACTCGGCTACGACTGCCGTGAGGAACACGGCCAGCAAGACCAGGCCGTGGACAGGCTCCAGTCCCCGGGAGAGGAGGAACAGACCTAGAGGAAGGGCGAGCGCCGACCCGACCAGCGCAACCATCCAGGGGCTCCGCACAGTGCGTGGTCGAGCAGGCTCGCCAGCATCCTGCTCGGGCACCTGCACTGGACTCCCCGGATCGGTGGGCGGGCGAAGGCTAACAGCGCCTCCGGTCACCGCAACCCTCGTGGGGCCTCACGACCGGGCCCGTCCACGCGGGACATCGGCACGGGTTGCTCCGGACATGACTCTAAGCGGTCACCCCTCCGGTGACCGCTCTCACTTCTCGACGGGCGCTGAGCTAAGTCAACCCGTGAAGCCCCAACGCACACCACGTCCCCAACGGACACCGCGTCCCCAACGGACACCGCGGGCCGACTGTGCGTCTCGGTGCATGGTGCTGGTCATAACGCCTCCTGAGGGCATGACTGATGGGGCTGCAAGCAGCCTTCACCGGGTGAAAAAGGGATCGTCGGTCGAATACGGAACGCGCGGGAAAGACTCCTGCCCGTCACTAGCCTCGACAAGCGCGGCCACGCTGTCGCGCTATCCGCCTCGGTCGGTCGTGACCAAGGGCCATCCAGGTCACACGCCAGGTCATAACCGGCGGGTCGTCGTCGCCCTCGGGCCTTTCGACCCTTGCGAGTTCGGTAACGGCGGCGTCAAATGCGCTAGCCGGGTCTACGGTCTTGGCCGTCCCAGGCAGGTCGCCGTCGCTTCGGCTGTCACGGAACCGGGTGGTCCCGCCGTTCTCAGCGTCCCCAGATCGGGTTCACCGGCAGGGACGTGACGCCCCGGTGCCTACGCTCCCGCCGTGCACCCCGACGAGCCGGACCCCGAACGCGGCTCGACGCTGCCGTTCGTCCTCGTCTGCTGGCTCGTCGCGGCACTGATGGTCTTCGGCGCGATCGCGGCGTCCGACGCTTTCCTGGAGCAGCAGGAGGTGCAGTCGGTGTGTGACAGCGCCGCTCTCGCCGCCGCCAACAGCGCCGACGAGGCACTGCTCTACACGCGCGGGGTGGGGACCGAGCTCCCACTCACCCGGGCCGCCGCCGAGGTGGCTGTCGCCGACCAGCTCGCCGACGGCGGCGTCCGGCTCGACGGGTGGTCGACCGAGACCGACGGCGTCGAGGTGACGGTGCGCTGCACCCGGCACGTCGACATCGCCTTCGGCTGGCTGTTCCTCGGCGGCCGGCCGCTGGAGCGCACCGCGGTCGCCGGCGCGCGGGCGCCCACCCTGCCCTGACCAGGACAGGGACCAGAAACCAGGGACCACTACCGCGATCACGAGCCCGGCCACGATCGACCGGCCCCAGGATCGACACGGGCCTCCGACGGCGACGGCCCCCGACCTGGTGGTCGGGGGCCGTCGTACCGGGCGTGGCGGGTGAAGGATTCGAACCTTCGTAGGCTAAGCCGACGGATTTACAGTCCGCTCCCATTGGCCACTCGGGCAACCCGCCGTGCAGTGTGGCTGCTCGGTACGCGGGAGAGACTACAAGACGAGGGGCCCGGCGGTGACGGGTCCCCGGCAACGAGACCCCGGCAACGAGTCCCGGGAGCGGGCGCGACCCGCACGGAGAGGAACGACATGGCCGACGCATCCTTCGACGTCGTGAGCAAGGTCGACCGGCAGGAGGTCGACAACGCCCTGAACCAGGCGGGCAAGGAGCTCTCGCAGCGCTTCGACTTCCGCGGCACGAACGCCACCATCGCCTGGGCCGGCGAGGACGGCGTCACGCTCCAGGCCGACACCGAGGAGCGGGTCGCCGCGGCGCTGGACGTGTTCAAGGAGAAGCTGATCAAGCGGAACATCTCGCTGAAGGTGCTGGACGCCGGGGAGCCCCAGGCCTCGGGCAAGACCTACAAGATCGGCGCCACGATCAAGCAGGGCATCGAGTCCGACGTGGCCAAGAAGATCGCCAAGCTGATCCGCGACGAGGGGCCCAAGGGCGTCCAGGCGCAGATCCAGGGCGACCAGCTGCGCGTCAGCGGGAAGAAGCGCGACGACCTCCAGGCGGTGCAGCAGCTGCTCCGCGGGGCCGACCTCGACGTCGCGCTGCAGTTCGACAACTACCGCTGACCTGAGGGCAACGCGCAGATCAAGGAGTCGCTGAAGCTACGCGGTCCGCACGGAGTCCGCAGATGCGCCCAGCGCGGCGGCCAT
>DASPIH010000022.1:0-6066 GCA_035629195.1 Blastococcus sp. | reverse complement strand
GTCCCACGTCGCCCCGGCGTAGGCGACCAGGCGGCTGGACCCCAGGTCGACCTGGACCTCGGGCAGCTGGTCGCCGGGCCGGGGGAGCAGTGGCGGGCGGTCAGTCTGCATCGGCCGCCGCCTTGGGCTGGTAGAGCATCGTCTCCCGGTTCCGGGCGATCACGTCGCCGTCGGCGTCGACGTACTCGATGTCGGACACCACGGACAGCAATACCCCACCCGACCGTGTGCGGTGCTCATCCACCTCGGCCAGGTGCCAGTGGACGGTCACCACGTCCCCCTCCCGCAGGGGTCGGACGAAAACGTACTCATTGCCGCCGCGCACGCCGCGGGAGGGCGGCAGCGGCAGGTCCCACACGTGCCCCAGGTAGCCGAGCCCCGGAAGCGTGCCGGCGTAGAACTCGTTCGTCTCGCAGACCATGGTGGGCGGGGCCACCGCGGCTCCTCCCTCGTCCACGACCGACGGCTCATCGGCCTCGTCGATCCCGGTGGCCCGGGCGAAGTAGCGGATCGCGGAGCGGGAGACCGGCTCCGCCGCCGTGTACGACGCCCGACTGCCGACCATTGCCCGCAGCTCGGCGGTCAGCAACGATCCCGCCCGCTCTGTCTCCGGCTGGTCCCCGGCCACTGCTACCCGGCCGCCCGGTCCTGGGCGCTCGGTGCCGACCAGGCCCGGTGGCGACGGGTCTCTGCCGACGGCGCTTCGCCCTGCACGGAGGTGGTCATCCCGGGAACCTACATTCCGGGTGACGGCCGAAGGGGCGGCCGCCGTGCTGTCCGTAGGGGCACCCGTCGCGGCGCGCCCCGGACGCCGGCCCCCGCGTCGGTCACGCCTCCGCCTCATCGGAGGCCACACACCGATGCCGTCCGGTGCGGCCGACCCCGCCGGTGCCTGACGACATCCGCGAGCCGCGCTCTCGTGCAGCGGCTTCTCGGTGCGAGACCGTGACGACCTTCCGTCCGCCGCCGAGCGCTCGATCGCGTCGATCAGCGCGGCGGACAGGGCGATCCGGGGCAGGTGCGGCCCGGCGCCGGAGGGCACGCCGGCCGGGCCGCCGCGCACCGTGGCGCGGGCGTATGTCTGCGCCGCTCACACCTGTGCCGCGGGCGGAGCGTTCACCCGGACGTCGAGTCGGCGGTCGTGCGCCACGATCGCCGGCCACGTGGTCATGGGGAGGCTTCCGCTGAGGACCGCGCAGGCGTAGACAAGCTCCATGACCACCCCCGTCTCCGGCCGGAGCCGGGCGCGCATCGCCGAGCCGGGCGAGGGCATCGGGCTCGACGAGCTGGCACTGGCCACGCGCAACCACGGGATGCCGCTCGAGGCGCTGCGCTACGACGTCACCCCACCGGGCCTGCACTACGTCCTGACCCACTACGACATCCCGGCCGTCGATCCGGTCGGCTGGGAGCTGGAGATCGTCGGCGCGGTCGAACGGCCACTCCGGCTGGGCCTCCAGGACCTGATGGCCCGACCGGCCGTGACCTCGCGGATCCTGCTGGAGTGCGCGGGGAACGGCCGGGCGCGCCTCGAGCCCCGGCCGGTCAGCCAGCCCTGGTTGCTCGAGGCGGTGGGTTCCGCGGAGTGGACCGGGACGCCGCTCGCCCCGCTCCTCGAGGAGGCCGGCGTCTCGCCCGCCGCGGTCGACGTCGTCTTCACCGGCGTCGACCACGGGATCGAGCGAGGCGTGGAGCAGGACTACGCCCGCGGCCTGCCGCTCGGTGAGGCGCTGCGCCCGGAGACCTTGCTCGTCTGGGCGATGAACGGAGCACCGCTGCCGCCACAGCACGGCGCCCCGCTGCGGCTGCTCGTTCCCGGCTGGTACGGCATGGCGCAGGTGAAGTGGCTGACCAGGGTCGAGGTCCTCGAGGAGCGGTTCACCGGTTTCCAGAACGCCACCGCCTACCGCCTCAAGGTCGACGCGCACGAGGACGGCGAGCCGGTGACCCGCATCCGGCCGCGGGCGTTGATGTCCCCGCCGGGCTGGCCGGACTTCATGACCCGCGAGCGGTTCGTCCGGACCGGGCACGTGGTGCTCTCCGGCCGGGCCTGGTCCGGCCGGGCGCCCGTCCGCCGCGTGGAGCTCAGCACCGACGGCGGAGCGTCGTGGGACGAGGCCGACCTGGCTCCCGCCGATCCCGGGCATCCCTACGCGTGGCGAGCCTGGACGTTCGGCTGGGACGCGCGGCCAGGAACGTTCCAGCTGCTGGCCCGGGCGACCGACGAGTCCGGGGAGACCCAGCCGGTCGAGCAGCAGTGGAACCGGCAGGGCATGGCCAACAACCTCGTGCAGCGGGTGCCGGTCACCGTGCTGCCCTGAGCGGGCTCGGTCGCGAGGTGCCCGCCGCCGTCAGGTCTCCGCTCGAGCGAGCCGCGGCTCCGTCGGACCGGACGGCGTCGGGAGTGCGGGGGCGCGGAACTGCGCCGAGCGACCACCCCACGGATGGCGGAGGCCCGGTGTTGCTCCAGTGGACCGCCCCTGGACGGTTCCCAGGTACCGCGAGGTGGGCGAGTCGTCATCGGCCGGCCACCGGTCCGACCGCCGTGCGTTCCGGTCCTTCGACGGTGCACGCATGTCGCTGCGCTCGCGGCTGCTGCCTGTCGGACTCTGCTCGGCGCTGATCGCCGGCCCGCTGGCGGCCCCTGCTGCCGCCGGGCCGGAGGGCCCCGATGGCGGGTCGTCGACCTTCACGTTCGCACTCCTGGGCGACACGCCCTATGGCGATGCGCAGCGCGTGCAGTTCCCGGCCCTCGTGTCGGCCATCGACGCCGATCGGGCCGTCCGGATGGTGCTGCACGCCGGAGACGTCAAGAGCGGCTCCTCCACCTGTTCGGACGAGCGATTCGCCGACCTTGCCGCCCTGTACCGCACCTTCGACGACCCGCTCGTCCTCACTCCAGGAGACAACGACTGGACCGACTGCCACCGGGCGAACAACGGCAGCTACGTGCCGACGGAGCGCCTCGACACGATCCGAGAACTCTTCTTTCCCCGCACCGGCCGAACGCTGGGCGAGCACCCGGTTCCGGTGACCAGACAGAGTCGCGTCCAGCGGGAGCACGCCGAGTTGTGCGTCGTGATCAATGCGGATTAGGTGGGCGGGCTGTCCGCTCATCCGGACTGCTCCGTGTTGCTTACGACTTCGAGGAGAGCGCCGGTGAACAAGTCCGAGCTCATCGCCAAGATGACCGAGCGGCTCAGTGGGGACCGCGCGACGGCTGCGGCTGCCGTGAACGGAGTCCTGGAGGAGATCGAGGGCAGCGTCGCCCGTGGTGAGCGTGTATCGCTGACCGGCTTCGGGACGTTCGAGCGCCGTGAACGGGCGGCACGCATCGGGCGCAATCCGCGGACCGGCGAGTCCGTTCCGGTGGGTCCGTCGGTGGTTCCCGTGTTCCGCGCCGGCAGTGGGTTCAAGAGCCTGCTCACGCGGACCGGAGCGTCGTCGATCACGTCGGGTTCGGAGACCGTCGAGGGCAGTGTCGCGAGGAGCAAGGGCAAGAACGCGCAGGCCGCTCCGTCCGCGTCTGCCGCGAGCTCGGTGGTGGTCGACGCGGACGCCGAGGCACCCGAGAAGAAGGCTGGCAAGAAGTCGCGTGCGCAGGCCGGCAAGAAGAGCAGCAAGGGCTCGCACAAGCCGGACAAGGGCAAGGGCAAGGCGGGGAAGAAGGCGGGCAAGGTCTCTCGTTGATCGAGGCTGTCCCAGGTCTGGATCGGTTCGACTGCTGCGGCGGGGTGTACCCGCACCGGCGGGGTGCGGGAGCTCAGCGCAACGCCGGGCGTGTTCGACCGCCGGGGGTGCGCCCGATCAGCCGCCGCGGCTCGAGGCAGCGAGCAACGACGGGATGCATGGGCCTGCGGCTTCGGACGTGACGCCGGTCTTCTTCGAGGGCTGTCCCAGCTGGCGGATGGCGGACGAGGAGCTGCGTGAGGCGCTGTCTTGGCCGATCCGGAGGACGGACGCGTCGAGCACCGCCTGGTGTCGACCGCGGAGCAGGGGTGGAGTCCACCAGGGTGGTGTGCGTCCGGTCCGGTGAGGGCGCCGGCGTAGACGTGTAGGCGGCCATCGCGGGATTCTTCGAAGTGAGTTCCGCTCGAGATCGAGGAGGCGGACAACCACCGATCAGCCGTGCCACCGTCAGCAACGCTGCTGGGCACTACACCTAGCTGTTCTCCACCGGTAGGCGGATGTCGAGCATCAGGCGCCGCTCGAAATCAGCGGTTCGGGTCACCGGTGACGCCGTCGACGATGGCTTGGGCGATGTCGCGCAGTTTTCGGTTCGAGCGCTGTGATGCGGCGGTCAGCATGTCGAACGCCTCCGTGGCATCGCACTGTCGCTGGCACATCAGGATTCCCTTGGCTTGCTCGATGACAGCCCGGGACTGCATCGCCCGGTCGAGGTGTTCGGCCAGATCACGGGCACTGAGGTACACGTGCATGTTGCGAGCCGCGACGGCGGCATAGGAGGCGAACACCGGAGCAAGGCCTCGAGCCTCGTCGTCGAAGGCATGCGGCTCGATCGCGTAAAGATTGAGGCCGGCGTTGATGGTCTCCTGCACCGGGACGGGTACCGACAGCGAGCTCAGCGACCCGCGTTGGACGGCGGCTTGGGCGTAGTCGGGCCAGCGGGTCTCCTCGCGGGCATCGACGATCTCGATCATCTCGCCTCCGCCGGTGGCGGCCTCGAGGCAGGGCCCGTATCCGCGGCCGTACTGGGTCTCGTCCAGGTCCAGGGCGAGGCGGCCGGTGTAGGCAGCGGTGGTCGCCTTGTCGTTGGCGATGATGCTGATCGAGGCCTCGGCGACCCCGGGGAGCGTCCGCTTCGCCAGCTCGGCGATCCGCTGCAGGACCGACTCCATGGACTCGGTGTCCAGTCTGATGCGGGCGAGTTCCGCGAAGGCGTCGCGGGCATCGATGGGCGTGGAGTCGGGGTTGGCGTGGGCTGCGCTCATGCTGCTCGGGCCTGTCTTTGTGGGCCGCAGGCGAGAAACTGACTGCGGTGGACAGCCCCCTCGTATGGGCGCCCAGCCGGTTCGCAGAGCCGCTGTATGACCCCTCGAAAGTCGCTGACGTAGCAGCGATGTGGGCATGACCCTACGCGCTCGAGCGCCCGGGTATCCGCGCCTGATCAGCCCGTCACTGACTGACACGCTGATTGCCGCTGGACCGCGTAGCGTTCGGCAGCAGCCGCCGTAGTCAAACCACGCGCTACCAGGCCAGGGGTCACCCACCGTCTGCAGGCGGTAGGCGGCTCCGACCTTGCTCGTCCCAACGCTGCCGGTCTTGCCAGTCCCTCAGCGGGACTCGTAGCGCCGCGCCTTGAGCGATCCCGTGAAGTACACCGTGATCTTGGAGAGTCGGCGGGTCGACTGGTACATGCACGTGCCAGCCTTGAACCGCGGCCTTCGCGTCAATTCGCCTGCGGATGCCCCGATGCGCGCGGCCCACTTGCACTGGGCGGAGACCGGTGAAGCGATCGACCCGCAGCACGTCGACGTGTTGCAGGCAGCCGCCGGCGACATCCTTCTACCGGCGGCCCGTTGGAGGTCTCGATCCTGCACCACGATGGCGCCTGCTACCCGGGTCGGCACGTAGGGTGGCTGCGACAACGGGACCGCTCCTGGCGGGCGTTAGTCTGCTACCTGGTAGCTGGGGTGCAGTGGGAACGCGTCGTGCCCGCCAGCCGGCTCGCGATCGTGGGCGGACCGACTACATCCCCGAGCGCTGACGTTCCTGCCGATCCCAGCGGGACTCGTTGAACCGCCGGCGGTTCTCCTCGGTGGGCCAGCCGTGACGGGCGCCGTACTTCTGCACGGTGTTGGGCGACAGTCCCAGTTCGGCGACGGCGCGGATGGAAGCGCCGGCCAGGAGCGCCTCGGCCACGGCCTTCTCGAGCTCGTCCTGGGCCTCGCGGAGGCTGGCCGTGGCGGCGCGGATCCGATCGGCGTGTGCCGGGTGGATCTCCCTTGGATCGGGCACCACACAAGTGTGTCGAGTCCTGATACGGACTGCTCCCTGAATCCGGGTATCCGATCTCATCGGGAAGTTCGGCATTCAGCCGCGCGG
>DASPIH010000021.1:0-2578 GCA_035629195.1 Blastococcus sp. | reverse complement strand
CCCAGTCCTCGTCGGTCGCCGGCACGACGGCGTCGTGCGCCGCGCGGGCCGAGTCATCCCCGTGCAGCGCGACCCCGGCACCGGCCAGGGCGGCCAGCAGCCGCGGCAGGAACGGCACGTCGCGGTGCACCAGCAGCGTCTCCGCGGAGTTGCACACGCTCACCCGGTGGGTCTTGGAGTTCAGCACCACCGCCTCGGCGATCGCCGGGTCGGCCGACGCGTCCACGTAGACGTGGCAGTTGCCCTCACCGGTCTCGATGACCGGCACGCGGGACTCGCGGACCACCCGCTGGATCAGCGAGGCACCGCCGCGCGGGATCACCACGTCGACGTGCCCGCGGGCGCTCAGCAGCTCACCCACCGACGCGCGCTCGGCCGGGAGCAGCTCCACGAAGCCGGCGGGCAGGCCCGCCTTCTCCCCCGCCTCGGTGAGGACGGTGATCAGCGCGGTGTTGGTGCGGTAGGCCGACGCCGAGCCGCGCAGCAGGGCCGCGTTGCCGCTCTTGAGGCACAGCCCCGCCGCGTCGACGGTCACGTTCGGCCGGGCCTCGTAGACGATGCCGACGACGCCCAGGGGCACCCGGACCTGGCGCAGCTCCAGCCCGTTGGGCAGCCGGGAGCCGCGGACGACGTCACCCACGGGATCGGGCAGCGCGACGAGCTGCCGCAGCGCCTCGGCGACGCCGGCCACCCGCGCGGGGTCCAGGCGCAACCGGTCGAGCACCGACGCCGGCGTTCCGGCGGCGGCCGCGGCGTCGACGTCGGCCGCGTTCGCGGCAAGGATGTCCTCGGTCCGCTCGACCAGCGCCTCGGCCATCGCCGTCAGCGCGGCGTCCTTGGTGTCGGTGGGCAGGGTGCGCAGCACCCGGGTGGCCGCCCGCGCGCGCAGCGCGGCGGCACCGATCAGCGGCAGCTCGGCGACCTCCATCACACCGGCGAGGATACGCGGACGAGCCCTGGCACCCGGCACGGTTCGCCCGGCGACAGCAGGCGCTCCGATCGTGCGAGAATGATTCTCATGAACATCTCGGTGCCCCGTACCGCGGCGGCCGCCGCTGCAGCGACCCTGCTCCTGGCCGGCTGCGGCGGCTCCGGTTCCTCGGCCACCCGGGACGACGGCGAGCTGACCCTCGTCGCCGGCTTCTATCCGCTGGAGTGGGCCGCCGAGCGGGTCGGCGGGGACCGGGTGGCCGTGTCGTCGCTGACCGCCCCCGGTGCGGAGCCGCACGACCTCGAGCTCACCCCGCAGGACGTCGCCAGGGTCGCCGACGCCGATCTGCTCGTCTACCTCAGCGGCTTCCAGGCCGCCGTGGACGAGGCCGCGCAGTCGCAGGCCGGCGACTCCGCCTGGGACGCCGCCGAGGCCGCCGACCTCATGCCGGCCGCGGACGAGCACGCCGAGGAGGGGCACGCCGAGGACGGGCACGCGGAAGAGGAGCACGCCGGGGACGGGGCGGCGGATCCGCACTTCTGGCTCGACCCGATCCGGCTGGCCGACGTCGGCGACGCCCTTGCCGACCGCCTCACCGAGATCGACCCCGACGGCGCGGACAGGTACGCGGAGAACGCCGAGGCCCTGCGGGCGAACCTGGAGGCCCTGGACGCCGAGTTCGAGGAGGGTCTGGGCGACTGCCGCGTCGACACCCTCGTCACCAGCCACGGCGCGTTCGGGTACCTCGCCGACCGTTACGGTCTGGACGTGGTCGGCATCAGCGGGCTCAGCCCCGACCAGGAGCCCTCCGCCGACCAGCTGGCCGAGATCTCCGGACTCGTCGCCGACCGCGGGGTGACGACCGTGTACACCGAGACGCTCGTGGACCCGTCCATCGCCGAGACCGTCGCCTCCGAGGCCGGGGTGCAGACCGCTGTCCTCGACCCGATCGAGGGGCTGACCGACGAGTCGGCCGGCGAGGACTACCTCGAGGTCATGCGCAGCAACCTCGCCACCCTGGAAGAGGGCCAGTCCTGCTCATGAGCACGTCCGACCCGGCCGTCGTCCGGCTGCGCGACGCCACGATCGGGTACGGCGACGTCGCCATCGTGCGCGGCGCCGACCTGACGGTCGGCCGCGGCGAGGCGGTCGCCGTCCTGGGCTCGAACGGCTCGGGCAAGACGACGCTGGCCCGGGGTCTGCTCGGGCTCGCGACGGTGCTCGACGGCGACGTGGAGCTGCTCGGCGCACCGGTCGGGCGGCTGTCCGAGCCGGGTCGGGTGGGGTACGTCCCCCAGCGGCACTCGGTGACCGGCGCGGTGCCGGCGACCGTGCGCGAGGTCGTGTCGGTGGGCCGGCTCGCGCGCCTGGGACTGTTCCGCCGGCTGCGCCCCGCCGACCGGACGGCCGTGGCCGACGCCGTGGCCGCGGTCGGCCTCGCCGACCGGCTGGACGACCCGGTCGCCGCACTCTCCGGCGGGCAGCAGCGACGGGTGCTCGTGGCCCGCGCGCTGGCCGCCGAGCCCGAGCTGCTGATCATGGACGAGCCGACCGCCGGCGTGGACGCGGCCAGCCAGGAGGCGATGGCCGTCGTGCTCGGCCAGGTATCGGCGGCCGGGACGACCCTGCTGGTCGTCACGCACGAGG
>DASPIH010000020.1:0-13882 GCA_035629195.1 Blastococcus sp. | reverse complement strand
CAGCACGCCGCCCAGCTGGTCGCCGAGGCCGAGGCCAAGGCGGAGTCGATCCGCGCCGTGCGCGACGAGCTGACCGGCCGGCTGGTGCAGGCCCGCCGCCTGCTGGACAGCCTGCCCGACCTCAGCGACCAGGCGCAGCAGGCCCGGGACGACGCGGACGCCGACCGGCGCGCCCAGCAGACACGCCCCGCTGCGACTGCGCCGGCGCAGCACGACCAGCCGGCCGGACCCGCGACCGCCGCCCGGCCGGCGCCGGCGCGGCCGGTGCCCGCGGCGCAGTCGCCCGCCGCCACCGCCGGCCCGCAGACGGGTCAGCAGCCGGCCGTGCAGGCCGCTCGCGGTGAGGGCGAAGCCGCTGCGGCTCGCCAGCCCACCCGCCAGGATGCCGTGACCGCCACCTTCCCGGCGGTCACGCCGCAGCGCCCCAGCGAGCCCCCGACCCGCCAGCTCCCCCTGCCGTCGCGCCACGGGTCGACCGACGGGTCCACCGACACCGTGCCGCCGGTCGACGAGCCGGTGGCCCAGGGGCGCTCCTGACGGAAGAGCCGCCCAGGCGCCGGCGCAGGCGGTCCGCCGTCCTGGCCCGCCTTGTCCCGGTCCTGCTCGCCCCGGTCCTGCTCGCCCTGGTCCTGCTGCTCACGGTTCCGGTGGCCGGTCCGTGGCTCCCGGTCGCCGCCGCCGACGAGCCGGCGGCGGCGATGCTGCGCACGGCCCACCTCTCCCCCGACACCCCGGCGCTCGACGTCGCTCTCACGCCCGCCGCCGAGCCGGGATCGGTCCTGACCGATCCGGGACCGACGTTCGCCGTCGGTCTCGGGTACGGCGACGTGACCGCCTACCGCGAGATCCCGGCCGGCACGTGGGCGGTCAGCGTGCGCGCGGCCGGCGCCCCGGCAGGCACACCGCCGGTCCTGTCCCTGCGGGTGGACCTCGGTGCCGGAACAGCGAGCACCGTTGCGATCAGCGGCTCGTTCGCCGACCTGGCGCTGGACGCGGCGCCCGACGACCTGGGCCCTCCCCCGGCCGGATCGGCCCGGGTCCGGGTCCTGGCCGCGGCGACGACCTCGCCGACGACGACGGTCACGCTCGCCACGGGACAGGTCCTCGTCGACGGACTTCCCTTCGCCGGCCGTGGGCCGTACGTGCCGGTTGCCGGCGGTTCGCACCTCGCGCGCGTCCCGGGCACCGCAGGCGAGGTCCCGCTCGAGCTGACCGCCGGCAGCGTCGTCACCGTCCTCGCCCTCGACGCACCGGACGGCGGGACGACGCTGCGCGCGGTGCTGGACGCCGCAGGCCCGGCTCAGCAGCCCGTCGGCGGCGTCGAGGCGGGTGGGGGCCCTCCGGCATCGCAGACCCAGGTCCTCGCCGTCCTGTGCCTGCTGGCGGCCGCTGGCGCCGCCGCTCTGCACCGCCGTGGCCACGGGCTGCCTGGCGTGGCCGGGATCCTGGCACTGGCGCTCCCCGTGGTCCTCACCGGCGCGGACGGAGGGGCACCGGCGCCCGCACGGGTTCCGGTACTGACCGTCGCGTCCGCCACCGTGCCCGCCGTCGCGGATCCGGTACGGCTCCGGATAGCGGCCGTCGGCATCGAGGCTCCGCTCACCGGCGCGTCGCTCGACGGCGGTGCGGCGCTGCTGCCGCCCGCCGATGCGGCGCTGGCCGGGTGGTTCACCGGCGGGCCCCGGCCGGGTGAGGTCGGCCCGGCCGTCGTCACCGGGCACGTCGACTGGTCCGGCCGCCCGGGCGCGCTCGACGGCCTGGCCGCGGTCGAGCCCGGCGACGAGGTGCTCGTGGACCGCACCGACGGCACGGTGGCCCGGTTCTCGGTCACCCGCGTGGAGCGGCACGACAAGGCCGCGTTCCCCGGTGACCGGGTCTACGCGCCCACC
The DNA here is from genome assembly GCA_035629195.1 of Blastococcus sp. GTDB lineage: Bacteria > Actinomycetota > Actinomycetes > Mycobacteriales > Geodermatophilaceae > Blastococcus. The sequence continues at coordinate 11,993 of DASPIH010000020.1, read as the reverse complement.
CCGGCGGCCGAGCTTCGGTTGATCACCTGCGGCGGGCCGTTCGACCACGCCCGCGGCGGTTACCGCGACAACGTCGTCGTCTGGGCCCGGCAGGTGACCTGAGGAACGGCCCCCCTGCGTGGGGCAGCGAAACCCCTCGGTCAGCGCCGCCGGTCCCGCGAGCGCCAGCACGCGGTGTGCCAGTGCCGGCGCCGGTCCGCGGCCGAGTCGACGTCCCAGGGCTCGAGGTCGGAGTCGCGCGGGTACGCCGGCCAGCTCACCACGTGCGGTGTGCCGAGCCGGATCTCCTGATCGCAGCCCGGACAGCGGTAGGTCTTGCCCGTGGCGGAGCCGGTGATCGCGCGGACCACCCAGTCGCCGTCCCCGGCTTCCTCGACGGTCTCCGGACGGCGGCCCGGCTCCCGGCCCGCAGGCCGGGAGCCGGACGCTGACCTCTGACGGGGTCGGCGGCGCGGCACTCCTCAGCGGCTGGCGTAGTCCCGGAAACCGCGGCCGGTCTTGCGCCCGAGGTAGCCGGCGGTCACCAGGTGCTCCAGCAGCGGCGCCGGCGCGAAGCCGGGCTCGCGGAACTCCGTGTACAGCTCCCGCTCGATCGCCAGGGAGACGTCGAGCCCGACGACGTCGAGCAGCTCGAACGGGCCCATCGGGTAGCCGCAGCCCACCTTCATGGCGGCGTCGATGTCGTCGGCGGTGGCGTAGTGCGCCTCCAGCATCTTCACCGCGTCGTTGAGGTACGGGAAGAGCAGCGCGTTGACGATGAAGCCGGCGCGGTCGGTGCAGGAGACCGCGTGCTTCTTCAGCTTGGCCGAGACCGCGTGGATCGTGGCCGCCACGTCGGGCGCGGTGGAGATCGCGGAGACGACCTCGACCAGCTTCATGACCGGCGCCGGGTTGAAGAAGTGCATGCCGACGACGTCGGCAGGGCGGCCGCTGGCCTTGGCGCACTCGATGACCGGGAGGCTGGACGTGGTGGTGGCCAGGACCGCGCCGGGCTTGGCGATCTCGCCGAGGTTGGCGAACAGCGCCTCCTTGACCGGCAGCGACTCGATCACCGCCTCGATGACGAGGTCGCGGTCGGAGAGGTCGTCCAGCGAGGTGGTACCGGAGACCCGGCCGAGGATCTCGTCGCGGGCGGACTCCTCGAGCCGTCCGCGGACCACCTGCTTGTCGAGCGACTTGGCCAGCGCCTTGGTGACGGCCTCGACCTTGTCCGCCGAGCGGGCGACGAAGACGACGTCGAAGCCACCCTTGGCGACGACCTCGATGATGCCCGTGGCCATGGTGCCCGAGCCCACGACGCCCACCGTCTGCACCGGGCGTGCGCCTGCGGCAGCACCGCCCGGCGTCGGGGTGCTGGCGTCCGCGACGACCTCCGCCGAGCCGGGCTCGGCGTAGGTGTAGAAGCCGCGGCCGGACTTCCGGCCCAGCAGACCGGCGGTCATCATCTGCTTGATGATGGGGCTGGGCGCGTGCAGCCGGTTGCGCGACTGCTTGTACATCGTGTCGAGGATCTCGTAGGCGGTGTCGATGCCGATGAGGTCCATCAGCGCCAGCGGGCCCATGGGCAGGCCGCAGCCCAGGCGCATGGCGGCGTCGATGTCCTCGCGGCTGGCGTACCGGCTCTCGAACATCGAGACCGCGTGGTTGAGGTAGCCGAACAGCAGGGCGTTGGCGATGAAGCCGGCGCGGTCGCCGATCGTCACGTCCACCTTGCCCAGCCGGTCGGCCAGCGCCTCGACGTCCTCGACGACGGACGGCTCGGTGACGACGGTCTGCACGACCTCGACGAGCTTCATGACCGGCGCCGGGTTGAAGAAGTGCATCCCGATGACCTTGCTCGGCCGGCCGGTGACCACGGAGAGCTCCGTGACCGAGAGGCTCGAGGTGTTGGTCGCCAGGATGGTGTCCGGCGGGCAGATCTTGTCCAGCTTCGCGAAGACCTCGGCCTTCAGCTCCATGCGCTCGGGAACCGCCTCGATCACCAGCTCGGCGTTCGACAGGTCCTCCAGCGAGCTGGAGAACCGGATGCGCTCGATGACCGCGTCCCGCTCGGCGGCGTCCAGCTTGCCGCGGGCGACCGCGCGGCCCGTGGACTGCTCGACGTGGCCGCGGCCGCGAGCCAGCGCCTCCTCGGAGATCTCGACCGCGGTGACGGACAGCCCCGCCCGCGCGAGCACCTCCGCAATGCCGGCGCCCATGGTGCCCAGCCCCACGACGCCGACCTCGTTCAATTCCCTGGCCACGATGCCATCCCTTCCCACCACCGGTGATCGCGGGCAGTCTCTCATCCGGCGTTTCCGCCTGCGCATGGGTACCGGTGGGTAACCCTCCGCAGCCCGGGGTCCGGTAGCGCCGCCGGACGGCGGCGGGGACGTCGACGACCGTCCGCGGAGACGGGACGGGCGCGCCGCGCGGCGTCAGAAGAGGCGCTGCGAGGGGTCGTCGGTGCCCTTGAGGACGGCGTAGTCGACGGTCACGCAGTCGATGCCCCGGTCGGTGGCCAGCACGCGGGCCTGGGGCTTGATCTCCTGGGCGGCGAAGACACCGCGGACGGGCGCCAGCAGGGGATCCCGGTTGAGCAGCTCCAGGTAGCGGGTCAGCTGCTCGACGCCGTCGATCTCCCCGCGACGCTTGATCTCCACCGCCACGACGCCGCCGCCCGCGTCACGGCAGAGCAGGTCCACCGGGCCGATGGCGGTCGGGTACTCCCTGCGTACGAGGGACCACCCCTGCCCGAAGGTCTCCACGTGGAGGGCCAGCAGGCGCTGCAGCTCCGCCTCGACGCCGTCCTTCTGCAGGCCGGGGTCCACGCCCAGCTCGTGCGAGTGGTCGTGCAGGACCTGCTCGATGCTGATGATCAGCTGCTCGCCGGCCTTGTTGGTGACCGTCCAGGTGCCCGCGCCGTCGGTGAGCTCCTCGCGGAGGCCGCACGGCGGGCTCATCCAGTTCAGCGGCTTGTAGGCCCGGTCGTCGGCGTGCACCGACACCGAGCCGTCGGCCTTGACCAGCAGGAGGCGGGTCGCCATCGGGAGATGGGCGGTGAGCCGGCCGACGTAGTCGACCGAGCAGCGGGCGATGACCAGACGCACGGGCGCCGACGGTACCCGGCGCCGGGACGACGACGGGCCCGGCTCCCCGAGGGGGAACCGGGCCCCGGCCCTGTCCTAGGTCCCGGCGCGAGCTCGCGAGGGGTTGGGGGACGGGATGGTCGTCAGGCGTTGACCGGCTGCCTCAGGTCGGCGTCCACGCCGGCCTGCTGCTCGACCGCGGCCAGCGGCTGAACCGTCGACGTCGACCGGAAACGCTCGACGTCGAGGATGCCCTCGCGCTTGGCGACGATGGTCGGCACCAGCGCCTGGCCGGCGACGTTCACCGCCGTGCGGCCCATGTCGAGGATCGGGTCGATCGCCAGCAACAGGCCGACACCGGCCAGGGGCAGGCCCAGCGTCGACAGCGTGAGGGTCAGCATGACCACCGCGCCCGTGACGCCGGCCGTGGCGGCCGAGCCGATCACCGACACCAGGGCGATGAGCAGGTAGTCGGTGATCGTGAGGTCCACGCCGAAGAACTGGGCGACGAAGATCGCCGCCAGCGCCGGGTAGATCGCGGCGCAGCCGTCCATCTTGGTCGTCGCCCCCAGCGGTACCGCGAACGAGGCGTAGGACCGCGGAACGCCGAGGTTCTGCTCGGTCACGCGCTCGGTCACCGGCAGGGTGCCGATCGAGGACCGGGAGACGAAGGCGAGCTGGATCGCCGGCCACGCACCGGCGAACCACCGCAGCGGCGAGAGGCCGTGCAGCCGGAGCAGCACCGGGTAGACGACGAAGAGCACCAGCGCCAGTCCGGCGTACACCGATCCGGCGAAGACGCCGAGCGAGCCGAGGGACTCCCAGCCGTAGCTGGCGACCGCGTTGCCGATCAGGCCGACGGTGCCGATCGGGGCCAGGAGGATGACCCACCACAGCACCTTCTGGACGATCGCCAGGGCCGAGCGGACGAAGCCGAGGAACGGCTCAGCCGCCTCGCCGACCTTCAGGACGGCGACGCCGATGGCCACCGAGATGACGATCAGCTGCAGCACGTTGAAGGAGAGGGCACCCTCGGGGGAGCTCTGGAGCCCGAGGACGTTACCGGGCACCAGGCCGGTGAGGAAGTCCCACCAGCCGCCGGTGGTCTCCGGCGCCTGCTGGGCGGAGGCATCGACGGAGCTGTTCCGGCCGGGCTCGGTGAGCAGGCCGATGCCGATCCCGATGCCGACGGCGATCAGGGCGGTGATGGCGAACCAGAGCAGCGTCTGGCCGGCCAGGCGCGCGGCGTTCGAGACCTGCTTCAGGTTGGCGATGGAGACGATGACGGCGGTGACGATCAGCGGCGGCACCAGCGCCTTCAGCAGGGTCACGAAGGTGCTGCCGATGGTCTGGAGGGTGCTGGTCAGCCAGTTCGGCGTCCCGTCGGCGACGGGTCCGAGGTCGCGGGCGACCAGCCCGAGAGCGACACCGAGGACGAGGGCGAGGAGTACCTGCGCCGCGAAGGGCACGCGGCGGAGTCGAGCGAGCACGGAAGGATTGCCTGTTCTGCGGAAGGGGCGAGGACGACGGCGGCGGCGAGCATCAACAGCTCGCCGTCGTCCTCCGCCCGAAGTCCAGGGCGCGCCGACGCGTCAGCCCCCACATGTTCTGCACGGGTCGGTCAATGCGCGCCGGAGCTCAGGCATGCCGCACTGTGAGCAGGTTCATCCGTCGGCGCGGTCCGCCGGGCACACCCGACGGACGGCCCCCTCAGACGGACGCAGGAACCGGGACGGTCAGGCCGTTCGCCTCCCGGACCACCTCGACGACCTGCCCCATGATGTCGTTGAGCCCGAAGTCCTTGGGCGTGAAGACACGGGCGACGCCCTGCTCGCGCAGCCGCCGCGCGTCGCTGTCGGGGATGATCCCGCCGACGACCACCGGGACGTCGTCCAGGCCGGCCTCCTTGAGCCCCTGGAGCACCGCCGGCACCACCTGGAGGTGGGACCCGGACAGCACGGAGAGCCCGACGACGTGCACGTCCTCCTCGACGGCGGCCGAGACGATCTGCGCCGGCGTCAACCGGATGCCCTGGTAGATCACCTCGAAGCCGGCGTCCCGGGCCCGCACGGCGATCTGCTCGGCACCGTTGGAGTGCCCGTCGAGCCCCGGCTTGCCGACCAGGAAGCGCAGCCGTCCACCGAGCTCCTCACTGGTGGCCCGCACCAGCTCCCGGACGTCGGTGAGCGTCTCGTCGGCCTCGCCGCCGCCGGTGGCCGCGGCCACGCCCGTCGGCGCGCGGTACTCACCGAAGACCTCGCGCAGCACGCCGGCCCACTCCCCCGTGGTGACGCCCGCCCGGGCGCAGTCGAGGGTCGCGGGCATGAGGTTCACGTCGGAGGACGCGGCCTCGCGCAAGGCGTCCAGCGCCTTCCGCACCGGCTCGGGGTCGCGCTGGGCGCGCCACGTCCGCACCGCCTCCTGGGCGGCGGCCTCGACGGCGGGGTCGACGACCATGATCGCGGTGTCGAGGTCGGCGGTCAGCGGGTTGGGCTCGGTGCTGTCGAACTTGTTCACGCCGACGACGACGTCCTCGCCGCTCTCCATCCGGCGGCGGCGCTCGGCCAGCGAGGCGACCAGTTCGCCCTTCATGTAGCCGGACTCGACGGCGGCCACGGCCCCGCCCATCTCCTGCACCCGGGCGATCTCCGCGCGGGCACCCTCGACGAGCTCCGCGACCTTCTTCTCGACGACGACGGAGCCGGTGAACAGGTCGTCGTACTCGAGCAGATCGGTCTCGAAGGCCAGCACCTGCTGCAGGCGCAGGGACCACTGCTGGTCCCACGGCCGCGGCAGCCCGAGCGCCTCGTTCCACGCCGGCAGCTGCACGGCCCGGGCACGCGCGTCCTTGGAGAGGGTGACGGCCAGCATCTCCAGCACGATCCGCTGGACGTTGTTCTCCGGCTGCGCCTCGGTGAGCCCCAGCGAGTTGACCTGAACGCCGTAGCGGAAGCGGCGTTGCTTCGCGTCCTCGACGCCGTAGCGCTCCTTCGTCAGCTCGTCCCAGAGCTGGTTGAAGGCCCGCATCTTGCACATCTCCTCGACGAAGCGGACCCCCGCGTTGACGAAGAAGGAGATGCGCGCGACGACCTCGCCGAAGCGCTCCTGCGGCACCTGCCCGGAGTCGCGCACGGAGTCGAGGACCGCGATCGCGGTGCTCATCGCGTAGGCGATCTCCTGCACCGGCGTGGCCCCGGCCTCCTGCAGGTGGTAGCTGCAGATGTTGACCGGGTTCCACTTCGGCATGGTCGTCACCGTGTAGGCGACCATGTCGGTGATCAGCCGCATCGACGGAGCCGGCGGGAAGACGTAGGTCCCCCGCGACAGGTACTCCTTGATGATGTCGTTCTGCGTCGTCCCCGCGAGCTTGGTGACGTCGTGCCCGTGCTCCTCGGCGACCGCCTGGTAGAGCGCGAGCATCCACATGGCGGTCGCGTTGATCGTCATCGACGTGTTCATCGCGTCGAGCGGGATGCCGTCGAAGAGAGCGCGCATGTCACCGATGTGCGTGACCGGCACGCCCACCTTGCCGACCTCGCCGCGGGCGAGCTCGTCGTCGGGGTCGTAACCGGTCTGCGTCGGCAGGTCGAAGGCGACCGACAGCCCGGTCTGGCCCTTGGCGAGGTTCCGCCGGTAGAGGGCGTTGGACTCGGCCGGCGAGGAGTGACCGGCGTAGGTGCGCATGACCCAGGGGCGGTCGCGCTCCAACGGCTTCGAAGGGAACGGCATGTCGCGGAAGTCTAGGGCGGTTACCGGCCGGTAGCTGCCCCGCCCCGGCGTCCGGCGCGGTGGCACACTCGATCGGGGTTCCGGAAGGAGGCGCGATGACGGTCGGTGCGGGGAACCTGGGCTACGGAGTGGGGCCGGTCGTGGTCGTCGTCGTCATGGTCCTGCTGGCCTTGGTCACGCGGTGGGCGTTCAGCAGTCCGAGGTCTTCCGGCCCGTCGACGGCGGAGGACGGGCTGCTCACCCGGGTGGCCACGCTGGGTCGCCGGCAGTCGGCGCTGCAGCTGCGGGCGCTGCTCTCCGACGCCGGGATCCGTTCCACGATCCGCATGGCCGGCGCGCACCGGGCCGAGGTGCTCGTCTTCCCGGAGGACGCCACCCGGGCCCTCGAGCTGGCCGCCTCGTTCACCCCGGCCGACTGAGGAAGGACCCTCGGGCGAGGGCCTACCCGGGTCGCTGGGTCCGCTCGATCTGCACCCCGAGGCCGCGGAGCTGGTCGACGAAGTCGGGGTAGCCGCGGTCGACGTGGTGCACGTCCTGCACCTCCGTGACGCCGTCGGAGCACAGCCCGGCCAGCACGAGGCCGGCTCCGGCGCGGATGTCGGTGGCCAGCACCGGAGCGCTGGAGAACCGCTCGCGCCCCCGGACGACGGCGTGGTGGCCGTCGATGCGCACGTTCGCGCCCAGCCGCACCAGCTCGTTGACGAACATGAACCGGCCCTCGAAGACGTTCTCGGTGATCAGGGCCGTTCCGGAGGACACCGCGGCCAGGGCCACGGCCATGGGCTGCAGGTCGGTCGGGAATCCCGGGAAGGGCAGGGTGACGACGTCGACGCAGCGGGGTCGGCCGTCCATCGCCACCCGGATGCCGTCGGGCAGCGCCTCGACGTGGGCGCCCGCATCGGTGAGCTTGTCCAGGGCAACGGTCAGGTGCTCGGCCACCCCCCGCTCGATGACGACGTCCCCACGGGTCATCACCGCCCCGATCGCCCAGGTGCCGGTCACGATCCGGTCGGGCACCGTCGTGTACTCCACCGGCGACAGCGCCTCCACGCCCTCGACGGTGATGGTGGAGGTGCCCGCGCCGTCGATCCTGGCGCCCATGGCGACGAGCATCCGGCAGAGGTCGACGATCTCCGGCTCGCGCGCCGCGTTGTCCACCACCGTCGTCCCGGCGGCCAGCACAGCGGCCATCACCAGGTTCTCCGTGGCACCGACGGAGGGGAAGTCCAGCCAGATCGACGTCCCGGTCAGGCGGGGTGCGGTGGCGATGAGGAAGCCGTGCTCGCTGACGATCGTGGCGCCGAGGCGTTCGAGGCCGGAGATGTGCATGTCCAGGCCACGGGAGCCGATCGCGTCGCCGCCGGGGAGCGCGACGCGGGCACTGCCGCAGCGGGCCACCAGCGGGCCGAGCACGCTGATCGAGGCGCGCATCCGGCGGACGAGGTCGTAGTCGGTCTCCGTCGACGGCTGGGCGGGCACGTCGATCGTCAGCCGGCCGCCACCGCCGCTGCCGGGGACGCGCTCGTAGGCGACGTCGCAGCCGAGCCGGCGCAGCACCTCGCTCATGATGGACACGTCGAGGATGTCGGGGACCTCGTCGATGGTCGATCGGCCGGTGGCCAGCAGCGCCGCCGCCATGAGCTTGAGGGCGCTGTTCTTGGCGCCGGTGACCCGTACCCGGCCTTCGAGCCGTGCTCCGCCGGTCACCTCGAAGCAGTCCACCGGGCCACCCTACGGCCCACCACGGACGCCCCGGCCGAGGCGTCGGGGCATCCGGCCTAGGCTGCGGCCATGACCGTCCGGCTGACGCGCATCTACACCAAGACCGGGGACGCCGGGCAGACGCACCTGGGCGACATGAGCCGGGTCGCCAAGACCGACCTGCGGCTGGTCGCCTACGCCGACGTCGACGAGGCCAACAGCGTGATCGGGGTCGCCCTGGCCCTGGGCGCGGTCGAGCCGGGCCTCGCCGAGCTGCTGCGCAGCATCCAGAACGACCTGTTCGACGTCGGCGCGGACCTGTGCACCCCGATCGTGGAGGCCCCCGCATACCCGCCGCTGCGCATCACGGCCGGGTACACCGAGCGGCTCGAGGCTGCCTGCGACACCTACAACGAGGCGCTGCCCACGCTCGCCAGCTTCATCCTCCCCGGGGGCACTCCGTCGGCCGCGCTGCTGCACCAGGCGCGGGTGGTCGCGCGCCGGGCCGAGCGCAGCGTGTGGGCCCTGCTCGAGGTGGAGCCGGAGCGCACCAATCCCGAGACGGCGCGCTACCTCAACCGGCTGTCGGACCTGCTGTTCATCCTGGCCCGGGCCGCCAACCCCGACGGCGACATCCTGTGGGAGCCCGGTGCGCACAGCGGGGCGCACGTCCAGCGGGCGGCCGCGCGCGCGGCACAGGAGCAGCCCGAGGTCTGACTCCTCCTACCGCGCGGGTGGCGCCGACTCGATCCAGGAGAGGAACCCGGTCACGGTCGAGGGCTCCATGGCCAGCTCCCGCGCGCCCTGCGCCGTGCTGCACTCGAGCACGACGACGTCCGCCGGCAGGGCGACGTCGTTCCGCGCCGCGGACCTGCGGGAGAGGACCCGGAAACCCGCTCGGGACAGCCGCTGCTGCGGCCGCGCGGCCAGTGAGAGACCCCGGTACCAGAGCAGGGCGTCCCCGCCGTACCAGGCGACACCGACCGACCAGCGCGGTGACCCCGGCGAGCGGGACCACATGGTGACCGCACCGAGACCCGACAGCAGGAAGCGGCGGCGCAGCAGGAAGGCGACGACGACCAGCAGCAGCAGGACGCCCACCATGACCAGCAGGGCCGTGATCACGCCGCGTGCCGCCGCGGGCCCGGAAGGTCAGACGCTCTCGCCTGCTGCCCGCAGCCGCGACTGCGCCCGACGCACGGCGGCCAGCGCGTCCGGGTCGTCGCCGGCGCCCTCGGCCCGGCGCAGCGCCTCGCGCGCGCGCTCCACGTCGATGTCGGAGGAGATCTCCGCCGTCTCGGCCAGGATGGACACCCCCGCCTCGCTCACCGACAGGAAGCCCCCGTGGGCGGCGACGATCATGTCCTCGCCCGACTGGGTGCGGATCGTGACGACGCCGCCGTCGGCGAGCTGTCCCAGCAGCGGTGCGTGACCGGGCAGGATGCCGAGCTCGCCCTCCGTTGTCCGAGCGATCACGGTGGTGGCCTCGCCGGACCAGATCTTGCGCTCGACGGCCACCAACTCGACCTGCAGGGTCGCCACGACACTCCTCGGGGTCCGCCCCTCCGGCGTCGGAGGGGTGCGGTGCGTACGGTTCCGCCGGCCGGGATGCCGACGAGGTGTGCCCACTCTAGCGGCGTGTCGCGGCGGCCCCGTCCAGGGCTCCACCCCGGAGCACCCGGCATGCGGGAGCAGCACCGCCCTGGATGTGCGAGGGGGCGGGCGGCGGGTGCCCGCTCAGGCAGCGCGCCGGTACAGCAGCGTCCAGCGGCCGATGCGCAGCCACGGGTGGCGGACGCAGGTCGGCGGCGCCCAGCCGTCGCTCTCGAGGCTGCTCTCCGGCGCCTCGAGCGGGGCAGCGGGCGGCCAGGTCCAGACGCCCTCCTCCCGCTCGGAGGAGCACAGCACTGCGCCGTCCCGGTCCACGTCGCCCCTCGATCCGGAGCACCGCCGTCGGGCGCACCCGAGGACGGATCGGCACCGCGAGGCCGCTCGCCCGGAACTCCGGGAGATGGATCATCCGATCGGGTGAGCCGTCCGCGCCGCAGGCCTGGGGACGACGGCGGCCGGGCCCCCCGCGAGGGGACCCGGCCGCCGACCGTGCTCGGAACGGCCCCGCTGCAGGGCCGGCCTCGTTACCGCTTCAGCTTTGCCGCGTTGCGCTCGAGGTCCTCGAGTCCGCCGCACATGAAGAACGCCTGCTCCGGCACGTGGTCGTAGACGCCCTCGGTGAGCGCCTTGAACGACTCGAGGGTCTCCGACAGCGGCACGAAGGAGCCGGGCTGACCGGTGAACGCCTCGGCCACGAACATGTTCTGCGAGAGGAAGCGCTCGATGCGCCGGGCACGGTTCACCGTGACCTTGTCCTCCTCGGAGAGCTCGTCGATGCCGAGGATGGCGATGATGTCCTGGAGCTCCTGGTAGCGCTGCAGGATCTGCTTCACCGTCTGGGCGATGGAGTAGTGCTCCTGGCCCAGGTACTGCGGGTCGAGGATCCGGCTGGTGGAGTCCAGCGGGTCGACGGCCGGGTAGATGCCCTTCTCCGAGATCGGCCGCGAGAGGACGGTCGTCGCGTCGAGGTGGGCGAACGTGGTGTGCGGCGCCGGGTCGGTGATGTCGTCGGCGGGCACGTAGATCGCCTGCAGCGAGGTGATCGACCGGCCACGCGTCGAGGTGATCCGCTCCTGCAGCTGGCCCATCTCGTCGGCCAGCGTCGGCTGGTAGCCCACGGCCGAGGGCATGCGGCCCAGCAGGGTCGACACCTCCGAGCCGGCCTGGGTGAACCGGAAGATGTTGTCGATGAAGAGCAGCACGTCCTGGTTCTGCTCGTCACGGAAGTACTCCGCCATGGTCAGCGCAGAGAGCGCGACCCGCAGGCGGGTGCCCGGCGGCTCGTCCATCTGGCCGAAGACCAGGGCGGTCGAGTTGATGACGCCGGACTCCGTCATCTCCGTGATGAGGTCGTTGCCCTCGCGGGTGCGCTCGCCGACACCGGCGAACACCGACACACCACCGAACTCCTGGGCGACCCGGCGGATCATCTCCTGGATGAGCACCGTCTTGCCGACGCCGGCTCCACCGAACAGACCGATCTTCCCGCCGGCCACGTACGGGGTCAGCAGGTCGATGACCTTGATGCCGGTCTCGAGCAGCTCGGTCCGGCCCTCGAGCTGGTCGAACCGCGGCGCGCTCCGGTGGATCGACCAGTGCGGGGCGTTCTCGGCGTAGCCGGGGGTGTCCAGGCACTCGCCCAGGGCGTTGAACACGTGACCCTTGGTCACGTCACCGACCGGCACGCTGATCGGTCGGCCGGTGTCGGTGACCTCGGCCCCCCGGACCAGGCCGTCGGTCGGCGCCATGGAGATGGTCCGGACCACGTTCTCGCCGAGGTGCAGGGACACCTCGAGGGTCAGCGTCTTGCTGAGGTCGGCCAGCGTGACGTCGACCTTCAGGGCGTTGAACAGGTCGGGCATCGCGTCGCGGGGGAACTCGACG
>DASPIH010000019.1:0-25709 GCA_035629195.1 Blastococcus sp. | reverse complement strand
GGCGGCCAGGCCCACGGGCAGCCGGGCAGCCACCACGACCGCGCCGTCGCCTGCTGCACCCCGGTCGTAGGCGACCAGGTGGTCGGCGGCCGAGCCGGTCACCGGGACCGGCTCGTAGCCGGCGAACCACTCGGGGTGGTCGCGACGGGCACGCAGCGTCCGCGAGACGACGAGCAGCTTGGCCGCACCCGTCTCGTCGACCTCGGGCACCTCGCCGGCGTCCAGCCGGGCCAGCAGCTCCCGCCGCAGCGCGTAGTCGACCGGCCGGCGGTTGTCCGGGTCGACCAGGGAGTAGTCCCACAGCTCGGTGCCCTGGTAGACGTCGGGCACGCCCGGCATCGTCAGCTGCAGCAGCTTCTGGGACAGCGAGTTGGACCGGCCCATCGGGGCGATGCGGGCGACGAACTGCTCGATCTCGGCGTGCGTCGCCGGGTCGTCGAAGGCGGCGTCGACCAGGGCGTGCAGCTGCTCCTCGAACTCCTGCACCGGGTTGGTCCAGGTGGTCGAGGTACCGGCCTCGCGCGCGGCCTTCTCGACGTAGGCGTGCGCCCGCTCGCGGGACAGCGGCCACGCGCCGACGAGGTTCTGCCACACCAGGTGCGCGAGGGAGCGGTCGGCCAGCGGGTGGCGCCCGAGCCAGGTCCGGACCAGCTGGGCCCACTCGGTCGGCAGCTCGGCCAGCACCGCCAGCCGGGCCCGCACGTCCTCGCTGCGCTTGGTGTCGTGGGTGGACAGCGTGGTCATCGACAGCGGGCGCACCTCCAGACGCCGTCGCTGCGCCGCGTGGAACTCCTCGACCGTGCTGCCGAACTCGGCGGGGTCGCCGCCCACCTCGTTGAGGGCCACGAAGCGTGCCCACCGGTAGTAGGCGCTGTCCTCCACGCCCTTGGCCATGACCGGGCCGCTGGTCTGCTCGAAGCGGGTGGCGGCCTCCGTCCCGGCCTGCGAGAGCACCGGGTGCAGGGCGTCCAGTGCGGGCGTGAGGTCGGGACGGCGCTCGCGCACGGCCGCCACGGTGCCGTCCAGGTGCTCGCGACCGTCGGGCAGGTAGCTGCGGTAGACGGGGAAGGACGCAAGCAGCTCGGCCAGCGCCTCGGTCTGCTGCTCCCGGTCGAGGCCCGGCAGCTCGCCGATCACCCGCACCAGGCGGGCGACCTCCGATCCGAGCATGCCGTCGGTGACCTCCCGCTTGCAGTCGTGCACCAGCTGGGCGTAGTCGATCCGCGTGCCGGCGAGCTCGGTGTCCAGCGCGGTCAGCGCCGCCTCACCCGCGGGGTCGATCAGCACCTGGTCGACCTCGGAGAGGGCGTCGTAGCCCGTCGTGCCCGCCGTCGCCCAGTTCGCGGGCAGGTCCTCGCCGGGTTCCAGGATCTTCTCGACGACCGTCCAGCGGTTCTCCGAGGCCTCGGCCAGCCGGTCGAGGTACTGCTTCGGGTCGGCCAGCCCGTCGGGGTGGTCGATCCGCAACCCGTCGACGGCGCCCTCGCGCACCAGCCGCAGCACCAGCTCGTGGGTGGCGTCGAAGATCGCCGGGTCCTCCACCCGCAGGCCGGCGAGGGTGTTGATGGCGAAGAAGCGCCGGTAGTTCAGGTCCGAGTCGGCGCGCCGCCAGTCGACCAGCTCGTAGTGCTGGCGGGCGTGCACCTCCTGGGGCGTCCCCTCCTCGGTGCCCGGGGCGATCGGGAAGCGGTTGTCGTAGTACCGCAGTTCGGCTGGTCCGTCCCCGCCGGACACCACTTCGAGCTTCTCGACGTCGTCCGCGGACCCGAGGACGGGGATGCGGACCTTGCCGCCGCCGAAGTCCCAGTCGATGTCGAACGCCGCGGCGTGCTCGCTGTCGCGGCCGTGCCGCAGCACGTCCCACCACCACGGCGCGGCCGCCGGGTCGTCGACGCCCATGTGGTTGGGCACCAGGTCGAGCACGAGCCCCAGCCCGTGCTCGTGCAGCGCGCCGACGAAGCGGTCGAAGCCGGCCCCGCCGCCGCGTGCCTCGTCGATGTGCGCGTGGTCGACGGTGTCGTAGCCGTGGTTGCTGCCCTCGGCCGAGCGCAGCAGGGGCGAGGAGTAGGCATGGGTGACGCCGAGGTCGGCCAGGTAGCCGGCGACGTCGGCGGCGTCCTGCAGGCGGAAGTCGGCGTGCACCTGGAGCCGGTAGGTCGCGGAGGGCACACCCCGGCGCGGGTCCTCGCCGGGCTGGAGAGCAGGACCGGTCATGACTCTCCCCGCTCGCTCACGCGGCGGGCTCCGTTCGTCGCTCGGTGCTCGCTGCGGTGCCCACGAGCCCGACCGCTCACAGCGCGGGCCCGGTGAGGACCACGATGGCGCGGCCGTCGACGGTCACGGTGTCACCGGGCTTCAGCTCCACGGGCTCCACGTCGTGCATCTCGGCGGTGTCCAGCACGACCGTCCACGACTGGCCGTAGTCCGCCCCCGGGAGCGTGAACTCCATCGACTCGTGGTGGGCGTTGAAAGCCAGGTAGAAGTGGTCGTCCTTCACGTACTCACCACGCTCGTCCATCTCGCGGATCCCGAGCCCGTTCAGGTAGACGGCCAGTGACTTCGCGTAGCCGACGTCCCAGTCGGAGTCGTCCATCTCCTCGCCGTCCGGGGTCAGCCAGTCGATGTCGGCGACGGGCTCGCCCTGGCCGCGGCGCACCGGCCGGCCGTGGAAGAACCGGCGGCGGCGGAAGGTGGGGTGCTCGGAGCGCAGCTTCGTGACGGCCTTGGTGAACTCGAGCAGGCCCTGGTCGACGTTCTCCCAGTCGATCCAGGTGATCGGGGAGTCCTGGCAGTAACCGTTGTTGTTGCCGCCCTGGGTGCGGCCCAGTTCGTCGCCGTGCAGCAGCATCGGCACGCCCTGGCTGAGCATCAGGGTGGCGATGAAGTTCCGCTGCTGGCGGGCCCGCAGGTGCAGGATCTCCGGGTCGTCGGTGTCGCCCTCGGCGCCGCCGTTCCAGCTGCGGTTGTGGCTCTCGCCGTCGTTGTTGTCCTCGCCGTTGGCCTCGTTGTGCTTCTCGTTGTAGGAGACGAGGTCGCGCATGGTGAAGCCGTCGTGCGCGGTGACGAAGTTGATGCTCGCGACCGGGCGCCGTCCCGAGTGCTGGTAGAGGTCGGCCGAGCCGGTGATCCGGCTGGCGAACTCGCCGACGGTGGCGTCCTCGCCGCGCCAGAAGTCGCGGACGGTGTCGCGGTACTTGCCGTTCCACTCCGTCCACAGCGCGGGGAAGTTGCCGACCTGGTAACCGCCCTCGCCGACGTCCCACGGCTCGGCGATCAGCTTCACCTGGCTGACGACCGGGTCCTGGTGGACCAGGTCGAAGAAGGTGGCCAGCCGGTCGACGGCGTGCAGCTCCCGGGCCAGCGCGGAGGCCAGGTCGAAGCGGAAGCCGTCCACGTGCATCTCGGTGACCCAGTAGCGCAGCGAGTCCATGATCAGCTGCAGCGACTGCGGCGTGCGGACGTTGAGGGTGTTCCCCGTGCCGGTGAAGTCCATGTAGTACCGCTCGTCGCCCTCGACGAGCTTGTAGTACGTGCGGTTGTCGATGCCGCGGAAGGACAGCGTCGGGCCGTTGTGGTTGCCCTCGGCGGTGTGGTTGTAGACGACGTCCAGGATGACCTCGATGCCCGCCTCGTGCAGGGCCCGGACCATGCCCTTGAACTCCTGGACGTGCTGACCCGAGGAGGTGTTGCTGGCGTACTCGTTGTGCGGCGCGAAGAAGCCGATGGTGTTGTAGCCCCAGTAGTTGCGCAGGCCCTTCTGCTGGAGGGTGTCGTCCTGCACGAACTGGTGAACCGGCAGCAGCTCGATCGCGGTGATCCCCAGCTCCTGCAGGTGCTCGATGGTCGCCGGGTGCGCGACGCCGGCATAGGTGCCGCGCAGCTCCTCGGGGATCCGCGGGTTGGTCATGGTCAGGCCCTTGACGTGGGCCTCGTAGATGACCGACTTGTTGTAGGGGATCTTCGGCGGCCGGTCCACGCCCCAGTCGAAGTACGGGTTGACGACGACGGACTTCGGCATGTGCGCCGCGGAGTCGTCGTCGTTGCGCTCCTTGGTCTCGAAGTCGTAGCCGAAGACCGACTGGTCCCACTCGATCTGCCCGTCGATGGCCTTCGCGTAGGGGTCCAGCAGCAGCTTGTTCGGATTGCAGCGCAGGCCCTGTGCCGGGTCGTAGGGCCCGTGCACGCGGAAGCCGTACTTCTGCCCGGGCTGGATGCCGGGGAGGAAGGCGTGCCAGACGTAGCCGTCCATCTCGGGGAGCCGGATGCGCTCCTCGTTGCCCTGTTCGTCGAACAGGCACAGCTCGACCTTCTCGGCCACCTCGCTGAAGATGGCGAAGTTGGTCCCGATGCCGTCGTAGGTTGCGCCGAGGGGGTAGGCGCTACCGGGCCAGACCTGGGTCATCGTGGGTATTTCCTCCTGCAAAGGCGCCCCCGCGGGGGGTGGGGGCGGTGGACCGGGACGCGCGCTGGCGCCGCCGGCCGAGACGGGCATCAGACACCCGGTTGCCCGCGTCCGGGCCTCGTCACACCTGCTGACGGTGTGAGTCGTACCGCCCCGTCGCGTCCGCGGCAGCGGATCCGCTCCATCCGATCCGCTCCAGCGCGCGGGACGACGCCGTGCGCACCACCGGCACCGGGAGCCGCTCGCACCGCGTTCTGTCGCACCGCCGACGTACCGTCGATGCCGTGCGCACGACCACCGATCTCCGGCCCACGCAGGGGCGCTTCCGCGTCGTCAGCGAGTTCGAGCCCTCCGGCGACCAGCCCGCCGCGATCAAGGCCCTCGCCGAGCGGGTGGGCGCGGGGGAGAAGGACGTCGTCCTCCTCGGCGCCACGGGCACCGGCAAGTCGGCCACCACCGCCTGGCTGATCGAGCAGGTGCAACGGCCCACGCTGGTCATGGCGCCGAACAAGACGCTGGCCGCGCAGCTGGCCAACGAGTTCCGCGAGCTGATGCCCGACGCCGCGGTCGAGTACTTCGTCTCCTACTACGACTACTACCAGCCCGAGGCCTACGTCCCGCAGACGGACACCTACATCGAGAAGGACTCCTCGATCAACGAGGAGGTCGAGCGGCTCCGGCACTCCGCGACGAACAGCCTGCTGACCCGGCGGGACGTCGTGGTGGTGTCCACCGTCTCCTGCATCTACGGCCTGGGCACACCGCAGGAGTACGTGGAGCGCGCGCTCAAGGTGAAGGTGGGGGAGCAGCGCACCCAGGAGGAGCTGCTGCGCACGCTGGTCACGGAGCAGTACACCCGCAACGACCTGTCCTTCACCCGCGGCACGTTCCGGGTCCGCGGCGACACGATCGAGATCTTCCCGGTCTACGAGGAGCTCGCCTGCCGGATCGAGATGTTCGGCGACGAGATCGAGCGGCTGTACTACCTGCACCCGCTCACCGGTGAGGTCGTCCGCGAGGTGGACGAGCTGTTCATCTTCCCGGCCACCCACTACGTCGCGGGCCCCGACCGGATGGAGCGGGCGATCGCCGGCATCGAGGCGGAGCTGGAGCAGCGGCTGGCCGAGCTCGACCGGCAGGGCAAGCTGCTGGAGTCCCAGCGGCTGCGCATGCGCACCACCTACGACATCGAGATGATGCGGCAGGTCGGCTTCTGCTCGGGCATCGAGAACTACTCGCGGCACATCGACGGCCGCGCCCCGGGCAGCGCCGGCGCATGTCTCATCGACTACTTCCCCGACGACTTCCTCCTGGTCATCGACGAGTCGCACGTGACCGTGCCGCAGATCGGCGGCATGTACGAGGGCGACATGAGCCGCAAGCGCACCCTGGTGGAGCACGGCTTCCGGCTCCCGTCGGCCATGGACAACCGCCCGCTGAAGTGGGAGGAGTTCACCGACCGGATCGGTCAGACGGTGTACCTGTCGGCGACCCCCGGCCCCTACGAGCTGGGCCGGACCGGGGGCGAGTTCGTCGAGCAGGTCATCCGGCCCACCGGTCTGGTGGACCCCGAGGTCGTCGTGAAGCCGACGAAGGGGCAGATCGACGACCTCGTCCACGAGATCCGCATCCGCACCGAGAAGGACGAGCGGATCCTGGTCACGACGCTGACCAAGAAGATGGCCGAGGACCTCACCGACTACCTGCTCGAGCTGGGCATCAAGGTGCGGTACCTGCACTCCGAGGTCGACACCCTGCGCCGGGTGGAGCTGCTCCGCGAGCTCCGGCAGGGGGAGTACGACGTCCTCGTCGGCATCAACCTGCTCCGGGAAGGGCTGGACCTGCCCGAGGTGTCGCTGGTGGCCATCCTCGACGCCGACAAGGAGGGCTTCCTCCGGTCGGGCACGTCGCTGATCCAGACCATCGGCCGGGCGGCGCGCAACGTCTCCGGCCAGGTGCACATGTACGCGGACAAGATCACGCCGTCCATGGCGCTCGCGATCGAGGAGACGGAGCGGCGCCGGGAGAAGCAGATCGCCTACAACCGCGAGCGGGGCGTCGACCCGCAACCGCTGCGCAAGAAGATCGTCGACATCCTCGAGGGCATCTACCGCGAGGCCGAGGACTCCGACGCCGCCGAGCTCATCGGTGGATCGGGGCGCCAGCAGTCGCGCGGCAAGGCTCCGGTGCCCGGCCTGTCGTCGAAGAAGGCCGGAAAGGCAGGCGCCATCGACGTGCAGGGTCTGCCGCGCAACGAGCTGGCCGACCTGATCACGCAGATGAACGACCAGATGCTCGCGGCCGCGCGCGAGCTGCAGTTCGAGGTCGCCGCCCGGCTGCGCGACGAGCTCAACGAGCTGAAGAAGGAGCTCCGCCAGTTCGACGCCGCGCACGCCTGACAGCGGACCTGTTCCTTGCTCGGCACGTCCCGGGGCGGTGTCCTTGACGGGGCCGCGGGCGGCTGTCGAAAAATCTCGGCCGACCGGGAACCAGCTGCGGTCGCCGGGCGTTGCAGCCTCTGAACCACACGGGACGTGCGGGCGATGACGCCTGTGCGGCCCTCGGTTCGTGGAGGGGAGTATCCCGCCGCGACCGGGTCGTCAATACGGGATCCCGCGATCCCCGGCCCGTCGGCCGCCCGCTGGGTGGTGGGAGAGACCTCCGGTTACTGACGACTGCCAGTTCCGGAGGTTCTGCATGGACGTGCCCGTGTGGGTGTGGGGCATCACCGTCGCCGCGATCGTGGCGATGCTCGTCTTCGACTTCGTCGGCCACGTGCGTACGCCGCACTCGCCGTCGCTGCGCGAGTCAGCCATCTGGTCGGCGGTCTACGTCGGCATCGCCGTCGTCTTCGGGCTGCTGGTGCTGTGGTTCTCCGGCGCCCAGTTCGCCGGTGAGTACTTCGCCGGATACATCACCGAGAAGAGCCTGTCGGTCGACAACCTCTTCGTCTTCGTGCTGATCATGGCCAGCTTCGGCGTGCCCCGGGAGCTGCAGCAGAAGGTGCTGCTGTTCGGCATCACCTTCGCCCTCGCCCTGCGCACCGTCTTCATCCTGATCGGCGCGGCCGCGATCGAGAACTTCAGCTGGGTCTTCTACCTCTTCGGCGCCATCCTCGTCTGGACCGCCTGGGTGCAGGCCCGCAGCGGCGGGCACGGGCACGACGAGGACTACCGGGAGAACGGCGTCCTGCGGCTGGCGCGGCGGGTGCTCCCGACGACGGACCAGTACGACGGTGACCGGATGACCGTGCGCATCGACGGCAAGCGGCTCATCACCCCGCTGGCGATCGCCCTGCTGGCCATCGGTAGTGCCGACCTCATCTTCGCCGTCGACTCGATCCCGGCCATCTTCGGGCTCACCCAGGAGACCTACCTGGTGTTCGCCGCCAACGCCTTCTCCCTGCTGGGCCTGCGGCAGCTGTTCTTCCTCATCGACGGGCTGCTCGACCGCCTCGTCTACCTGTCCTACGGGCTGGCCGTGATCCTCGGCTTCATCGGCGCGAAGCTCGTCATCCACGCGCTGCACACCAACGAGCTCCCGTTCGTCAACGGCGGCGAGCACGTCACCGTGATCCCCGAGGTGCCCACCTGGCTGTCCCTCGCGGTCATCCTCGTGACGCTTCTGGTCACCACCGTCGCCAGCCTCGCCCGCAGCCGGCGCGACCGTGCCGAGCGGGTCGCGTCCGGAGGCGCGGACGGCGGTTCGACGGAGGCGCCGCTGGGCACCGAAGGTGCCAGCACCACGGAGCCCGTCCCCGGACGGGCCGATGCCCGGGTCGACGCCCGCTCGAGCACGTACTGACCGCTGCTCCGGCGGGGGCCTGGCAAGGGCCCCCGCCGGAGCTGTGTCCGACCCCTGTGTCCGACCCATCGCCGCCCGCATCCCGCGGCCGGCCGACCCGTAGAGTGAGGGCCTGTGGAGCTCCCCGTCTGGTTCGAGATCGCGACGTTCGTGGGGCTCACCGCCCTGCTGCTCGCCGACCTCGCGATCGTTGCCCGCCGTCCGCACGAGCCCTCCATGAAGGAGGCGGGGATCTGGGTCGGCTTCTACGTCGCACTCGCCCTGCTCTTCGGGGTGCTGATGCTCGTGTTCACGAACGGGACGTACGCCACCGAGTTCTACGCGGGCTGGCTGACCGAGTACTCGCTGTCGGTCGACAACCTCTTCGTCTTCGTGATCATCATGGCCCGCTTCCGGGTGCCACGGCACCTGCAGCAGGAGGCCCTGATGGTGGGCATCATCATCGCGCTGGTCCTGCGCGGCATCTTCATCCTGCTCGGTGCCGCGCTCATCGAGCGGTTCACGTGGGTCTTCTACTTCTTCGGCGCCTTCCTCATCTACACCGCGATCAACCTCGTCCGTCACCGCGGCGAGGATGACGACTACGAGGAGAACGCCTTCATCCGGCGGATGCGCAAGGTGCTGCCGATGACCGATGACTTCCAGGGCGCGAAGATCCGGGTCACGCAGAACGGCAAGAAGCTCTGGACGCCGATGATCATCGTGTTCCTCGCCCTGGGCACGACGGACCTGATCTTCGCGCTCGACAGCATCCCGGCCATCTTCGGTCTCACCCGGGAGCCGTTCATCGTCTTCACGGCGAACGTGTTCGCGCTCATGGGCCTGCGGCAGCTCTACTTCCTGCTCGGCGGACTGCTCAAGCGCCTGGTCTACCTGTCCCTCGGCCTCTCGGTGATCCTGGCCTTCATCGGCGTGAAGCTGATCATGGAGGCCCTGCACGAGAACAACCTGCCGTTCATCAACGGCGGCGAGCACATCGACGCGGTGCCGTCCATCCCGATCTGGCTGTCCCTCTCGATCATCCTCGGGGTGCTGATCATCGCGACGGTCGCCAGCCTGCTGAAGACCCGCGGCCAGTTGATGTCGGTGGACGAGCCGGTCGTGGACACGGAGACCGCTCGATCGGTGCCCACCGGCGGTCCCGAGGCCGCGGCCGCCGTCGAGTCGAAGATCGCCGACGAGCCCGGCGAGGAGCGCACCCGCCGCTGAGCGGTCAGCAGAGCAGACGTCGACGCGGCCGGCGGAGCCTTCCTCGTGGGTGATCACCAGGACGCCGGCCGCGTCGCCGGGCTCGTCGGGTTGCTCTTCGGCCTGGCCGGGATGGGCAGCGCGGCCGTGGCGGTCACCCTCCCGGCCATCGCGGCGGACCTCGACCTCTCCACCGGCGGGGTCTCGTGGGTCATCAGCCTGTACGCCCTCATGCTGGCCGTGGCGACCGCGGTCTACGGTCGGGTCGCCGATCTGGCGGGCATCCGCCTGCCCCTGCTGGTGGGGGTCGGCCTGATGGCCGGCAGCGCGGTCCTCGGGGGCTTGGCGCCCAGCATCGAGGTGCTGCTGGCCGCCCGGGTGCTGCAGGGCACGGGAGCGGCCGCGGTGCCCGTCCTCGGCATGGCCATCGTCAGCGCCCGCTACGAGGGGGCGGTCCGGGCCACCGCGCTCGGCAAGGTGGCCGGAACCGCGGCCGCGGTGAGCGCGCTGGGTCCGCTCGCGGGCGGCCTGGTGGCCGATCTGGCCGGCTGGCGGGCGGTCGTCGCACTCCCCGCGCTCGGGCTGCTGGTGGTCCCCGCGCTGTGGCGGGCCCTGCCGACGCGGGGCACCGGTGCCCGGCTCGACATCCTGGGCGCGGTGCTCGTGGCCGGCACGGCGGCCGGGTTGGTGCTGCTCGTGCAGTCACCCGCATCGGGAGTCCTCGTGGCGACGGCGGGCGCCCTGCTGCTCGGTCTCGGCGTCCCCGCCGTCGCGGCCCGGGTGCGCCGCCGGCCGGAAGGGTTCCTCCCTCGACGAGTCGTCCGCGAACCCGTCGTCGTCCGCAGCTCACTGGCGGCCTCGGCCGTGCCGGCCGCCTGGTTCGGGCTGCTGATCGCTGTTCCGGCCGTCCTCGCGGCGCGGGGGTGGACGCCGCTGGAGGTCGGACTGGCGCTGGTACCCAGTGCCGTCGCCGGGTTCCTCGCTCCGCGGCTCGCCGGTCCGCTGCTCGCGCGCCTGGGACCGGGCCGGTCACTCCTGGTCTCCGGCATGACGGCAGCGGTCGCGCTGGTCGTCGCCGCCGGGGGCGCGGCGCTGGGGTCCGCGGTGGTGCTCGTGACGGCGGTCGCCCTCGTGACGCTGGCCTTCGGTCTCGGTCAGCCGGCCCTCATGTCCGCCGTGGGCGGTGCCGTACCGGCGGACGTCCGCGGCGTCGCCCTGGGCATCGCCACGCTGGTGTTCCTCGTGGGCGGGGGTGTGGGCTCGGCCGTCGTCGGCGGGATGGGGGAGATCCTGGGTCTGGATCGCAGCCTCCTGCTGCTCGCGGCCCTGCCGCTGCTGGGCAGCCTGGCGCTGGTCAGCACCATCCGCGCACGGGCGATCCCGCCCGAACCCGCCGGAGAGGAACCGGAGGCCACGGCGGGGTCGGGGTCACCGACGGACTAGCGTCGGGGGCCATGCGGCCGACCGATCTCGCGCTCCTGCGCACGCCGGGGACGCCCACGGTGTCGCCGGACGGCCGCATCGCCGTCGTCGCCGTCCGGTGGCCCGACCTGGATGCGGACGAGTACCGCAGCCAGCTGTGGGCGGTGCCCACCGACGGCTCGGCGCCGGCCCGGCCGATCACCTCCGGGCAGCACGACACCGATCCCTCGTACTCCCCGGACGGCCGCTGGCTGGCCTACCTCGGGACGGAGCCCGGCGGAAAGCCGCAGATCCTCGTCCTGCCCGCGGCGGGCGGCGCACCACGGCGGCTCACCGCCCACCACCTCGGTGCCGGCCGGCCGGTGTGGTCACCGGACTCCCGCCGGCTGGCCCACGTGGCCCGCGTGCCGGAACACGGCCGCTACGGAACCGTCGGCACCGTTCCCCCCGCCGCCGAGCCGCCGCGGCTGATCACCACCCTCCGCTTCCGGCAGGACGGCGTGGGCTTCCTGCGCGACCGCCCGAGCCAGGTGTTCGTCGTCGATCTCCCCGCGGACTTCGCCGACGACACCGCGCCGTCCCCTTCCCCCGTGCAGGTCACCACCGGGGACGCCGACTGCGCGGACGTCTGCTGGCGTCCGGACGGCGCGGAACTGGCGTTCGTCTCCGCCCGGCATCCGCGGGCCGACCGCGACCTGGTGACCGACGTGTACGCGGTGGCGCCCGACGGATCCGGACTGCGGTGCGTCACCGACTGCCGGGGGACCTGCTCGCGGCCGGCGTACACCGCCGACGGGACGACGGTCGTGGTCACCGCCGTCCCCGATCTGGGACCGGAGGGCCTGGACTTCGTGGCCCGGCAGGCGGTGCCCTGCAGCGTGCCGGCCGGCGGCGGCCCCCTCCGGCCGCTGCTCGACCCGGAGATCCACCACCGTGGCGACGAGACCCCCGCCACGGTCGTCGCCGGGGACGCGGTGCTGGTCGGCGTCGAACGTCGCGGCGCCGTCGAGCTGCTGCGCGTGCCGCTCGACGGCGGGGAGCCGACGGCGCTGATCGACGGCTGCTTCACCGTGCGGGGCATCGCGGCCGCGGCGGGCGTCGCCGTCGCCACCGTGGCGCACGACCGCTCGGCGGGTGAGCTGCTCGCCCTCGTCGCGGGCGAGCGCCGGCTGCTCACCGGCTTCGGCGCGGACCTGGGTGGCACCGGACGGCTGCACCGGTTGGCGGAGCGCACCGCCACCGCCCCCGACGGCTATCCGGTGCACGGATGGGTGACCACGCCGTCGGGACCGGGGCCGCACCCGGTGCTGCTCATGCTGCACGGTGGCCCGTTCGCGCAGTACGGGTGGACGCTGCTGGACGAGACTCAGACCTACGTCTCCGCCGGTTACGCCGTCGTTCAGTGCAATCCCCGCGGGTCCTCCGGGTACGGCGCGGCCCACGGGCGGGCCATCCGGGGCGGGTGGGGGGGCCTCGACGCCGACGACGTCCTGGCGTTCCTCGACGCGGCGCTCGCGGATCCCGCGCTCGACGCCGACCGCGTCGGGATCCTGGGCGGCTCCTACGGCGGATACCTCACCGCCGTGATCCTCGGGCGGACCGACCGGTTCGCCGGTGCCGTCGTGGAGCGGGCGTTCACCGACCCGGTCAGCTTCGCCGGCTCGGCCGACATCGGCTGGTACTTCCCCGACCAGTACCTCGGTACCGACCCCGGCCGGATCGCCGCGCAGAGCGCCCTGGCGCAGGCGCACGCCATCACCACGCCCACCCTGGTGATCCACTCGGAGGAGGACTGGCGGACGCCGCTGGAGCAGGGACAGCGGCTCTACGTCGAGCTCAAGCGGCGCGGGGTCCCGTCGGAGCTGCTCCTCTTCCCGGGCGAGGGGCACGAGCTGTCGCGCAGTGGCCGGCCGCGCCACCGGCTGGCCCGCTTCGAGCACGTCCTGCGCTGGTGGGCGCGCTGGCTGCCGGTGCCGCTCGACGGGGAACGGGCCGCAGCCGGGGCCTGATCGATCGCGGGACGGCCCGTGAACGCCTAGCGTGCGGAGGATGGCGCTCATCTACCCCGTGCGGATCGACACCCCGGAACCGGACGACGACGCAGCTCCTGACTTCGCCGAGCTGGCTGCGGACCTCTCCGACACCTGGCTGGTCGAGGTCGACCTCGGTGAGGACGGCGACGACGCGTGCTTCGGCCCGCTGACCCCGCGCGCGGCCTGGGACCTCGCCCTCGGGGTCGACGAGCGTCGACCGGAGTGGAACGTCTCGGTGCTGCCTCTGCACGTCCCGGGGACGCCGGACGAGCTGGTCGCGCTCTTCACGGAGGAGTGAGGCGCCCGACGCCCGCGGATCAGCGCTGGTAGCGGTCGTCGGCACGCGATCAGCGGCGCCCGCCCCTGAGGAGGCCGGGCGGTCCGGCCCCGTGGTGGTGCTCCTGCCACGGGGAGGGTTTCGGCGGGCACGGAGTCCGGTTCACCGGGATCCGGCAGCCGGTCGCGCCTCCCGCCGGAGCCCGCCGGTGCGACGAGGTCCGCCGGCACGCTCGCGGACGACCTCCAGCACGCCCCAGACCTTGGCCAGGTCCTTCATCATGATCACCGGAGGAACCAGCGCGGCGGTCGCGAGCGGCCGCTCCTCACGGCGCGCCCGGGCCAGCGGAACCCAGACGTAGGCCACGGCCGCCGCGGCCAGCGCCGCTCGTGCACGTGTGCCTCCCCATACCAGACCGAGCGCGCCGACGACGTAGGCGCCCGCCCGGGCGATGTCCCTGAGGAGCGCCTGGCGGTCGGCGGCCTCGGCGTCTCCCCGGCCGTAACGGACGTACATCCGGAGGGTGCCGCGCAGGCCGGCCTGGTCCCACAGGAGGTCCGCGTCGGTCGTCAGCACGCACGTCAGGCCGCGCTCGGCGATGGACCGGCTCAGGTCGAGGTCCTCGTGAGCGCGGACGGCCTCCGGCCATCCCCCGACCTCGTCGAGCGCGTCCCGGGTGACTGCCATGGCCCGCCCGGCGGGGCGCGTGGGGTCGAAGCGGCGCCCGAAGAGCACGGACCAGGCGGTGGTGACCGGCCCCGCCCGGCGCACCTCGCCGACGTCGGGATAGCAGCCCACCGCGGACGCGGCCTCGAAGACGGTGCGCCGGCTCACCCGGTAGGCCCCGGCCACGAGGTCGGGACGAGGGGTCTCCGCGAAGGGGACCCGCATCCCGTCCAGCCAGCCCTCGCCCCAGTGGCAGCCGGCGTCGGTGAAGGCGATGCAGGCGTGCCGGGCGACCGCCACGCCGGCGTTCCGCGCCGCGGCGGCGCCTGCGTTCGGATGCTGCCGCACGGCGCGCACCTGGGGATGGTCGGCCGCCGCACGCTCGACCCGCTCGCCGGTGTCGTCCGGGCTGCCGTCATCCACCAGGATGAGCTCGTCGTCGGGGCGCAACTGGGGCAGCAGGGCGCTGACCAGGTCGTCCACCAGAGCCCCCTCGCGCCAGACCGGCACCACGACGCTCATCGGTGGGGCGACCGCCGGGTCCATCCCGGCTCCGGGGCGTCCCACCGCCTCCGCCAGCACGCCGGCGAGGCGGTGCGCTGCCGCGCCGAGCGGCACCTCCGCGCTCCCGTCATCCGCCGCGGCAGGGGGAGCGACCAGCGGATCGACCGGGTCGTCGCCCTCCGCCACCGCCGGGGGGCTGATCACGACGGCGGCCCGACGGGTGACCCTCGCCGGCAGGTCGGCCTCCGGGCCGTCGACGACCGCGACCGTGCGGTGACCGGTGACGGTCGCGGCGGCGATCGCAGCTGCCGCGGCCTGCGCACCGCTGGCCAGGACGACATCGGGGTCCTCCGAGCGCAGCACCGTCACGAGGCGGAGGACGTCGCCCAGCGCCCGTGCCGATCCCCGGCCGGTGCCGATCCGGTGCACGGTGGGCCGGAGCCGGTCGGTGGCACGGACGACCCGGAGCAACTGGCCCTCGCCGTCCTGGGCGGCGTCGGACGGGACGACGACGAGCACGTCCAGCGGCGCGCCAGGCCGGCGACCGGTCGTGGTGGGGGACGATTCTCCGGGCAGGGACGCAGGTCTCACCCGGGCTAGCTTTCCCATGGTGGCGTGGTGGCGCACGCCGGGGCCTCGAGTCGCCCGGCACGGACAGCGCCCCGGGCGGGGATGTTGAACGATGGGAGCCCAGAGCCCCGAGTCGTTCCCGGGCCGGGAGGTTCCCGGGACGTGCGGGTGATCGGACCCCGGTGCACGGAGGAGTGGACATGACCGGCACGGCAGCACTCCGTGTCCTGCACGTCTCGCAGCCGACGACCGAGGGGGTCGCGCGCACCGTCGTCGACCTCGCACGGGAGCAGACCGCCCAGGGGTGGGACGTCTCCGTGGCCTGCCCCCCGCACGGTGACCTCCCGGGCGAGGCCTCCGCGGTCGGCGCCGAGGTGCTCCGCTGGGAGGCATCCCGCAACCCGGGCCCGACGGTGGTCGACGAGTCCGTGCGGCTCGCGCGGGTGATCCGCGCGGCCCGCCCCGACCTGGTCCACCTGCACAGCGCGAAGGCGGGTCTGGCCGGCCGGCTCGCCCTGCGTTCGGGTCTCCCCACGGTGTACCAGCCGCATGCCTGGTCGTTCCTGGCGGTGCGCGGCCCGCTCCGCGCGGCGAGTCTGCTGTGGGAGCGCCGGGCCCTGCGGTGGACCGACCGCGTGATCTGCGTGAGCCAGAGCGAGTGCGAGCAAGGAGTCCGCGCGGGGCTCCGCCTGGACGGCAGGACCGTCGTCGTCCCCAACGGTGTGGACGTCGAGCGGTTCCAGCCCGGTGACCGGGACGCGGCCCGGGCCCGGCTGGGCGTCGGCTCGGGCCCGCTCGCCGTGTGCGTGGGGCGGCTGAGCCGGCAGAAGGGCCAGGACGTGCTGTTCGACGCATGGCCGGCCGTCCTCGGCGCCGTCCCCGACGCCCGGCTGGTCCTGGTCGGCGACGGTCCCGACCGGGAAGAGCTGCTCGCCCGGGCCCCCGAGGGAAGCCGGCTGGTGGGGCGCGCCGACCCGCTCGACTGGTACGTCGCGGCAGACGTCGTCGTCCTGCCGTCCCGGTGGGAGGGGATGGCCCTCGTGCCGCTGGAGGCGGCGGCCTGCGGTCGCAGCGTGGTGGTGACCGACGTCGCCGGCGCCCGGGAGGCGGTGGCGCCCGGCGCCCGCTCGGCGGTCGTCCCACCGGAGGACGCCGCCGCGCTGACCGCGGCTCTCGCGGCCCGCCTCAGGGACCGGCGGAGCGCTGACGAGGAGGGCGAGCTGGGGCGCCGCCACGTGAGCCAGCACCACGACGTCCGGCGTACGGCAGGCCGGGTCATGGAGGTGTACCGGCAGACCCTGGAGGAGCGCACCCGCCGTGGAGGCCGCTCCCGTGCCCGGCGGTGACGACGGGCCCGGGTCCAGCCGCGCTCCCGCTCGCCGGAGGGCCGGGGGGCGCAGGCGGCAGGTCCACCGTCTCGTCGGGCTGACGGCCGCGGTCGCGATCGCGGCGGTCGCCGGAGCGCTCCTGGTCCTCCAGGACTCTTCAGGGGAGCCCGGCCGCAGCCGGACCCCGGCTCCCGCCTCGCGGACGCTGGAGACCGGGGTCGAGGTCTTCTCGCTGTGGCGGGACTGGCCGGTGAACGAGCAGATGCTGGACCGGGTGGCGGAGTCCGGGGCCGGCTGGGTCCGCGTGGGCGTCGGGTGGTGCTCGCTGGAGGAGGCCGGGCCGGGACTCGTGTCCGAGTGGTACCGGGACCGGTTGGACGCCACGGTCGCCCAGGCACGGCAACGCGGGCTGCAGGTCCTGGCGACGCTGGCGTGCACGCCGACGTGGCTCAGCGGTGAGGAGAGCCTGACGGTTCTGCCGGCCGATGTCCGCGAGTACGAGCGCGTGGCGCACCACCTGGCGGAGCGGTATGCCGGCCGGGTGGCGGCATGGGAGATCTGGAACGAGCCCGACTGCGCGACCGGTCGGTGCCCCGACGGGGACCCGGCCGCGTACCTGCCGGTGCTGCGGGCGGGCTACACCGGGATCAAGGCCGGTGATCCGGGTGCGACGGTGGTCTCCGGTGGGGTGAGCGGGGCCAACGCGGAATGGCTCCAGCGCCTGTACGCGGCCGGGGCAGCCGGCTGGTTCGACGCGCTGGCCCTCCATCCCTACCAGGGGCCCGCGGCCGAGCCGCCCGAAGCGCCCCCGGCCGACCACCCGTACCGGATCGCCAACGTCCAGCGCGTGCGGGAGGTGATGGTCGCCAACGGCGACGGCGATCGGCCGATCTGGTTCACCGAGTTCGGCTGGACGACCGGTGCCGGGGAAGGGTGGCAGGCAGGGGTGGACGAGGCGACCCAGGCCGAGTACCTGGGGCGGGCCATCGCGATGATCCAGGACCGCTACCCCTACGTCACGCACGCGTTCGTCTTCACCGTCCGGGATCGGGACGACTGGAACGCCTACGAGAACAACTTCGGCCTCGTCCGCCTCGACGGCACCCCCAAGCCGTCCCTGACCGCCTTCCGCGAGGTCAACGACCGGCTGGCGAGTCACCGCGCCGGACGGGGGTTCCGGTGACCGGGTGATCGGCAGCCCTCACCCGGTCGGACGGCCTCGCGTTGCGGCCGTGCCCGACCGCAGGGAGGGTGGCTGGTGTCGTCGCGGCGGAGGCGGTGACCGCAGGGGGAACGGCGTGCGACCCAGTCGACCGATGGAGATGGCAGATGAGTGAGTCGCCCCCCCGGACCGCCCTGTTCGTCCTCCCGGGACTGCAGCTCGGCGGCGCGGAACGGCACGTGGTCCTGCTGGCACAGCACCTCGATCCCCGTCGCTGGCGGTCCCGGGTCCTCGCCTTCGAGGGCGGCCCGTTCGCCGACGAGCTCGAGGCCTCCGGCATCCCCGTCGACCTCGTCCCGGCGCCCGCGGGGGCGTCCGGGGTGATGCGCACGGCCAACGCCATCCGGGGGCACCTGCGGCGGCACCGGCCGGCGGTCGTCACCGCCCAGCACTTCGCGGCCGACCTGCCGGTCCGCCTGGCGCTGCTCCAGCACCGCGCGATGGCGGGTGGAGCCGTTCCCTACGTCGTCTGGAAGCACACCTACGGGCACGTCGGTCACCGCGGACGGCGGGAACGGGCCATGGAGCAGGCACTGGGTGGTGTGGTGAGCGGCTACGCAGCCGTCTGCTTCACCCAGGTCACGTACCTCCGCGACCAGCTGGGGCTCCCCACGCAACGCATGGCCGTCGTGCAGAACAGCCTTCCCGCGACGACGGTCCCGGACGGGCGTGCCGCGCTCTCGGCCGCCCTGCCCGGCGGACCCCGGGGCCCGGTGGCCGTCATGGTGGGGGCGATGCGTGCCGACAAGGGTCACCACGACCTGCTCGAGGCGTGGCGGGACGTCGTGGCGCAGGTGCCGGAGGCCTCCCTGGTCCTGATCGGTGACGGGCCGGAGCGAGCGGACCTCGAACGCGTCGCGCGGGAGACCGGTCTGCGCGGCGTGCACTTCCTGGGCGCGCGCGTGGACGCCCCCGCGCTGGCAGCCGGTGCCGACGTCTTCGTCCTCGCCTCCTACAACATCGAGTGCTTCCCGTACGCCGTCCTCGAGGCGATGGCCGGGTCCGTTCCCGTGGTCAGCACGGTCACCGGCGGGCTCGCCGAGATGGTCGACCACGGGGTGACCGGTCTGCTCGTACCGCCTCGAGCCCCTCAGGCCCTCGGCCAGGCCCTCGTCGAGGTCCTGGCGTCGCCCTCGACGGCCTCCTCGCTCGGTGCCGCCGGCCGACGGCGGCTCGCCGAGGCGTTCCCCTTCGAGCGGTGGGTGACCGAGATCAACGATCTCTACGATGCCTGGTCGGTCCCGGCTGGACGGGGGCGGTGACCCCGGCGCTCCCTTCACCTGCGCGAGCCCCCGGAGGGCGGCACGCCCGGAACCACCGGCAGGGTCTCGCCCGGTTGTGGAGCCTGCTGTGGCTGCCGGTCGTGGCGGCCGGTCTCGGTGGCGTGCTCGGTGTCGCGCTCAGCTTCGCCGGTGCTCCGTCGTGGGAGGCGGAGGCGACCGTCACCTTCTCACCGCCGTCGCAGGATCCGCTGCTGTTCCCTGCCGCGAATCCGGCGGCCGCCGCGCGCGAGCTGGCCGACGCGACGGCGCTGGCCGTGTCCGAGGAGGTGCTGGCGCCCGCGGCCGCCGCCCTGGACGGGGTCGAGGACTGGACCGTCCTGCGCGACACCGTGACCGTGACGCCGGTCCCGGGGTCCAGCGTCATCTCGGTCACCGCCACCGCACCCGACGAGGAGGCCGCAGCGGCCACGGTCGAGGCCGTCGTGGCTGCCTTCGCGCAGGCAGCCAGGGAAGGGGTGGTCGAGGCGGCGAGGAGGGCCGCCGCCGCGGTGACCGCGGACGGGGCGACGGCGGGCGGCGAGGTCGTCGAGGACGTCCTCGCCCGGGCCGAGATCCTGGCGCTCTCCGCCGATCCCATCCGGGTCCTGACCACCTCACCGCCGGAGCAGACCGCGCCGGCCCCGGTCCGGAACGGCGCCACGGGCGTGGTCCTGGGGATCATCCTGGCCGCGGCCTACCTGGCCGTCCGCATCGCCCGACCGTCCCGGGTGACCAGCGGCAGCGACGTGGGGGAGCTCCTCCAGCTGCCGTCGGGTGCCATCCGGGCCGGTCAGGTCGTCCCCGGCTCCGAGAGGCTGATCGAGGACCTGCAGCACCTCTCGGCGGGCAGCCCGGCGCGTCTGCTGCTCGTCGTCCCGGCCGGTCCCGCATCGGTGGGAGCGGCGCAGGAGGTGGCCGCCGTCCTCAGGGACACCATCCCGGCACACCGGGTGGCCGACGAGCACGTTCCCCAGGACGCCGGCGGTCCGGCCGGCACGGAGGGCTCGGGCGAGACGTGGGTCCAGGCCGCCGGAGACCCCACGGGCACGATCGTCGCGCCGCTGGCCCGGGAGGCGACCGCGGTGATCCTCGCGGTGCAGTCGGGCGCCCCGGTCCGGGAGGTGCGCACGGCCGAGCGGCTGACCCGTCAGTGGGAACGCTCCCCGGACGCCGTGATCCTGATGGAGGACTGATCCCATGGCGGCCGCGGGCGCCGGCGGACGCGGGCGGGACGTGACCTGATGCTGCTGGCGGTCGCGGGCCTCGCCGTCGGGGCGGGCGTCGTCTGGGGCCTGGTGGCGCGACCGTGGCTGGCGCCCTGGGCGATCATCTTCCTGTTCGGCACCACGGCCGAGTTGCGGTTGCGGGTGTCAGGGACGCTGGGCGTCGCCAAGGACGCGCTCGTGCTCCTGCTCGTCGTCGTCGCAGTGGTGGTCGTGATGCAGGGGCGCGCGTCCCTGCCCGCGCGGTTGCCGCCCCTGCCGGCGGGGCTCTCCCTGGCGGTGCTCGTGGGCCTCTACCTGGCCGACCTCGGCGGCGATCACGGGGGTGGGTGGATCTTCGGCACCCGGCTGCTCCTGGAACCGCTGCTCCTGCTGTTCGTGGCCCTCATGACCCCGCGCTCCCGCGCGGCGTTGCGGCACCTCGTCCTCGCCATGTGCGTGTTCCTGCCGGCCCAGGCCGTCCTGGCCTGGATCCAGCAAGCCGTCGGCGCCGACGCGCTCGTCTACACCTGGGGCTACGCGTTCGGCTCGCAGGTGCGCCTCACCTCGGGCGGTGGCCTCCGCAGTCCGGGATCGTTCGAGGAGTCCTTCTCCCTGGCCGCCTTCGCCGTTCTCGGCGCGTGCGTGGCCCTCACCGTCGCCTCGAGGCGTCAGGCGATCCTGCTCTGGGTGTCGGTCGGGGCCGTCCTGGCGGCGACGCAGGTGCGCACGGCGGTCCTCCAGCTCGCCGTCCTCGCCCTCCTGTTCCTCGTGCGCAAGGGCAGGATCCTGGCGGCCTCGGTCGGGGTCGTGGGGGCTGCGGCGGGAGCGGTCCTGGCGGCCGGCGTCTTCCTCGTGTCCGCGACCGTCCCGGGGGGACCGGTCCGGCCGTTGCTGTTCACTCTCAACGGTCGGCTGGACGCCTGGGCGGTCGCCTACCAGGGGCCGTCCACGCTGCTCCGCGGAAACGGCGTCGGGGCTCTCGGCGCCGGATCGACCCGGGCCGAGGCCGGGCTCGTCTCGGAGGTTCCGCAGTACGACCCCACGGCGGAGAGCACACCGCTGTACGCCGGTGACCCGTCCTTCATCGACTCGTCCTGGGGACAGGTGCTCTCCGACGTCGGGTTGCCGGGCGTCATCGCCCTGCTCGTGTTCGTGGTCGCCTACGTGCGGTGGATGAGCGGGCCCGCGCGGCGGGGGGACGACGCGGCCTGGCTCGCCCTGGCCGTGCTCGCCGTCTCGGTCGTCGACTGGATCTCACGGACGACGCTCGGCAGCTACCCGACCGGGTTCACGACGTTCTACCTGCTCGGCCTGGCCACCGCTGCGGCGCTGGTCCGCAGACCCGACCGGCTGACCCTGCGTCCAGGCAGGATGGTGGCGTGACAGCGCTCGAGCCCGATGACGTCCTGACGAAGGGCCGGCTGATCCGGGTCGGGGTGATGGCCGCCCTCGTCTCACGGATCTTCGGACGCCTGGTCGGGATCATCCTGGTGATCGTCCTGGCGCGGGTGGCCGACCCGGTCACCGTCGCTCTCTACGGATTCCTGCTCGGCACCGTCACCCTCATGGCGAGCGTGACCGATCTCGGCGTGGCGAGCCTCGCCGGCCGGGACGTCGCGGCGCGGGTGCTCGCGGCGCCGGAAGCGCTCCGTTCGGCCCTCGGCCCGCAGTCGCTGTCGACCGCCGTGGCCGTGGTGCTCACCTGCGTGGTCGCGGTGCTGGCCGGCCCCGCTGCGGTGGACGCGGCCGTGCTGATCCCCTGCGCGGTGTTCGTGGTCGCCAACTCGATGTTCAACCTCTGGGCAGAGGTGCTCCGCGGCTCGGGGCGGGTGGTGCTCGAGGGCCTGCTGCAAGGAGTCAGCGCGCTGCTCCTCGTCACCGCTGGATCGGCCGCGGTCCTGGCCGGCGCGGGGATCGTCCCGCTGCTGTGGATCGTCGCCGGCAAGGAGCTCGCCGTTCTCGCCGCCTCGGCGATCTGGCTGCGGCCGGCGGCCACGAGGGGGGCCGGGCTCTCGTTCGGTGCCGCGGTGCGACGGAGCCTGTGGCTGGCCGTCGCGGGCACCGCCCTCGTCCTGCTGTGGCGGCAGGGGATGCTCCTCGTCAGCAGCATGGCCTCCACGCGGGCGCTCGCCGACTACGTCGTCGCGACCCGGCTGCTCGACGCGACCGTCACGCTGGCGCACACGCTCGGCATCGGGCTGTTCCCCGGGATCGCCGCGCTGGCGGTCGACGCACCCGACGCGGCCCGCCGGCACGTCCGCCGCTACCTCGTCGCGGTCCTGGGACTGTCCGTACCCCTGGCCGTGCTCGGCACGGTCCTCGCGGAGCCCGTGACCACGGCGATCTTCGGCGACGAATGGCGGTCGGCGGTCCCCGCCGTCCGAGTACTCGCCATCGTCACCCCGGTCATCCTCGTCGCCTACCTCCTGTGGTTCGTGCTCCTGGCCGAGCAGCAGGAGAGATGGCTCTTCGGCGGAGCCGTGGCAGGAGCGGCGGTGGGCGTCGGGGCCACCGCCGTCCTGCTGGCGGTCGCGCCGGGTGCCGCGGCGGGAGCCTGGGGCACCGCCGCCGGCGCCGTCGTCCTCGCGGTCGTCCTCTCGTCCCGGTTCATCCAGACCCGTCGTGCGGGAAGACACCGCCGCGGTCGCTCCCCGGCGGAACCGCAGCCCAACGGCTCGTGACAGGACATGCGATCTCCTGCAGCCGCTCCTAGCATGTGTGGGCTGCTCACTCCGGGCGACACGGCGGGGGAGCAGCGACATTCACCGGAACCGGGCGTGCAGGGAGCAGTGATGGCTGAGGACAGCCGGCGGACCTCGGCCACCGAGGTGGGCGTGATACAGCCGGCCGAGGGCCCGGGGGTGGCGCGGGACGCCGCCGCGCAGGACGTCACCGTCCCTCGCCTGAAGCTCGAGCAGCCCTGGCGCAACCCCGAGCCGTGGTGGCTCCGCGGTGGGGTCGGACCCTATCTCCTGCTCGGGGACATCCTGGCCTTCATGGTCGCCACGGCGATCACCACACCCTCGAACCCGGTCCACTTCCTCGTCCTCCCGGTGTACGTGGCGGTGTTCTACGTGGCCGGCCTCTACCGCTCCCGGCTCATGTTGTCGCTGCTCGACGACCTCCCGTACATCCTTGCTGCCTCGGTGGTGGGCTTCGCCATCAAGCTGGCGTTCATCTCCCTCTCCCCGACCGTCGACCCGCCACCGCGGCAGGTGCTCCACGCAGTGGTGCTCCTGGTCGCGGTCCTCGTCGTGCGTCAGGTCGCCTACACGATCGTCCGCACGGCGCGCCGCCACGGAAAGGTCCGCCACCGGACGCTCGTCGTGGGGGCAGGACGCGTGGGCATCCGGCTGGCGAACACCCTCGTGGAGCACCGCGAGTACGGCCTCGACCCGGTGGGCTTCGTCGACTGCGACGTGCCGTCGGATGAGTTGCTGCTGCCGGCACCGATGCTCGGCGACTACGACGAGCTGGGACCGGTCATCCGCCGGCACGAGATCCGGGACGTCATCGTGGCCTTCGGTGGGGCCGACGAGGACTCGCTCGTCGACATCCTCCGGACCTGCGACCGCCTGGACGTCGACGTCTTCCTCGTGCCCCGGCTGTTCGAGCTGCACAACGCCAACCGCCACACCGACGAGGTCTGGGGCATGCCGCTCATCCGGGTGCGCCGGGCGGCGTTCCGCAGTCCGTGGTGGAAGGCCAAGCGCCTCATGGACATCGTCGTCTCCGGCGTGGCGTTGCTGCTGCTGTCCCCGCTGCTCCTGGTGTGCGCTCTCGCCGTCCGGTGGGAGGGCGGCCCGGGGATCATCTTCCGGCAGCAGCGGGTGGGGCTGGACGGACGGCAGTTCGACGTGCTGAAGTTCCGTTCGCTCAAGCCGGTCGACGAGACCGAGTCCCAGACCAACTGGAACATCAAGCACGACGACCGGCTGGGCCCGGTCGGCAAGTTCCTCCGGGCTTCCTCACTGGACGAGCTCCCCCAGCTGTGGAACATCCTCAGGGGAGACATGACCCTCGTCGGCCCCCGCCCCGAGCGCCCGCACTTCGTGCAGCAGTTCGCGACGCACATCCCGCGCTACACCGCCCGGCACCGCGTGCCGGCGGGGCTGACCGGCTGGTCGCAGGCCCACGGCCTCCGCGGGGACACCTCGATCGAGGACCGGGCCCGGTTCGACAACTACTACATCGAGAACTGGTCCCCCTGGCTCGACGTCAAGATCATCCTGAAGACCGTGGGTCAGGTCATCCGCCGCCAAGGAGGCTGAGGTGGGCGCCCTGCGCGGTGCGCCCGCGCAGGGCTGACGTCACCAGCCCCGGGCGCGCCACTCCGCGAGGTGCGGTCGTTCGGCTCCGAGCGTCGTGTCCTTGCCGTGACCCGGATAGACCCACGCGCCGTCCGGCAGGACGTCGAACAGCCGCTGCTCGACGTCGTCGATCAGGCTGGCGAAGCGGGCGGCGTCCTTCCGCGTGTTCCCCACACCGCCGGGGAAAAGGCTGTCGCCGGTGAAGACGTGCACGCCGGCGTCCTCCGGCCCGCGCCAGACCAGCGCGATGCTGCCGGGCGTGTGCCCGCGCAGGTGCACGACCTCCAGCACCTGCTCGCCGACGGGAACCGTGTCACCGTGCCCGACCGTGCGCCCGACGGGGACCGGGAGGTCGGGGGCGTCGGCCGCGTGGGCGACCGGAAGCGCGCCGGTGGCGGCCACGACGTCGGGCAGCGCGCGGTGGTGGTCCCAGTGCCCGTGCGTGGTGACGACGGTGCGCAGGTCGGCGTCCCCGATGAGGGTGCGGAGGGTGTCCGGCTCGGCCGCTGCGTCGACCAGCAGCGCCTCGCCGGTGGCGGTGCACCGCAGGAGGTAGGCGTTGTTGGACATCTCGCTGACGGCGACCTTGCTGATGATCAGGCCGGGGAGCTCCCGCACGTCGGCGGGACCTCCCACCTCGACATCGCCGGTGTACTGGGAGCTGGCCATCCGGACTCCGATCGGAAAGTGTGGGCGGTCGCCGTTACGGTCCAGTCATGGACGCTAGCGGAGGTGTCGGAACCGCTCAGGACGACGCCCGTGACGGTCCTGAGGCGCGTGCCCGGGGGAGCGCCGCGGTGGTGGGGTTGCCGGCCACGGAGATCGCCGCGCTGGTCCGCGCCGGGGAGTTCACCGCGGTCGAGGTCGTCCGCGCCCACCTCGACCACATCGAGGCGGTCGACGCCCGGGTGGGCGCCTTCCGCGTGATCCGCCGGGAGGCCGCGCTGGCCGAGGCGGCGGCCGTCGACGCGAGCCTCACCCGCTTCGCGCTGCCTCTGGCCGGCGTTCCGGTGGCGATCAAGGACAACATCGCCGTCGCGGGGGAGGTCTGCACCGACGGATCGCCCGCCCGCACGGCCGCGCCGGAGAGGAAGGACCACCCGGTCGTCAGGCGGTTGCGCAAGGCCGGCGCCGTCGTCGTGGGCGTCACCCGCGCCCCGGAGCTGTCCCTCTACGCGGCCACCGACGGGCCCGGCACGGTCAGCCGCAATCCCTGGGACACCGCCCGCTCGCCGGCGGGCAGCTCGGGGGGGAGCGCCGCGGCCGTGGCCGCGGGCGGCGTGCCGATCGCGCACGGCACCGACGGCATGGGTTCGCTTCGCCTCCCGGCGGCCGCGTGCGGGCTGGTAGCGCTCAAGCCGGGGCGCGGCGTCGTGCCCGGCGGCATCGGCGCCGATGACTGGTCGGGCATGGCGGTGAACGGAACCCTGGCCACCACGGTGGCCGACCTCGCGGTGGCCCACGCGGTGCTGGCCGGAGAGCCCCCTGTCCCACCCGCGGACCCCGGCCGCCCGCT
>DASPIH010000018.1:0-5273 GCA_035629195.1 Blastococcus sp. | reverse complement strand
AAGGGCCAGATCCTCCGGATGGCCGGCGCGGCCGGTCTGCTCGACGGCACGGTGCGCGCCCTGGTCCGGGGCCGGCACGTCTACCTGGTCCCCTATGGCGGGAACGGGCTGATCGTCGGAGCCACCACCGAGGACCGCGGCTTCGACGGCACCGTCACCGCCGGAGCCGTGCACGACCTGCTGCACGACGCCATCGACGTCGTCCCCGGCGTGAGCGAGCTCGAGCTGGCCGAGACCATGGCCCGCTGGCGGCCGGGCACGCCCGACAACGCCCCGCTGCTGGGCCCGGCGTCGCTGCCCGGCCTGGTGCTGGCGACCGGGCACCACCGCAACGGCGTGCTGCTGACCCCGGTCACCGCCGACGCGATCGCCGACCTGCTGGTCTCCGGATCGCTGCCGGAGGTGGCCGCCCCGTTCACCGTCGACCGTTTCGGGCACGCTGACGTGCGCTCCGCAGCACCAGGAGGAGGAGAACAGTGCAGGTGACCGTGAACGGCGTCCCGGCCGAGCTTCCCGACGACAGCACCGTGGCCGACCTCGTCGCCCGACGCGCCGGTGGGCACGACCGGGTGGCGGTCGCGCGCAACGGGGACGTCGTCCCGCACAGCAGCTGGGCACGCACCACGCTGGCCGCGGGCGACGCCGTCGAGGTGCTGGCCCCCACCGCAGGAGGATGAGCGTGACCGCTCCGCACGGAACCACCGAGGACCTCGTCACCACCGGGGACCTCGCGCCCGCCCTCGCCCGCGAGGAGGCCGGCGACCCGTTCGTCCTGGGGGGCGCGACGTTCACCTCCCGGTTGCTGCTGGGCACCGGGGGCGTGCCGAGCCTGGAGGCGCTCGAGGCATCGGTGCGCGCTTCGGGCACCCAGCTGGTCACGGTGGCGCTGCGCCGCGTCGAGGCCTCGGCCACCGGCTCCATGATGGAGGTGCTCGACCGCTGCGGCGTGCGGCTGCTGCCGAACACCGCCGGGTGCCGGACGGCGCGCGAGGCCGTGCTCACCGCCCGTCTGGCACGGGAGGCGTTCGGCACCGACTGGGTCAAGCTCGAGGTCATCGGGGACGAGCACACGCTCCTGCCCGATGCCGTCGAGCTGCTCGATGCTGCCGAGCAGCTGGTCGCCGAGGGCTTCACGGTGCTCGCCTACACCACCGACGACCCCGTGCTCGGCCGTCGCCTGGCCGACGCCGGCTGCGCCGCGGTCATGCCCCTGGGTTCCCCGATCGGCAGCGGTCTGGGCATCCGCAACCCGCACAACATCGCCCTGCTCCGCGAGGCGGTGCACGTGCCGGTCGTCCTGGACGCCGGCATCGGGACCGCGTCGGACGCGGCGCAGGCGATGGAACTGGGCTGCGACGCCGTCCTGCTGGCATCCGCCGTGACCCGCGCGCGGGACCCCGAGCGGATGGCGCTGGCCATGCGCCAGGCGGTGGAAGGCGGCCGGCTGGCCAAGCTCGCCGGCCGCATCCCGCGTCGATGGCACGCCGAGGCCTCCACGTCCTTCACCGGGCTGCCCGAGCTGTGAGCGTTCCGCGGCTGCTGCTGATCACCGACCGGACGCAGTGCGACGGTCCGCTGACCGCCGTGGTGGCCGAGGCGGTGGCGCACGGCGCCCGCGCGGTGGTCCTGCGCGACAAGGACCTTCCTGCCGCCGACCGAGCCGCACTGGCCGGTGAGCTGCGCTCGCTGCTGGAGCCCGTGGGGGGCCTGCTGATCCACGGCGGGCTGCGCGGAGCACCCGCGGGCGTCCCGGTCCACCTGTCCGCCGCCGATCCGTTCCCCGAGGTCCGTCCGCCGCTGGTCGGCCGGTCCTGCCACTCGGCGGCCGAGCTCGCCCGGGCGACGGCGGAGGGCTGCGACTGGGTGACGCTCTCCCCGGTGTTCCTCACCGCCTCGAAGCCGGGCTACGGCCCGGCGCTCGGGCTGGAGGGACTGGCCGCCCTGGTCGCGGGCGCGCCCCCGGTGCTCGCGCTAGGCGGGGTCGGCCCGGACGACGTCGCCGGCTGCCTGGCGGCGGGCGCGCACGGCATCGCGGTCATGGGACCGGTGATGCGCGATCCGTCCGTGGTCGCCCGGTACCTCACGGCGGCAGTTCCGGCGAACACGTACCGGTGATCTGACCGACACGATGTTTGGCGAGGGCGCGGAAGGCCCATATGGAACTGTTCGGCCAGCACGGGTCCCGCCGGCCTGAGACGAGGAGAGCGCGCGCGTGACAGGGCAGGCGGCCAGGAAGATCTGGCCGTCGGCGTTCCCACCCCCGGCCGAGCCGCTGCTCACCTGGCATCTCCGGTACGTCGGGGAACTGCCCGGTGTGCGCGCCGACGTGCGCCGCGAGCTGGGTGCCGGTGCCCGGAGGTCGGCGACCCCCGATCTCGTCGACCGCCTCGTCCTCGCCCTCGACGAGATGGCGTCCAACGCGCTGCGCCACGGCGGCGGGGACGTGCACGCGGCCATCGGCGTCACGGAATCCGCCTACCTCATCCAGGTGGCCGACGGCGCGACGCGCACCCCTCCGGCACCGGCGGTGGGTCGTGACCCGAGCCTCGGCGGGCTCGGGCTCTACCTCATCGCCGAGCTCGCCGACCAGCACGGCTGGTACGTCGGCGACGGCCACAAGCACGTCTGGGCCCTGCTGCCCCGCTGAGCGTCTCCGGGAGGCTGCACGTCGCGGGGTCAGTCCTGCGGGTGCAGGCGCAGGGCCACGAGCGCGACGTCGTCCTGCAGCCCTTCCGGGCGCAGCCGCGACAGCAGCGAGTCGCACACCTCCGGCAGCGGGCGGTCCGCCAGCTCCCGCAGCGCCGCCGCCAGCCGTGCGGTGCCCTCGTCGAGCAAGAGATCCCTGCCCTCGACCAACCCGTCGGTGTAGAGGAGCACGGTCGCGCCCCGCGCCACGGTCGTCACCGACTCGGTGCGCCGCGCGGCCGGGTCGACGCCGAGCATCAGCTCGGCCCGCTCCCCGGCGAGCTCCTCGATGCGACCCCCGGGATGCACCACCAGCGGCGGCGGGTGGCCGGCGTTCGACCAGCGCAGCCGGTTGACGCCGGCGGCGCGCTCCTCGTCGGTCTGCTCGACGCGGACGATCGCCGCGGTGGCCATCGTGCTCATGCCGAGCCCCTGGACGGCCGCGTCCAGATCGCCCAGCACGCGTGCCGGCCCGACCCCCTCCCGGTAGGCGAGCCCGCGGAGCATCCCGCGCAGCTGCCCCATCGCGGCGGCCGCCTCCGTGTCGTGCCCCACGACGTCACCGATGACCAGCATGGTGGCGCCGGTCGGCTGCAGGAAGGCGTCGTACCAGTCGCCCCCGACCTCCGCGGCCGCCATCGCCGGGTGGTACCGCACCACGATCTCGAGGTGGTCCGGCTGCGGTGGCGCGGTGAGCAGGCTGCGCTGCAGGCCCTCCGCCAGCCGCCGCTGCTGCTGGTAGAGGCGGGCGTTGTCCAGCGCGAGGGCGATCCGACCGGCGACGTCCTGCGCGGTCGCGACGTCCTCGTCGTCGGGCACCGGCCGGTCGGGGGACCGGTAGACGCTCAGCGCGCCGAGCGTGCGGCCGCGGGCGGCCAGGGGAAGGGTGACCGCCGACTGCGGCGCGAGCTGCCCGAACACCTCGCGCACGTCACCGGGCGGCAGGGTGGCACCGACCGCGGCCACCACGTCGGGGACCACGAACACCTGCCCCGAGGCGAGCGCCCGCAGGACCGGTGCGCCGGGAGAGAGCGACGCCAGCCGGAGCGCCGCGTACCGGCGGGCGAGCGCCCGGTAGGAGGGGTCGCGGTGCCAGCTCGCGACGTCGCGCATCCGGCCGTCCTCGTCGACCAGGCTGAGGATCGCCCAGTCGCCCAGATCGGGGACCAGCAGCTCGGCCACCCGCTGGAGGGCGCGTTCCTCGTCGGCCAGGTCGTCCAGGGAGACGGACATGGCCGCCGTGGTGTGTGCGACCAGGGACAGCCGTGCCGTGCTGCGCCGTGCCTGATCCTCGGCCGCGCGTCGCTCGGTCACGTCCAGGAAGGAGACCGACAGCCCGTCCGGCGTCGGCCAGGCGCGCACCTCGAACCACGCGTCCAGCGGCGGGGGGTAGTACGCCTCGAACATCTGCTGGCTGCCCGTGGTCACCGCCGACCGGTAGTACCGCTCGAAGTCGCTGCCGACGGCGGCCGGGAAGAGCTCCCACAGGACCCCGCCGAGCAGGTCGTCGCGGGAGGCGCCCAGCACCCGCTCCGCCTCGGCGTTGACGTAGGAGAACCGCCACTCCCGGTCGAGCGAGAAGAAGGCCGCCTTCATCGCCTCGAGCAGGCGGGCGATGCGGACGTCGTCCTGCCGCTGCGGGGTGGTGTCGTACCCGGCACCGAGCAGGCGGACCGCCGTTCCGCGGTCGTCGGCCACCGCCCGGCCACGCCCCCGGACCCAGCGGGTGTCCCCCGAGGGCAGGACGACGCGGAACTCCGCGTCGTACTCCCCGACCGTGTCGATGGCCGTCCGGAGTGCCTCCAGGGTGCGCGCCCGGTCGTCGGGGTGCAGCCGCGCGGCGAAGGCCTCGATGCTCTCGTCGAACCCGTCCCGGTCGTAGCCGAAGAGGAGGAGCAGCTGGTCGTCCCACACCAGCCGCCCGGTCACCAGGTCCCAGTCGAAGCTGCCGATACCGGCCGCGTCGATGGCCAGCTCGAAGCGGAGCCGGCTGCCCTCGTACTCGGCCGTGAGCGCCATGAGCTGCAACTCGGTGGCGACCGAGTCCGAGAGCTGGCGGAGCACGGCGACGTCCCGGTCCGACCAGTTCCGGGGCCCGGGCTCGTAGGCACAGAGGACACCGATCGCCTCGCCACCGGCGAGGCGCAGCGGAACGCCCAGGTAGGCACCGATCTCCCCGGAACGGACCGGCGCCCGGTCGCGCACCCGCGGGTCGGCGGCGGCATCCGGCACGACGAACGGGGAATCGTCGGCGACGGCCACGGCGCACAGCGAGTCCCCGAGGGCCAACTGTGCGCCGATGCCCCCGGGCGGCAGACCGCTGCCGGCCACGGCGGTCTGCACCTCACCGAGGAGCGAGACCTGGACGGACTGGCACTCGAGCAGCCGGCTGGCCAGGTCGGTGAGCCGCTGCAGGTTGCGCGTCCCGACGGCGGCGGCGGCCAGGTGGCGCACGAAGCCGACGCGGGCCGGATCGGAGGCGCTCGCGGCGGCGGCGGTCACGACGGTCCCCTCCGGTCGTGGGCCGCCTCCCCCGCGCTCGCGGGACGGCCACGGTCGAAGCAGAGCGTTCCACACCCGTCGACCCA
>DASPIH010000017.1:0-7954 GCA_035629195.1 Blastococcus sp. | reverse complement strand
GCCGCTGGGTGCTCCCCTCGGACCCGGTCACGTCGGGCTGGCCGAACGGGTTGATGCCCAGCACCCGTCCGGCCACGGCCGTCGCGTACTCCCAGCCGAGGAACTGGGCGCCCAGCGGGCCGGTGACGCCGACGGAGGGCTCGGTGCCCGGGGTGTCCGACCCGACGACGGCCAGCAGGACGTCCTCGCCGGAGGCGCCCGGCGCGTCGACGGACTCGAGGACGACGGGCAGGATGCCGCGGCCCTCCTTGCCGGTGGACTCCGCGATGAGCTGCTCGGCCCAGTCGCCGAAGCCGGTGATCCCGCTGCCGCCGTCGGCCAGGGCCAGCTTGTCGCGCCCGGCACGGAAGGCGGCCCCCATGGCGGCGCCGAGCTCCATGGCCGGGTTGTCCGGCGCGGCGAGCGTGCCGGCCAGGTCCTCGGCGTCGTCGAGCAGCGCGCCGACGTCGGCACCGGCCAGGGCGGACGGCACCAGACCGAACGCCGAGAGGGCGCTGTAGCGGCCGCCCACGTTCGGATCGGCGAGGAAGACGGCCCGGGCACCCATCGCGGCAGCCGTCTCCGACAGCGGGGAGCCGGGATCGGTGACGACGACGAACCGCCGTCCGATCTCCCTCTCGTCCAGCCCGGCGTCGGCGAACGCCTGGAGGAAGGCC
This sequence comes from Blastococcus sp., assembly GCA_035629195.1. Lineage (GTDB taxonomy): Bacteria > Actinomycetota > Actinomycetes > Mycobacteriales > Geodermatophilaceae > Blastococcus. Next base: position 7,298 of record DASPIH010000017.1, on the reverse strand, counting down.
CTCCGGTGGCTGTCGGTCTCGACCGTTCCACCGGACTTCGAGCTGACGACGACGACGGTGCGATCGAGGTCGGTCATCGCCGCGGCCACCTGGCCGGGGTCGGTGGTGTCGAGGACGACGAGGGGGACCCCCGCCGTCCGGCAGATCACCTCGGGCGCGAGCGAGGACCCGCCCATGCCGCAGAGCACGATCCGGTCCAGTCCCTCGCCGGCCAGCTCGCCGCGCAGGTCGGCGAGCCGGGACACCAGCTCGCGCGAGGTCACCGGCAGGTCCAGCCAGCCGAGCCGGATCGCCGACTCGCTCTCGGCGTCGGGACCCCACAGCGTCGCGTCCTTGCCGACCAGCCGTCCGGCGACGTCGTCCTCGGTGAGCGGCCCGCGGACGGAATCGGGGATCTCCAGGTCGCGGACGGTGACGCCCAGGCTCATGCCTTGTCCTCGAGCTCGCTGCGCACCGACGCGGTCAGCTCGTCCCAGGAGTCGACGAACTTCTGGACACCCTCCTCCTCGAGGACGCGGAAGACGTCGTCGAGGTCGACGCCGGCGTCGGCGACCGCCTTCATGACGGCCGCGGCGTCGTCGTAGGACTTCTGGATGGGCGTGCCCGGCCGGCCGTGGTCGGCGTAGGCCATGAGGGTCTTCTCCGGCATGGTGTTCACCGTGCCGGGCGCGATCAGCTCGCTGATGTAGAGCGTGTCGGAGTAGTCGGGGTTCTTGACGCCCGTCGAGGCCCACAGCGGTCGCTGCCGCTGGGCTCCCTTCGCCTCCAGCGCCTGCCACCGGTCGGAGGAGAACACCTCCTCGTAGGCCTGGTAGGCGAGCTGGGCGTTCGCCACGCCGGCCCGCCCCTTGAGCGACGCGTCGGCGCCGGCCGCGTCGAGGCGCTTGTCGATCTCGCTGTCCACGCGGGACACGAAGAACGAGGCCACCGACGCCAGACCCGACAGGTCCGCCTCCGGATCCTCGGCCAGCCGCTGCTCCAGACCGGAGAGGTAGGCGTCCATGACCGCGCGGTACCGCTCGAGGCTGAAGATGAGGGTGACGTTGACGCTGATCCCGCGCGAGATCGACGTCGTGATCGCCGGCAGCCCGGCCTCGGTGGCCGGGATCTTGATGTAGAGGTTCGGCCGGTCGACGAGCCACCACAGGTGCGCGGCCTCGGCGGCCGTGGCATCGGTGTCGTTGGCGAGGCCCGGGGCCACTTCGAGGGACACCCGCCCGTCACCGGGCTGCCGATCGGCCACCGGCCGCAGCAGGTCGCAGGCGTCCCGGACGTCGGCGGCGGTGACGGTCCGCAGCCCCTCCTCGACGCTCACCTGCCGCACCGCCAGGGCGTGCAGCTGGTCGTCGTAGGAGTCCGAGCCGCTGATGGCGGCGGCGAAGATGGTCGGGTTCGTGGTCACGCCGACGACGGAGTGCTCGTCGACCAGGGACTGCAGGTTGCCGCTGCGGATCCGGTCGCGCGAGAGGTCGTCGAGCCAGACGGCGACCCCGGCGGCCGACAGCTCGGCCAGGTTCTCGTTCTGTGCCATGTCAGGTCCTCCTGGTGAGGTGCTGGAACGGCCACCCTTCAGGGTCCCGCGCCGAGCTCGCGAGGCGTGGGGGGAAGGGTGGTCCTTTATTTGTCGCCGGTGGGGTGGGGGAGCCCACCCGTGGCCGCGACGGGACCGGCGGGCACTCCGGCGCCGGAACGGGCGGCATCGAGGCTCTCGCGGGCGGCGGCCGCCACGGCCTCGTCGGTCAGGCCGAACTTCTCGTACAGGACGCCGTACGCCGCGCTGGCGCCGTAGTGGGTGAGACCGACGATGCGCCCGGCATCGCCGACGAACTCGCGCCAGCCGAGGGGCACCCCGGCCTCCACGCTGACGCGTGCCCGCACCGAGGGCGGGAGCACCTCGTCCTTGTACGCCTGGTCCTGGTCGGCGAACCACTCGACACAGGGCACGGAGACCACGCGGGTGGGCACGCCGTCGGCCTCCAGCCGCTCGCGGGCGGCCACGGCGATCTGCACCTCCGAGCCGGTGCCCAGGAGGATCACCTCGGGGGTGCCGCTCGATGCCTCGGCGAGGACGTAGGCCCCGCGGGCCACGCCCTCGGCGGAGCCGGACGACGACCGGTCGAAGACCGGCAGGTTCTGGCGGGACAGCAGCAGGCCGGCCGGGCGGTCGTTGTTCTCGAGGATCGTGCGCCAGGCGACGGCGACCTCGTTGGCGTCGGCCGGGCGGACGACGTCGAGACCGGGGATGGCGCGCAGTGCGGCGAAGTGCTCGATCGGCTGGTGCGTCGGGCCGTCCTCGCCCAGGCCGATCGAGTCGTGCGTCCACACGTAGGTCACCGGCAGCTGCATGAGCGCGGCCAGCCGGACCGCTCCGCGCATGTAGTCGGAGAAGGTCAGGAAGGTGCCGCCGTAGACACGGGTGCCGCCGTGCAGGGCGATCCCGTTCATGACCGCGCCCATGGCGTGCTCGCGGACGCCGAAGTGCAGGGTCCGGCCGTACGGCCCGCCGGACCACATCTTGGTCTGGCGGTCGGCCGGCAGGAACGAGGGTTCGCCCTTGACCGCGGTGTTGTTGCTCTCCGCGAGGTCGGCCGAGCCACCCCACAGCTCCGGCATCATCGGGTAGAGCGCGGCGAGCACCTCACCGGAGGCCTTGCGGGTGGCGACGCCCTTGGGATCGGCGTCCCAGCTGGGCAGCCCGTCGGCCAGCCCGTCGGGCAGCGTGCGGGTGGACATGCGGTCCAGGAGCGCGGCACCCTCCGGGTTGCTCTCCCGCCAGGTGGCGAAGCGCTCGTCCCACTCGGTGCGCAGCTCGCGGCCGCGGTCCACGACCGATCGGGCGTGGGCCAGCACGTCGTCGTCGACCTGGAAGGTCCGGTCGGGGTCCAGGCCGAGGATCTCCTTGGTGGCGCGCACCTCGTCCTCGCCCAGCGCCGACCCGTGGGCGGCGCCGGTGTTCTGCTTGTTCGGAGCGGGCCAGGCGATCACCGTGCGCAGGACGATGATGGACGGGCGGCCGGTCTCGGCCTTGGCGGCGGCGAACGCGGCGTCGACCGCGGCGAGGTCCTCGCCGTCGTCGACGTGCTGGACGTGCCAGCCGTAGGCCTCGTAGCGCTTTCCGACGTCCTCGGTGAAGGCGACGGTCGTGTCGTCCTCGATGGAGATCTTGTTGTCGTCGTAGACCAGGACGAGATTGCCGAGCTTCTGGGTGCCGGCCAGGGAGGACGCCTCCGCGCTCACGCCCTCCTCGAGGTCGCCGTCGGAGGCGAAGACCCAGATCGTGTGGTCGAAGAGGCTCTCCCCCTCGGGAGCGTCGGGGTCGAACATGCCGCGCTCGCGACGGGCGGCCATCGCCATCCCGACGGCGTTGCCGACGCCCTGGCCCAGCGGGCCGGTCGTCGTCTCCACGCCCGGGGTGTGGTTGACCTCCGGGTGGCCGGGGGTCCTGGACCCCCAGGTCCGCAGCGCCTGCAGGTCCTCCACCTCCAGGCCGTACCCGGAGAGGAACAGCTGCACGTACAGCGTCAGGCTCGAGTGGCCCATCGACAGGATGAACCGGTCCCGGCCGGTCCAGCCCGGCTCGGTGGGGTCGTGCCGGAGCCACTTGTGGAAGAGCAGGTACGCGGTGGGCGCCATGCTCATCGCGGTGCCCGGGTGACCGTTGCCGACCTTCTGCACGGCGTCCATGGCGAGCACCCGGGCGGTGTCGATGGCGCGACGGTCCAGCTCGCCGAAGCCCTCCGGCAGCGTCGGGTTCGGCTGGCGGGGGTCGCCGGTGGGCGCGTCGGTCGCGGCCTCGGCCGGTGCCTCCGCCTCGGTGCTGCGCGTGTCCATCTGGTCGGTGTCTCCCTCGAGTAGGCCTGGCGGTGCACCCGGTGGTGGCCGACCACCGGTGGGGCAGGGGCGTCCGGCCGTTCGGACCGGTCGGGGACCGGGGCCCGCGACGGCGTCGTCGGCGGAGCCCCTACCCGCTGCACCGGCGACAGCAACGTGATCAAGCCTAGTCATCCGGACAGGGCTCACCGGCGGAACGCTCGGCCCGTCCTACCGGACCCGGACCCGATTGACGGAGTGTGACGAAGACTGAGCGGAGGGCAGTGCCGCGCTACACCGAGGCCAAGTGCATGTACGTAGTGTGAGTCGGGGTCACCACCCCGAGACCGACAGCCGACCATTTCAGCATGAGCCGTATGCCGCATCCGCACGCACTGGTCTCCGCGCTGCTGGTGCTGGGCCTCACCTCGCTGCTCGCGGTCGCGTCCCCGGCGTCCCCCAGGGCCGTCGCGGACACGGCAGGGTCCCCGGCCGGGCGGGTGCTGGAGACGGGGGTGGAGGTGTTCTCGATGTGGCGGGACTGGCCGGTCAACGAAGCGATGCTCGACCGGGTGGTCGAGTCCGGTTCGGGGTGGGCCCGGGTCGGTGTCGGGTGGTGCTCGCTGGAGGAGGCGGGATCCGGCCTGATCTCGCAGTGGTACCTGGAGCGGCTGGACGCGACGGTGGCCGCAGCCGAGGCGCGGGGATTGCAGGTGCTGGCCACGCTGGGCTGCACGCCCACATGGCTCAGCGGCTCGGAGAGTCTCACGGTGCTGCCGGACCCCGCACGCGTCGGTGAGTTCGAGCGGGTCGCGCGGTGGCTGGCACAGCGGTACGCGGGGCGGATCGCCGCGTGGGAGATGTGGAACGAGCCGGACTGCTCTGCCGGGACCGGTTGCGGGGCCACGGATCCGGGCCTGTACGTGCCGGTGCTGCAGGCCGGGTCGACCGGCATCCGGGCCGGCGATCCGGGAGCGGTGGTGGTCTCCGGCGGGATCAGCGGGGTGAACGCTGCCTGGATCCAGGGGCTGTACGCCGCCGGAGGCCGCGGCTGGTTCGATGCTCTGGCGCTGCACCCCTACCAGGGGCCTGCAGCCGAGCCGCCGGAGGCGCCGCCGGCCGAGCACCCCTACCGGATCACGAACGTCGAGCGGGTACGCGACGTGATGGTCGCTGCCGGGGACGCGTCGACGCCGGTGTGGTTCACCGAGTTCGGCTGGACGACCGGAGCGGGGGAGGGGTGGTTCGCCGGGGTGGACGAGGCGACCCAAGCCGACTACCTGGCCCGGGCCCTGGCCTTGGTCCAGGACACGTACTCCTACGTCACACACGCATTCGTGTTCACGATCCGTGACCGCGACGACTGGAACGCCTACGAGAACAACTTCGGACTGACCCGCCTGGACGGCAGTCCCAAGCCGGCACTGGCCTCCCTCCGCCACGCCAACGACCGACTGGCCGCGCTCCGGGGGTCCACCCGAGCGGTCGATCTGAGCCCGGTGGCCGACGCCACGGCCTGGGAGGAGTCCGCTGGGCGTTCGGCGGGGACCTCGACGACGCTCGAGGTGGACACCCGTACCGGCGGACGCGCGTCACGGGCCACCTCGTACCTGCGCTTCCAGCTCCCGGTTCTGGCTCCCGGGGAGTCCATCACCTCGGCGGCCCTGACGGTGTACGCGAGCGACGGCACCACCGACGGGCCGGAGGTCTGGGGTACGACGACGACGTGGAAGGAGAGCACGCTGTCCTGGAAGCAGCGGCCGACGCGGGCGACCACGACGCCGTTCGGCGACTTCGGCGCGATGGCGACCGGTTCGGTCACCCTGCCCCTGACGGTGTCGGGTCTCAGCGGAGAGGTGTCGCTGGAGCTGTACGGACAGGTCGATGACGGCCTGCGCGTGGGATCTCGTGAGGCCGCGGACGCCGCCCGGCGTCCGCGGCTGACCCTCGTGATCGCCAGCTGACCGTCGGGACGCTGCCGGGCGTCCGGAGTCTGCCGCACCGATCGAGCGGGCTACAGTTGCCCTGTTCCCCGTCCGCGGTCGAAAGGGACCCCGTGCTGTCCAGGTGCCCGGTGGTGCCCTGCCCGCTGGCCGCCGCTTCCCCGTCGGCCGCCCGGTGACGACGCTCTCCGAGCGCCCGGCCACCCAGCGCCGCCAGCTGTCGGCCACGATCCGCGCCTACGTGGCGCTGACCAAGCCGCGGATCATCGAGCTGCTGCTGGTGACGACCGTGCCGGCGATGATGCTGGCCGCGCGCGGCTGGCCGTCGCTGTCGCTGCTGTTCTGGACGCTGGCCGGCGGCACGCTCGCGGCCGGCGCGGCCAACGTCTTCAACTGCTACTTCGACCGGGACATCGACCGGTTGATGCAGCGCACGCAGAAGCGGCCGCTCGTCACCGGCGAGGTGTCGCCGCGGGCCGCCCTCGTCTTCGGCGCCGTGCTGACGATCGGCTCGATCACGCTGCTGCTGGCCACGACCACACCGCTGGCCGCGGCACTGGCCGCAGCGGCGATCTTCTACTACGCCGTCCTGTACACGATGGTGTTCAAGCGGCACACGCGCCGCAGCACCGAGTGGGGCGGGGTGCCCGGTGCGGCTCCGGTCCTCATCGGGTGGGCCGCCGTGACGGGGTCTCTGGACTGGCCGGCCGTCGTCGTGTTCGGTGTCGTCTTCTGCTGGCAGATGCCGCACTTCTGGGCGCTCGCGCTGCGTTTCAAGGACGACTACGCGCGGGCCGACGTGCCCATGCTGCCGGTCGTCACCACCGCGCTGTCGGTCGGCCGGCAGTCGGTCGCGTGGAGCTGGGCCACCGTCATCGTCTCGTTGCTGCTGTGGCCCGTGGCTGCCGGTTACGGCATCGGGCTGGGCTACGCGATCCCGGCGGCGTTGCTCGGAGGCTGGTTCCTCCTGGAGTCCTACCGCCTGCTCGGGCGCATCAAGGGCGGAGGCGAGACCAAGCCGATGCAGCTGTTCCACGTGTCGATCTCGTACCTGGCACTGCTGTCGGTCGCGATCATCGTCGACGCCATCGTCTGAGGAGATCGCCGGCACGGACGGACGCCACCGCTCGCGACCTAGGGAAGTCCCGGACCGGGACGTCCGAACCACCACCAGGTCGCCGCACTCGGGGGCCGGTGGTTGCGGGGGCACGTGCACGGGCGCCTCGCGGCCGAAGGCCGGGGTGCCGCGCTCGGTCACCCGGCGCTCGTCCTGGATCCCGACGGCGCGGCGGTAGCGGTCGAGGTCCTGGAGTCGGAGGACCTGGCGGCCCCTGGTCCCCGCTGGACGACGTCGAAGGGCCGGGCTACGAGCGGGTCCTCACGACGGCCCGCACGGACACCGGCGACCTGCAGATGTCGATCCACGTGGTCCCCGCGCTCGAGGGGCGGTGACGCGGTCGCGTCGGCCGAGGCTCAGCGGGAGGCCGTGGCGGGCTCGGCCGGCTCGGTCAGCGGCAGCTCGGAGGCCGGTCCGCGCACGGACCA
>DASPIH010000016.1:0-4393 GCA_035629195.1 Blastococcus sp. | reverse complement strand
GTTGCCCGCTCCACCGACGACGACGGCGGCGACGAACAGGATGGACAGCAGGAGCTGGAAGGACTCGGGGTTGATGAACCCCTGACGGGAGGCGAACAGGGCGCCGGAGAGACCGCCGATGAACGCACCCGACGCGAAGGCCAGCAGCTTGAACTTGAACGTCGGGACGCCCATGAGCTCGGCGGCGTCCTCGTCCTCGCGCGTGGCCTCCCAGGCCCGGCCGATGCGTGAGAGCCGCAGCATCCGGTCGGCCCCCAGGACCAGGAAGATCACCGTGAGGGCCAGCCAGTAGTACGGCGCCTGGTCGGCGACGCCGAAGGACAGGAAGGTCGTGGTGTCGTCCAGGTCGACGAACGCCGTCGCCCCTTCCCACTCCAGGTGCGGCAGCTCGAACAGCTCGACGCTGGGCGGGCGGGGCACGCCGGTGATGCCCTTGGCCTCGCCCAGCCACGGGGTGTTCAGCGCCGTCAGCCGGATGATCTCCCCGAAGCCCAGGGTGACGATCGCCAGGTAGTCGCCACGGACCCGCAGCGTGGGCGCGCCCAGCAGGACGCCGGAGATCGTCGTGATGACCACGGCCAGGGGGATGAGCAACCACCAGGACAGCTGCGCCTGGTAGGAGCCGAGCACGGCCACGGTGTAGGCACCGACGGCGTAGAAGCCGACGTACCCGAGGTCGAGCAGCCCCGCGTAGCCGAGGACGACGTTGAGCCCGAGGGCCACGAGCACGTAGCTGGCCACGGTGAACAGCACCGCGCCGAAGTCGGTGTCGGGGGTGCTGATGATCGGGATCTCCAGCAGCGGCAGCGCGTAGAGCAGCACCACCAGCAGGGCGATCAGCACCCACTTCACGGGCCTGGGGAGCCTGGTGACCAGCCGTGCCAGCACCCCGCGGTCCCAGCCGAGGCGTGGGCCCCAGGCCATGGAACGCGACGCGGCCGGCTCGGTGTCGGGGGACGCCTTCCCCTGAGTCATGCGCGGGCCCTCCCCAGGCTCTCGCCGAGCAGCCCGGTGGGCCGGAACAGCAGGATGACGACCAGGAGCAGGAACGCGACGACGTCGCGCCACTCCGACCCGATCAGGGCCGAACCGTAGTTCTCGGCCAGGCCGAGGACGAAGCCGCCGAGCAGGGCGCCGCGGACGTTGCCGATGCCGCCGAGGACGGCGGCGGTGAAGGCCTTGACGCCGAGGAGGAAACCGGCGTTCCAGCGGGTCACGCCGAAGCGCATCAGGTAGAGCAGCGCGGCCGCGCCGGCCATGACGCCGCCGACGAAGAAGGTGGCCCGGATGATGCGGTTCCGGTTGACGCCCATGAGCGCCGCCGCTTCGGAGTCCTGCGCCACGGCCCGGATGCCCCGGCCGGTGCGGGTGCGGCGGATGAACTGGTCCAGCGCCACCATCATCAGGATCGCGCTGACGATGATGATGATGTCGACGTTGCTGACCGTGTAGGGCCCGATGGTGAAGACCCCCTGGGTCTCCAGCGGGTTGATGAACCGGGTGTTGTCACGCGCGGAGCGGACGTAGGGGTCCAGGGTCTCCCGGAGGCCCACCCACTCGGCGATGCGGTCACGCAGGCCCATGATCTCGGCGAGCGCGAAGCTGGCGCCGATGGCACTGATGAGCGCGACCAGCTTCGGGGCGTCCAGCCGGATGAGCCGGCGGTAGGCCACCCGCTCCAGCAGCAGCGCGACACCGCCGCTCACGGCCATCGCGGCGACCAGGGCCAGGAGCAGTACGCCGATGGCGGTCAGCACGCCCGCGCCCGGGCCGACACCCAGCGCCACGGTCACCCAGACCGCGGCGAAGCTGCCGAACATCCAGACCTCGGAGTGGGCGAAGTTGATCAGCTGGAGCACGCCGTACACGAGCGTGTACCCGAGAGCGACGAGCCCGTAGACGGCGCCGAGCACGAGACCGGTGACGGTCAGCTCGACGAAGTTGTTGATCAGGAAGGTCACGAGGCCTCCGAGCAGCAGAGCCTGACGCGGCCGGGTTCCCTCGGCGAGGGAACCCGGCCGCGCCCTGGTGGGTCAGAGAGGGATCAGCTGGTCTCGATCTCCTGGTCGGCGACGATCTCGCCGTTCTCGACCTCGTATGCCCAGACCGAGATGTTCTCGACCTCGCCGGCCTCGTCGAACACGATGGCCTTCGTGATGCCGTCGCCCTCGAAGTCGTTCACCCACTGGAGCAGCGACTCGCGGTCGGTGTTGCCGTCCAGGATGCCCTCGAGGAACACGTTGGCGGCGTCGAAGGCCTCGGCCGAGTAGGTGGCCGGAGCGGTGCCGAAGGCCTCCTGGTAGGCGTCGAAGAACTCCTGGCTCTCCTCCGGCGGGAGGCAGGGGCAGGTGATGATCGTGCCCTCGGCGGCATCGCCGGCGGCCTCGATGAAGCCCGGGTCCTTCACGCCGTCGGGGACGACGAAGGTGGCGTCGACACCGGCGCCGCGCATCTGCTGCACCAGCAGGCCGCCCTCGGCGTAGTAACCGCCGAAGAAGACGGCGTCAGCACCGGAGTCACGGATGGCGGTGATGGTCGCCGAGAAGTCGGTCTGGCCCGTCTGGATGGTGTCGGTGGCCACGACGGCGTCGCCGAGGCTGTCGGTGACGATCTCCGCCAGGCCCGCGCCGTAGGCGGAGGCGTCGTCGACCACGAAGACGTTCTCGCTCTGCAGCACGTCCTGGATGTACGCCGCCGCCGCCGGGCCCTGGCTCGCGTCGTTGCCGAGGATCCGGTGGAAGGTGTCCCAGTCGTTCTCGGCGAGCGAGGGGTTGGTCGCCGAGGCGGTGATCGTGGGCAGGCCGCCCTCGGCGAAGATCGGGCCGGCGGTCTCGGACTCACCCGAGAAGGCCGGACCCACGATGCCGATCACGGATTCGTCGCCGATGGCCTGGGTCGCCAGACCGGTCGCCTGGTTCGGGTCACCGGCGGAGTCGTACTCCTCCAGCGCGACCTGGCAGTCCGCGTTCTCGTCGTTGTGCTGATCGACGGCGAGCTGGACACCGTTGCGGATGTTGATGCCCAGGTTCGCGGCGGCGCCGGTCAGGGCCCCGAAGTAGCCGAGAGCCACGTCCTCGCAGGTGCCGGCCTCGCCGCCACCGCCGCCGCCCGAGGCGTTGTCGTCGCCGCCGGTGGTCCCACCGCAGGCGGTCAGCGCCAGCGCCGCGGCGAGCAGCGGGGCGCCCGTCTTGACCGAGAAACGCACATGTCCTCCTGAACAGGTCGGCGGGCCGCGGAGCGGCGCGCCGGACGTCGTGCCGTCCCGACGGGACGGCGGAACGGAACAGTAGGCGCGGGACGCGTCGACCGACGCAGGGTCGCAGCGATCGTGACCGTCTCGTAATGGCGCCTCGACCTGGCGGAGCGGCCCGCCCGACGGGGCGACCCCGTGGCGGTCCGTCGAATCCCAGGCGGACGCCCGCCCGCGCTTGACGATGTGCGGGGCGGCCCGGATCGGCACCGACGCACCGTCGGCCCCTCGAGCGGGCCGTGCGTGCCGCGGGTCGGTCAGCCGGGGCTGGCCGTGCCCTGGAGAACCGCCTGCGCGAGCGCCTTCATCGACGTCCGCTGGTTCATCGCGGTGCGCTGGATCCAGCGGAACGCGTCGGCCTCGGTCATGCCCTGGTCGGCCATCAGGCGGCCCTTGGCCTGCTCGACGACCTTGCGTGTCTCGAGGCGGTCCTCCAGCGTCCGGACCTCCCCGTCGAGCGCCGTCATCTCCGCGAACCGGCCGCGCGCCACCTCGATGGCCGGCACGAGATCGTTCTTGGAGAACGGCTTGACCAGATAGGCCATGGCGCCGGCGTCGCGTGCCCGCTCCACCAGCTCCCGCTGGCTGAAGGCGGTGAGCACGATGACCGGGGCGATGCGCGCCGACGCGATCTGCTCGGCCGCCGACAGGCCGTCGAGCACGGGCATCTGGATGTCGAGGATGACCAGGTCGGGGACGAGTTCGCGCGCCCGCTCCACGGCCTGCTGCCCGTCACCGACCTCGGCGACGACGCTGTACCCCTCCTCCTCCAGCATCTCCTTGAGGTCGAGACGGATGAGCGCCTCGTCCTCTGCGATCAGAACGCGGATCGGGTCGCTGCTCACGGTGCAGGAGCCTATCGACGTCGGGCCCTGAGCAGCGTCCCGCTACGCTCAGCACGCGACCGGCAGCCCCGGCGCGCCCCCGTACCCCAATCGGCAGAGGGAGCGGATTCAAAACCCGCGCAGTGTGCGTTCGAGTCGCACCGGGGGCACTGGCTGGTCCTAACCGTTGACCCCCGTTCCGGCTGACCGTTGGTCGCCTGTCGGCCCTTCGGAGGACAGCGAATGGCCCCGCCGGCCGCGAGGGGCTCCGGCGGGGCCGTCGTTGTCTGCGAGGGTGGCCGCGGCCGCCGGCGGCGCG
>DASPIH010000015.1:0-5730 GCA_035629195.1 Blastococcus sp. | reverse complement strand
GCCGCCGGCGTGCGGACGACGGTGATCGTCGCGCCGGCCGGCGTGACGGCGTCGACGGTGACGACGAACTCGCCGTCGGCGACGGTCACGGGCACACCAGGCTGCAGTGCGGCCTGCAGGTCGGCGTCCCAGCCGGCGGCGGCCGACGGGCTGCCGTCGAGCAGCAGGGAGGTGTCGGGCATCCCGCCGGCGCGGTGCAGGAGGACGCCGCTGTCGAGCCGGTAGCGGTTGTCCGAGGCCAGCCAGGTGTCCCGGCCGACGGCGGTGCGGTACTCGAGCCAGTAGTCGGTACCCGCGGCGTCGGTCATCCGCACCGCACGGGTACCGGCGCTCCCCCCGAGCGGAGCGAGGGTGAGGGTGGTCGCCCCCTCCCCCACCGCCTGCTCCGCGGAGGCCGGGAGCACGCCGAGGGCCGATGCCTGAACGGCGTTGAGGGAGCCGACCCGGGCCCAGGAGGCGCCCATGACGTCGTAGAAGTCGCGGTATCCGGTGGTGCGGCAGGAGGCGCCCTCCACCGTGGCGTCGCACTGCTCGGCGGAGGAGTGGCCGAGTCCGAAGTTGTGGCCCAGCTCGTGGGCGATCAGCGACGGGAGGTTGTCCCGCACGTACAGCCGTCCGCCGCTGCCTGGGCCGGCGCCGACCTGCGCCAGCGCGTAGGAGCACGCCGGTTGAGCCGCCGTCCGCCCGGTGAGCCGGAGCATCAGGTGCTTTCCCGGCCCTGGCACGAACCCGACCGCCGCGGCCACCTCGTCCCACAGCGCCGCGGGTGTCGCGCACCCGGCCGAGGTGGACATCCACCCGCGCGCATCGGTGACGCCCACGCTGATCGCTCCGCCGGTCTGCTCCGCCCAGAAGTCGGCCACGGGGCCGTCCACGGCGGCGACCACGTCCCGCAGCCGGGTGCCGTCCGGCGTGGTGCCCGCCGGCGAGACCAGCACCACGGTCACCTCGTTGGTCAGCCCGGTGCGCGGGGACCGGGCCGGGTCCACGGTCTCGGCGGACGTGACCACCTCGCCCTCGAGGACCGTGCGCGCCTCGGCGTGGCCCTCGGCGCTCGGCTCGTCCTCGACCGCCGCGCCGACGGTCAGCTCGACCGTGGAGCCGCTCGGCACGGTGTCCACCTGCTCCGAGGGCACCCGCACCGCGCCGGAGGCGGTGCGCACCCAGCTCAGCTGGTGCTCGGCGTCCTCCGTGTGCGTCGTTCCGGGCTCGCCGTCCGCCACCGCGTGGACCAGCTCGCCGACGACGGTGGTGCCGGTGCCGGTGTCGGCGGAGGCGGTCCCAGGGACGGCGACGACACCGAGGGCCGAAGCGGTGAGCACGCCTGCCAGCGCGGCGACGCGCAGCAGACGACCCGAGCCCCGGGGACGACGGAGGAAGCGGTCAGCAGACATCCACTCCTGAATCGGCGGAGGGAGCGCCCATCGGCACCGCCCGGCCGATGTTGAGGCGAACTCCCGTCACATCCGGCTCACGGTTCCCGGCAGAGGGGCCGCTCCTCAGGCGAGGTCGTCGGCCCCCATCAGCCGCCGGCCGGCCTCGGTGATCGACCCGGACAGCGACGGGTAGATGGCGAACGTCTGCGCCAGGTCGGCCACCGTCAGCCCCTTGGTGACCGCCAGCGCGATCGGCAGGACCAGCTCCGACGCCCCGGGCGAGACGACGACGCCGCCCACGATGACGCCGGTCGACCGGCGGGCGAACAGCTTCACGAACCCGGCCCGCAGGTCGCTCATCTTCGCTCGCGCGTTGGTGGCCAGGGGAAGGCGCACCACCTCGACGTCGGCGTCGTCGGCCAGTGACTTCTCCTGGACCCCGACGGTGGCGATCTCCGGATGGGTGAACACGTTCGCGGCGACGGTCTTGAGCTTGATGGGAGCCACGGCCTCGCCCAGCGCGTGCCACATGGCGATGCGGCCCTGCATGGCCGCCACCGAGGCGAGCTGGAAGACGCCGGTGACGTCCCCGGCCGCGTAGATGCCGGGCACCGAGGTGCGGGAGACGCGGTCGACCACGACGTGCCCGGCCTCGGTCACCTGGACGCCGTGGCTCTCCAGGTTGAGCCCGGCGGTGTTGGGCACCGTGCCGACGGTCATCAGCGCGTGCGAGCCGTCGACCGTGCGCCCGTCGGTGAGCTCCACGGAGACGCCCTTCTCGGTGCGTCGCACGCCTGCGGCCCGACCGCGCTCCAGGCGGCCGCCACGGGACTGGAAGACCTCCTCGAGCACCTCGGCGGCGTCGGCGTCCTCCCCGGGCAGCACCCGGTCGCGGGAGGAGACGAGCGTGACCGGCACGCCGGCCTCCAGGTAGCCGGAGGCGAACTCCGCGCCGGTGACACCCGAGCCGACGACGACGAGGTGCTCGGGCGGCTCCTGCAGGCCGTAGACGTCGCGCCAGTCCAGGATGCGGTCGTGGTCGGGCTCGGCACCGGGGAGCACGCGCGGATCGGCACCGGTGGCGATCAGCACGACGTCGCCCTCGATCTCGTCCACGACCGCACCGCTGTGGTCGAGGATCTCCACCTCGTGGGTGGCCAGGCCGGGGACGTCGTCGGCGAGGCGGCCCTGACCGGCGCGGATGACCACGCCCTCGGACTCCAGGCGGGCGTGGATGTCGGCCGACTGCGCCAGCGACAGGTTCTTGACCCGCTGGTTGGCCGCGGGCAGGTCGAGGCTGACCGTGGCCAGCTCGGCACCGTGCACGCCCAGGACGGCGGAGTCGCGCACCGACGTCATGGCGCCGGCGGCGGCGATCAGCGCCTTGGAGGGCACGCAGTCGCTGAGCACGCTGGCTCCTCCGATGCCGTCGCGCTCGATGACGGTGACCTGCGCACCGAGCTGCGCGGCGACCAGTGCGGCCTCGTAGCCGGCCGGGCCACCACCGATGATGACGATGCGGGTCATGGGTCCACCTTGCGTAGCCGTTCGGTCCGTCGCGCTCATTGTCCCCGGTGCACGACCGGTTCTGCGGCACCGCCCGTGCACGGTCCGCCACATCCCTGGATAGTTGACCCGATGGCCCTCTACGCCGCCTACGGGTCGAACATGGATCCCGCACAGATGCTGCGCCGGTGCCCGTCGTCGCCGCACACCGGAACGGGCTGGATCCGCGGCTGGCGGCTGACCTTCGGCGGCGAGGAACTGGGCTGGGAGGGGGCGCTCGCGACCCTCGTCCCGGCCGGCGACGGGCGGGCGGGCGGCGAGTCGGTCGGCGTCTTCGTCGCCCTCTACGACCTCACCGAGGCCGACGAGCGCGCGCTGGACGCCTGGGAGGGCGCCGACTCGGGCCTCTACCACCGGGTCCACCTGCGCGTGCACACCCTCGGCGGGGACGTGATCGCCTAAGTCTACGTGCTGGACGCCTTCGAGGGCGGTCTGCCCTCGGCCCGCCACCTCGGCGGGATCGCCGACGCCGCCGAGGCCGCCGGGGCCCCGGCCGACTACCTCGCCGAGCTGCGCGGGCGGAGCTGCCGGACCTCGTTCTGAGCTCACCCCCTCCGCAGGAAGGTCTCCAGGATCCGCCGCGCGGCCAGCGCGGGGGTCAGCTCCCCCGCCAGCACCTGCTTCTCCAGATCCGGAACGGCCGCCCGCACATCCGGGTGGGCCCGGAGCTGGGAGTCCAGCCCGTCGCGCACCAGCTGCCAGGTCCAGCGCACCTGCTGGGCCCGCCGTCGCTCGTCGAAGGCACCGGAGACCTTCGCCCGCTCCTGGTGCTCGACCAGCTTCGCCCAGACCGCGTCCAGGCCCTGGCCGGTCAGCCCGGCGCAGGTGAGCACCGGCACGTCCCAGGGCTCCCCGTGGCCGCGCAGCATCCGGATGGCGGTGGACAGCTCGCGGGCGGCCACGCGGGCGTCGGCCGCGGCCGGGCCGTCGGCCTTGTTGACGGCGATGACGTCGGCGATCTCGAGGATGCCGCGCTTGATGCCCTGGAGCTGGTCACCGGTGCGGGCGATGGTCAGGAAGAGGAACGAGTCGACCATCTCCGCGACCGTGATCTCGGACTGGCCGACCCCGACGGTCTCCACCAGCACGACGTCGTAGCCGGCCGCCTCCACGACGACCATCGACTCCCGCGTCGCCTGGGCGACGCCACCGAGCGTGCCCGACGTCGGCGAGGGCCGGATGAACGCGTCCGGGTCGACGGCCAGCCGGGCCATGCGGGTCTTGTCGCCGAGGATCGAGCCGCCGGAGCGGGCCGACGACGGGTCGACGGCGAGCACCGCGACCTTCGAGCCGGCCGACGTCAGATCCACCCCGAGCTGGTCGATGAACGTCGACTTGCCCACGCCCGGGACGCCGCTGATCCCGACGCGCCGCGCCCGACCGGCGTGCGGCAGCAGCCCGACCAGCAGCTCCTGCGCCTTGTCCCGGTGGTCGGCGCGCCGGGACTCCACCAGGGTGATGGCCCGCGCCATCACCCGACGGTCCCCCGCCAGCACTCCCTCCACCAGCGCCGGGACGTCGACCTCCCTGCCCATCGGCGGGGTCAGTGGCCCAGGCGCTGCGACAGCGTCCGCAGCAGCTCCTGCGCCGCCTCGGCGATGACCGTGCCGGGCGGGAAGACCGCCGCGGCGCCCATCTCCTTGAGCGTCGGGACGTCGTCGGGCGGGATGACGCCACCGACGACGATGAGCACGTCGTCGGCGCCGAGCCCGGCCAGCGCGTCGCGCAGGGCGGGCACCAGGGTCAGGTGGCCCGCGGCCAGCGACGAGACGCCGACGACGTGCACGTCGGCCTCCACCGCCTGGCGGGCCACCTCCTCCGGCGTCTGGAACAGCGGGCCCACGTCGACGTCGAAGCCGAGGTCGGCGAAGGCGGTGGCGATGACCTTCTGCCCGCGGTCGTGGCCGTCCTGGCCCATCTTGGCCACGAGGATGCGGGGACGGCGCCCCTCGGCCTCGGCGAACTCCTCGGCCAGCCGGCGCGTCTCCTCCATGGGCCCGGGCACTCCATGCCCTCCTTGGGTGACCTCGTCGCGGTAGACACCGGAGATGGTGCGGACCTGCCCGGCGTGCCGGCCGTAGACCGCCTCGAGCGCGTCGGAGATCTCCCCGACGGTGGCCTTCGCCCGCGCGGCGTCGACCGCGAGCTTGAGCAGGTTGGCGTCGAGGTCGTTGCCCCGGCGCCCGTCCGCGGCGGCGCGGGCGGCATCGGTGAGCCGGGACAGCGCCTCTTCCACGGCCCGCCCGTCCCGGTCGCCGCGCAGCTGCTCGAGCTTGGCCTTCTGCTGGGCCAGCACGTCGGCGTTGTCGACCTTGAGCACCTCGATGGCCTCGTCGGCGTCGACCCGGTACTTGTTGATGCCGATCACCGGCTGGCGACCCGAGTCGATCCGCGCCTGGGTACGGGCCGCGGCCTCCTCGATGCGCAGCTTCGGGATGCCGTCGTCGATGGCCTGCGCCATCCCGCCGTGCTCGGCGACCTCCTGGATGTGCGCCCAGGCGCGGCGGGCCAGGTCGTAGGTGAGCCTCTCGACGTAGGCCGAGCCGCCCCACGGGTCGATGACCCGCGTCGTCCCCGACTCCTGCTGGAGCAGCAGCTGGGTGTTGCGGGCGATCCGGGCCGAGAAGTCCGTCGGCAGCGCCAGCGCCTCGTCGAGGGCGTTGGTGTGCAGCGACTGGGTGTGCCCCTGGGTGGCGGCCATGGCCTCCAGGCAGGTGCGGACGACGTTGTTGTAGACGTCCTGCGCGGTCAGCGACCAGCCCGAGGTCTGCGAGTGGGTGCGCAGCGA
>DASPIH010000014.1:0-2371 GCA_035629195.1 Blastococcus sp. | reverse complement strand
ACAATCAGGCGGCGGAACCCTTCGCGAACAACCCGTCGCCACAGGGCCCTGCACCGCACTCTCTCCTCCTGCACCCCCGGCGTGCGCGAGGAGGTACTGGACATGCTCGACCAGGGCACGCTGTCGATCTAGGCGAGATCCCCGGTGCGTCCAGGCAAGGCTGTCGCTCTCGATCGACCTGTGCCGGAGACGCGCCACGCAGATACGCCCTGGGCGGGCAGGGTGGCCCGACCCACTGCTGAACCCGGAGGGGCAACGCCGCCGCTCCGGCAGCGACCCGGTCAGCCACCGCGGTCGTGGCCCCGGCTCGCCTCGACCCTCCGGCGCCATCGGCGAGACGCCGACCACG
Organism: Blastococcus sp.; assembly: GCA_035629195.1. Lineage (GTDB taxonomy): Bacteria > Actinomycetota > Actinomycetes > Mycobacteriales > Geodermatophilaceae > Blastococcus. The sequence goes on along the minus strand of DASPIH010000014.1, from coordinate 2,022 downwards.
TGCACCCGTACGGGCCTGTTCCTGCGCAACGCGCCCGCCCGGGTCGACCAGGAGCAGGCGGAGGCGGTCACCGCCTGCGATCCGCACTCCATTCGCCCAGCCGACCGCCCACACCGTCCAGGAAGCGCTGCCGGTGAGCCGCTGCCGACGCTCGGCCGGTTCGCGGCACGGGCTCCCACCGGCGCACGCAGCGGAGCCGACGGACTGACCGGGTGATCCCCGACTCCGAGGTCCTCGGACATTGCGGTCCGCCGTCACCAAGGGGCTTGCGTGCCGTGCGTCCAGCCGGCCCGGCCCGTCAGCCCCGGATCGGCCTCCGCTCGACCGCGGATCCCCCGCCCGGCACGTGACCGCCCAGCCCCTGCCGACGTCGTCCGCACCGACCGCTGCTCGCGGTCGGATCGGCTGCCGAGGTCGCGGCGATGACGACGTTGACGAGGGCCTGCGCCCCGGCCGGCAGCCCCCTCGGCGCGTTCCGTTGGACGGGCAGGTGGCCGGTGCGATGGTCGCCACCGCGTCCCGTCCCCCTGCCCAAGCTCCGTTTGGGACGACGGGACGACGGCGGCGGTCGGCTGACTCGTGCACAGCGCGTGCTTGTTTCGCGGACGCCGCTACGAGCCCGGCTGACGTCCCACTGGTGGCGTGACCGGCGCGGGGGGCGGAGCGAGGGACCGCTCGTCACGGCCTACGTCCACCGCGGGATGTCGCCCCTGCTGCGCCCGACGCCCGTGCGGACGAGCACGCACCGGCCGGCGTCGGCGAGGACCTCCTCGCGTGGACCGACGACATGGTGGCGATCATCGCGCCGCACACCCTGACGAGAGCTACCAGAACTTCCCGAACCGGCGCATCGAGAACTGGCAGCAGCAGTACGACGCGGAGAACTGGGATCGGCTGGTCGAGGTCAAGACGAGGTGCGACCGGCACGACCTGGTCCACAACCCACAGAGCATTCCGCCGTGGAAGCCACCGCGGCCCGACACCGCCGATCGCACCAACGCCGTCGATCGGACTCCGCTAACACGGCAGCAGGACCATGACCGCCTGCGCGACCACAAGGGCCGATAGGCGGACGCCCCCCGCGGGCGGGACCGAAGCCGGATACATCCGCTGCCTCCAGCGCAAGCCTGCCCGCGAGACATGGCCGTTCCCCGACCTCTACGCAGCGCTAGGCAGCGGGGTACGCCCTCGATCAGACGTTGAAGCGGAACTCCACGACGTCGCCGTCGGCCATGACGTAGTCCTTGCCTTCCATGCGCACCCAGCCGCGGGACTTCGCCTCGGCCATGGAGCCCGCCTCGACCAGCTGGTCGAAGGAGACGATCTCGGCCTTGATGAAGCCGCGCTGGAAGTCGGTGTGGATGACACCGGCCGCCTGAGGGGCGGTCGCGCCGACCGGGATGGTCCAGGCGCGGGCCTCCTTCGGCCCGGCGGTGAGGTAGGTCTGCAGCCCGAGGGTGCGGAACCCGACCCTGGCCAGCTGGTCCAGGCCCGGCTCGCTCTGGCCGATCGACTCGAGCAGCTCGGCGGCCTCCTCGGCGGGCAGCTCGATCAGCTCGGACTCGGTCTGCGCGTCGAGGAAGATCGCCTCGGCCGGTGCCACCAGCGCGCGGAGTTCGTCGAGCAGCTCGGTGTTGGCCAGCTCGTCGGCGTCGACGTTGAAGACGTAGAGGAACGGCTTGGTCGTGAGCAGGGTCAGCTCGCGCAGCGGCTCGGGGTCGACGCCGGCCGCGAACAACGTGCGCCCCTCGTCCAGCACCTTCTGCGCGTCCTGCGCGGCGGACAGGAGCGCGGCTCGCTCCTTGTCCTTCCTGGCCTCCTTCTCCAGCCGCGGGACCGCCTTCTCCAGCGTCTGCATGTCGGCCAGCACCAGCTCGGTGTTGATCGTCTCGATGTCGTCGGCCGGGTCGACCTTGCCCTCGACGTGCACGACGTCGGGGTCGGTGAACACGCGGATGACCTGGCAGATCGCGTCGCTCTCGCGGATGTTGGCCAGGAACTTGTTGCCCAGGCCCGCGCCTT
>DASPIH010000013.1:0-2838 GCA_035629195.1 Blastococcus sp. | reverse complement strand
CGGGTGGTCCTCGCCGGCCACCTCGACACCGTCCCGATCGCGGACAACCTGCCCAGCCGGCTCGACGAGACGACCGGCCGGCTCTACGGCTGCGGCACCAGCGACATGAAGGCTGGGGACGCGGTCATGCTCCGGCTGGCCGCCACCTTCGGCGTCCCGGGCGCGCAGCCCGCGCACGACCTCACGTTCGTCTTCTACGACAACGAGGAGGTCGAGGCGGTGAAGAACGGACTCGGCCGCGTGGCGCGGGAACGGCGGGGATGGCTCTACGGCGACCTCGCCGTCCTGCTCGAGCCCACCGACGGGGAGATCGAGGCCGGCTGCCAGGGAACGCTGCGCGCGGTGCTGCGGACGGGGGGCCGGCGCGCGCACAGCGCCCGCAGCTGGCTGGGGGAGAACGCGATCCACGGACTGGCCGGACCGCTGGCCGCCCTGGCCGCGTACCGCCCCCGGGAGGTGGAGATCGACGGGTGCACCTACCGGGAGGGGCTGAACGCGGTCGGCATCGCCGGAGGAGTGGCGGGCAACGTCATCCCCGACGAGTCGTCCCTGACGGTCAACTTCCGCTACGCCCCCGACCGCGACGAGGACGCCGCCGAGGCGCACGTGCGCGAGGTCTTCGCCGAGGCGATCGCCGCGGGCGCGACGCTGACCGTCGTCGACAACGCCGGCGGAGCGCTGCCCGGGCTGGCCGAGCCCGCCGCGGCGGCCTTCGTCGCCGCCGTCGGGCGCCCCGCACGGGCCAAGCTCGGCTGGACCGACGTCGCCCGGTTCGCCGCCTTCGGCATCCCGGCGATCAACTACGGGCCCGGCGATCCGCAGCTCGCGCACACCCGTGAGGAACACGTCCTCGTCGACCGGCTCCAGCCGGCCGTGGACGCCTTGACCGCCTACCTCTCCGGGAGCAGCTCGTGACCACCCCGCCGTCCGACGGCCGCCGTCCCCGCTCGATCCGCCACAAGGGCCCCGTCATGCTCCGCGGCGGCGAGCCGGACCTGCGCAACCAGGGCACCACCACCGACCAGCGGCTGCTGGACGGCCACGGCCGGGCCGACTGGCTGCACACGGATCCGTGGCGGGTCATGCGGATCACCTCGGAGTTCGTCGAGGGCTTCGGGCTGCTCGCCGAGATGCCGCGGGCGGTCAGCGTCTTCGGCAGTGCCCGCACGCCCCGGGACCACCCGCACTACGCGACGGGCATCGAACTGGGCGCCGCGCTGGTCGGCGCCGGCTACGCCGTCATCACCGGTGGTGGGCCCGGTGCGATGGAGGCTGCCAACCGCGGGGCGTCGGAGGCCGGCGGCATGTCGGTGGGCCTGGGCATCGAGCTGCCGTTCGAGCAGGAGCTCAACGAGTGGGTCGACGTCGGCATCTCGTTCCGCTACTTCTTCGTGCGCAAGACGATGTTCGTGAAGTACGCCCAGGCGTTCGTCATCCTGCCCGGCGGCTTCGGCACGCTCGACGAGCTGTTCGAGGCGCTGACCCTGGTGCAGACCCGCAAGGTCACCCGGTTCCCGGTCATCCTGCTGGGCACGGACTACTGGTCGGGACTGGTGGGCTGGATCCGCGACACGATGCTCGCCGAGGGCACGATCAGCCCCGGCGACCTCGACCTGGTCACGGTGACCGACGACGTCGCCGAGGCGCTGGCCGTCATCCGGGCGGCCGAGTCGGCGCGTGCCTCGGGGAACGACGCCATCGCGCCGCGGGTGCCCGCCGACACCGGCCCGTCCGACGCCTGACGTGCTGTCGTTCCTCCTGTTCGTCGTCGCCGTCCTGCTCGTCGGGGGTGTCCTCTTCCTGGTGGCGTCGCTGGTCCTCGGCCGGGGGGAGACCCAGCCGCCGGCCGCAACCGATCGCTCCCCGGTCGAGCTGCCCGAGGACCGCGCCGTGACGGCGGCCGACGTGCGGGCGCTGCGGATCACGGTGACGGCCCGGGGTTACCGCATGGCCGAGGTCGACTGGTTGCTGGATCAGCTCGCGCAGACGCTGGACGAGCGCGAGGCGGAGATCGCCGGGCTGCGGAGGGAACTCGCGGCCCGGTCGCAGGAGGAGGTGCCGACCGACCCGGACGGCGCCGGGACCGAGGCAGGAGCGGAGCAGGATGCCTGAGCTGGTGGAACGGATCGACGTCGACGCACCGCCCGAGCGCGTGTGGGCGGCGCTGACGGCGTGGACGCGTCAGGGCGAGTGGATGCTCGCCACCGATGTGCGCACCGTGGCCGGCCCGGCGCAGGGGGTGGGTGGCCGGCTGGCCGCCCGCACCGGCCTGCCGCTGCCCGGAGGCCGGCACGTCGGCCTGCTGGACACCATGGTCGTCACCAAGTGGCACCCGCCGCGCATGGTGGAGGTGCAGCACACCGGCCGGCTGGTCCGTGGCCCGGGGATCTTCGAGATCGAGCCCCGCGGCGAGCACTCGACGTTCGTCTGGACCGAGCGGCTCTACCTGCCCTACGGACTGCTCGGCGTGATCGGCTGGGTGCTGGTGAAGCCCTTCGCCCTGCTCGGCATCCGTTGGTCCCTGCGCCGTTTCGCCGCCTTCGCCCGCACCTTTCCCGGCTGACCCGCCGACGGGCCGGACTTCCCGGCCCGCGCCGGACCCGCCCCGGCGTCGGGGACCATGGTCCGCGTAGTCGAGCGGGACCGGAACGGCGGCGGAGGCGGCGTGAGCCGCCGTGGCTGGGCGCGCTCTCACGGGGCCGCTCGTGGCCGACGTGCCCTTCGTCGCGGCGCCGCCGCACCCTGAGTCAGGCGAGCCGGCGCAGCTCCGGCCAGATCTCCGACCAGGGCACTCGCCGGTCGGTGGCCAGCCAGACCGTCTCGCCCTGCTCGTCGTTG
>DASPIH010000012.1:0-4945 GCA_035629195.1 Blastococcus sp. | reverse complement strand
ACCGGCGCCCGCGGCCGGCGCGTTCTGGGCCGGAGCGGCGTAGGCGCCTCCGGGGGCGGGCGCAGCCGAGGAGGCGGGGGCGTCTGCGAGCGGCTGCGGGACCACGGGAACCGCACCGGTGCCTGGTGCCTGGGCCCGCTGGGTGCCCGTCGTGGGTATCGACTGCGTGCCGTTGACCCGCTCGACGTCGGAACTACCCGGCGCCTGGGCCCGCTGGGCACCCGTCGTCGGTATCGACTGGGTCGCGCTGGCCGGCGCCGCGCTCGGCACGCCCGCCGCGGAGGAGTCGTCACCGTCTCGGGAGTCGGTGCGCACCGAACCCTGCGTCCGGTCGCTCATGCCTGTCTCCCGTTCCGCCAGCGGCCCAGGCCGCTCCCTCGAGTACCGGTCCTGCGGCGGCCGGGGCCGCCGCAGGACGCAGTTCTTGCGTGACTAGCAGCTCACACTAGGCCGCGGGCTCGTCGTTGTCCGTCGTACGCGCGATTGCCACGATCGACACGTCCTCCGGCAAGTTCATGAGCTTGACGCCCATGGTGGCGCGGTCCTTGTTGTGCCGCACCCCGTTGACGGGTGTCCGGATGACGCCGCCGCCGGAGGTGATGGCGTAGAGCTCGTCGCCGAGGGTGACCGCGAGAGCCCCCACGAGCGCTCCCTTGCGGGCCTTGGGGTCGGCCGTCAGCACGCCCTTGCCGCCGCGGCCCTGGTTCGGGTAGTTCTCGATGCCCGTGCGCTTGGCGAAACCACGCTCGGTCGCCACGAGGACGTCGACCCCCTCCTGCGCGACGATCAGCGACAGGAGCCGGTCGTCGTCGGACAGCGCGATACCGCGCACGCCCTCGGTGGCACGGCCCATCGGCCGCAGCGCGGCGTCGTCGGCCTTGAACCGGATCGACATCGCCTTGCGGGTGACGAGCAGCAGGTCCTGCTCCGGGTCGATCAGCGCGGCACCGACCAGCTCGTCGCCGTCGCGCAGGTTGATCGCGATGACGCCGCCCTGGCGGGGGGAGTCGAAGTCGGTCAGCCGTGTCTTCTTGACCTGACCCTTGGCCGTCGCCAGCACCAGGTACGGCGCGACCGAGTAGTCCTTGATCTGCATGACCTGGGCGATCTTCTCGTCGCCCTGGAAGGCGAGGATGTTCGCCACGTGCGCGCCGCGGGCGGTGCGGTTGGCCTCGGGCAGCTCGTAGGCCTTGGCCCGGTACACCCGGCCCTTGTTCGTGAAGAAGAGGATCCAGTCGTGGGTGGAGCCCACGAAGAAGTGGTCCACGATGTCGTCCTGCTTCAGGGCGGCCCCCATGACGCCCTTGCCGCCCCGGCGCTGCGAGCGGTAGAGGTCGCTCTTCGTCCGCTTCGCGTACCCGGTGCGGGTGATGGTGACGACGACCTCCTCCTCCGCGATGAGGTCCTCCATCGACACGTCGCCGTCGTTGGCGACGAACTGCGTCCGGCGGTCGTCGCCGTACTTCTCCACGATCTCGGCGAGCTCGTCGTGGATGATCTGCCGCTGCCGCTCCGGCGAGGCGAGGATCGCCTGCAGGTCGGCGATGCGGGCCTCGATCTCGGCCAGCTCGTCCATGATCCGCTGGCGCTCGAGGGCGGCCAGCCGGCGCAGCTGCAGGTCGAGGATCGAGACCGCCTGGATCTCGTCGACGTCGAGCAGCTCCATCAGGCCGGTCCGCGCCTCGTCCGCCGACGGGCTGCTGCGGATGAGCGCGATGACCGCGTCGAGCTGGTCGAGCGCCTTGGCCCAGCCGCGCAGGATGTGCGCGCGCTCCTCGGCCTTGCGCAGCCGGTAGCGGGTCCGCCGCTGGATGACCTCGATCTGGTGGTTCACGTACTGGCGGACCAGCTCGTCGAGGCGCAGCGTCCGGGGGACGCCGTCGACGATGGAGAGCATGTTGCAGCCGAACGTCGTCTGCAGCTGGGTGTGCTTGTAGAGGTTGTTCAGCACGACCTTGGCGACGGCGTCACGGCGCAGGGTGATGACCAGGCGGCGCCCGACGCGGTCGGAGGACTCGTCGGCGATCTCGCTGATGCCCTGCAGGCGGCCGTCCTTGACCGCCTCGGCGATCGCCTCGGCGAGGTTGTCCGGGTTCACCTGGTAGGGCAGCTCGGTGCAGACCAGCTGCACGCGACCCCGGGCGTCCTCCTCGACGGTGACGACGGCGCGCATGCGCACCGAGCCGCGACCGGTCCGGTAGGCGTCCTCGATGCCCTCCCGGCCGACGATCAGGCCGTGCGTGGGGAAGTCGGGGCCCTTGACCCGCTCCATGCACGCGGTGAGGGCCTCCTCCGCCTCGGCCTCGGGGTGCTCGAGCATCCAGAAGACGGCGGCCGCCACCTCGCGCAGGTTGTGCGGCGGCATGTTGGTGGCCATGCCGACCGCGATGCCGGCCGAGCCGTTGATCAGGAGGTTCGGGATGCGCCCCGGCAGGACCAGCGGTTCCTGGTTCTTGCCGTCGTAGTTCGGCTGGAAGTCGACGGTCTCCTCGTCGATGTTGGCCAGCATCTCCATGGCCAGCGGCGTCAGCCGGGCTTCCGTGTTGTGGCTGACGAAGCCGTTCGTGATGAACGCGTGGTCGTCCGTCTCGACCTTCAGCGAGTAGACGGGGGCGACGCCGGCTCCTTCCACCGACGCCACCTCGGCGTAGTGGAACCGTCCGTCCACCAGTGGGGCGACGACAGCCAGCGCCTCGGCGTTGGTGATGTTGGCCTCGATGAGGTCGCGGTCGCGCTCCCACCGCTCGATGCGATCGATGTTGTGACGGCGCAGCCAGTCGCGTTCCGTCCACCGGCCCGCACCGGTCGCGCGGAGGAACGCGGCGACGAAGGGCACGTGGTCGGCCGACATCGCGCTGCTCTCGGTCGGAACCTGGGCCAGCTCGGCCTGGAGCTTGGCGTGCTTGCGTCCGAGGAAGCCGACGTTCGCGGCGAACAGGCGGGCGTCACGGCGGTTGGAGACGACGACCTTGATCTCACCGTCGTCGTAACGGCACAACTTCGAGACGATGCCGAATTCCAGCAGCAGCTGCTGGACCTCTCGGGCCAGCCTGTCGCTTCGGGTCGAGTAGCTGATCTGGATGGTGTTGCGCGGTAGCAGGGACGAGGAGCCGTCCCCCTCGAACAGCGCCTGCAGGAACAACCGTCGAGTGCCGGTCGTCGAGGACCAGACGAAGCCGGGCACCCGCTTGGCAGCGCTCCGCTCCCCGACCATCTCGGCGAGGTCGGTGCGGAGCAGCGCAGAAAGGTCCTGGATGTCCAGCTCGTGCAGCGTGCTGCCCGAAGCGATGGTGCGCGACGAGGTGTAGCGGCGGCCGCCGACGTGCCGGTCGTAGGCCTCCACGACAGCGTCGAAGAACTCGCGATCGAGGTTGCTGAAACCGGCCCGGCCGGGCGAGACCCACCCTTCACTGACGAAGGCACCGGCCAGCAGGGCGGCATCGGCGTCACCGGCGGAGGGCACGTCGGTCTCCTCGCGCGGTATCCGCTGGAGCACCACACGGTCGCCCGGGGCGATCTCGTCGAGCAGCTTCCACAGCAGCGTCGGCACACCCAGCACGCTGACCAGGCAGAGCACGGGGTGGTTGCCGGTGCCGGTGAGGGAGTAGCCGCCCGTGGTGGTCAGCCGCTTCACCGGGTGGACCCCGGAATGGAAGACCGTGCTGGCCAGCACGGGGTCCCCGTTGCGGTCGAGCACCTTCAGCCCGAGCTCGCGCTCGCTGTTCGGCTGCATCCCGAGAGCGAGGTCGCCGATCGGGAGCGTGCCGTCGACGGTGCGGACGAGCGCATCGGCAGTCAGGCAGTACCTCATGGCCGCGGCCGGATCGTTGCCCGGGGAGCCGAAGTTGCCCTGCCCGTCGACCAGCGGGTAGCGCATCGACCACGGCTGGGCCAGCCGCACGAGTGCGTCGTAGATCGAGCTGTCGCCGTGGGGGTGGTAGTTACCCATCACCTCACCGACGACGCGGGCGCACTTGACGTAGCTCCGGTCGGGACGGAAGCCCTGGTCGTACATCGCGTAGAGCACCCGGCGGTGCACCGGCTTGAGCCCGTCCCGGACCTCGGGGAGGGCGCGGCCGACGATGACCGACATCGCGTAGTCGATGTAGCTGCGCTGCATCTCCTGCTGGAGGTCGACCGGTTCGACGCGGTCGCGGGCAGGTGTCTCGGTCACGGTTCAGATCTCCAGTCGAAGGACCCCGTCCTCCCACCCTTCGCGAGCTCAGGGCGGGACCCGGGACGGGGCCGGGGGTTGGTGCCGGGGGATCGGGCCACTACACGTCGAGGAAGCGGACGTCCTTGGCGTTGCGGGTGATGAAGCTGCGCCGCGCCTCTACGTCCTCGCCCATCAGGACGCTGAACAGCTCGTCGGCGGTAGCGGCGTCCTCGAGGGTGACCTGGAGCAGGATCCGCGTCTCCGGGTTCATCGTGGTGTCCCAGAGCTCGGTCGCGTTCATCTCGCCCAGACCCTTGAACCGCTGGATCGCGTCGTCCTTGATCTTCCGGCCGGCCTCGGCGCCGGCCTTGAGCACGGCCTCCTTCTCGCGGTCGGTGTAGACGTACTCGTCGCCGACCTTGCCGCCCCACTTGATCTTGTACAACGGCGGCTGGGCGAGGTAGACGTAGCCGGCTTCGACCAGCGGGCGCATGAACCGGAACAGCAGCGTCAGGAGCAGCGTGCGGATGTGCTGGCCGTCGACGTCGGCGTCCGCCATCAGGATGATCTTGTGGTACCGGAGCTTGCTCAGGTCGAACTCGTCGTGGATGCCGGTGCCGAAGGCGGTGATCATCGACTGGACCTCGGTGTTCTTGAGGACCCGGTCGATGCGCGCCTTCTCGACGTTGATGATCTTGCCGCGGATCGGCAGGATCGCCTGGAACATCGAGTCGCGGCCGGACTTGGCCGAACCGCCGGCCGAGTCGCCCTCGACGATGTAGACCTCGG
>DASPIH010000011.1:0-3001 GCA_035629195.1 Blastococcus sp. | reverse complement strand
GACCTCGATCTGCGGCACGCCGCGCGGCGCCGGCGGCAGCCCGGTCAGCTCGAACATGCCGAGCTTCTTGTTGTAGGCCGCCATCTCGCGCTCGCCCTGGAAGACCTGGATCTGCACGGACGGCTGGTTGTCGTCGGCCGTCGTGAAGATCTCGGAGCGCTTGGTCGGGATCGTGGTGTTGCGCTCGATCAGCTTGGTCATGATCCCGCCCTTGGTCTCGATGCCGAGGGACAGCGGGGTGACGTCGAGCAGCAGGACGTCCTTGACCTCGCCCTTGAGGACGCCGGCCTGCAGGGCGGCGCCGATGGCGACGACCTCGTCCGGGTTCACGCCCTTGTTGGGCTCCTTGCCCCCGGTCAGCTCGCGGACCAGGTCGGTGACGGCGGGCATGCGGGTGGAGCCACCGACGAGGACGACGTGGTCGATCTGGCCGACGGAGATGCCGGCGTCCCGGACGACCTGGTTGAACGGCGCCTTGGTGCGGTCGAGCAGGTCCTGCGTCATCCGCTGGAACTCGGCCCGGCTGATCGTGACGTCGAGGTGCAGCGGGCCCTCGGCGCCGGCGGTGATGTAGGGCAGGTTGACATTGGTCGACTGCGCGCCGGACAGCTCGATCTTGGCCTTCTCGGCCGCCTCGCGCAGGCGCTGCATGGCCAGCTTGTCCTTGGCCAGGTCGATGCCGTTGGAGGCGTTGAACGTCTTCACCAGGTGGTCGACGACCTTCTGGTCCCAGTCGTCACCGCCGAGGTGGTTGTCACCCGCGGTGGCCTTGACCTCGATGACGCCGTCGCCGATCTCGAGCAGCGACACGTCGAACGTGCCGCCACCGAGGTCGAAGACGAGGATCGTCTGCTCGGTCTCGCCCTTGTCCAGGCCGTAGGCCAGCGCGGCGGCGGTGGGCTCGTTGACGATGCGCAGGACGTTGAGGCCCGCGATCTCACCGGCCTCCTTGGTGGCCTGGCGCTGCGCGTCCTCGAAGTAGGCAGGGACGGTGATGACGGCGTCGGTCACCGGCTCGCCCAGGTAGGTCTCGGCGTCCCGCTTGAGCTTCTGCAGGATGCGGGCGCTGATCTCCTGCGGCGTGTACTTCTTGCCGTCGATCTCGCCGGTCTGCCACGTGGTGCCCATGTGGCGCTTGACCGACCGGATGGTGCGGTCGACGTTGGTGACCGCCTGGTTCTTGGCCGACTGGCCGACGAGGACCTCGCCGTTCTTGGCGAACGCCACGACCGACGGGGTGGTGCGCGAGCCCTCGGAGTTCGCGATGACCGTCGGCTCGCCGCCCTCCAGGACGGTGACGACGGAGTTGGTGGTGCCGAGGTCGATACCGACCGCTCGAGCCATGGAGATGGCCTCTCTTCCGTGTGCTGGGGTGGGGCTGGTCCGGTGCGGCAGCCGAGCAGGAGCACCTTGCGCGGGGTCCGCTCAACTTTCCTGCCCACGATAACGGCAGACCTCGGGGCCGTGTTCCCGGGTGGCGGAAATCCTCGGCGGCCCGCTGCGGCGACGGGGCCGTGCTGGTCACGACCGAGGAGCCGCCGGCCGGCCGTACGCACAGCAGTTCCCGGGCCCGGAGAAGGCGGGAGACGGCTACCCGCGGGTGACCTCTTGGCGCGCCCGCTATCGTGCGCAGCAGTACGGGCAGCGGTGCCCGTATGCGATCCGCTCCCCGGCCCCGGCCGGGGCAGGCGGCGCGCGCACCACACACAGCCCCGTCGCTCGTGGTGGACGGGAGTCAGCCGACGCCGTCAGGCGTACGGGAGGGGTAAAGATGACGGGCCCGCTGCAGGTCGTCCTGGGGACGATCAGCATCCTGTTCCTGATCGTGTCGTCCGTGTTGATCTACCGGGCGGTCCGGGCGATGGTGCGGATCATCCGCACCGGCCAGCCCGACGGCACCCGCTTCGGCCCGGTGAAGACCCGCTTGAAGACGCTCCTGATCGAGTCGGTGGGCCACACCCGCATGCTCAAGTGGTCGACCATCGGCGTCGCCCACTGGTTCGTCTTCGTCGGGTTCTACGGCCTGTTCCTCACGCTCATCGAGGCCTTCGGCGAGGTCTGGAACCCCGAGTTCCACCTGCCGCTGATCGGCACCTGGGTGTTGTGGAACCTGTTCGTCGACATCATCGGCACCGGCACGATCATCGGGATCATCTACCTGATCATCAGGCGCCAGCGCGACCACCCGCGCCGCCAGGGCCGCTCGAGCCGCTTCGCCGGCACCAACCAGGGCCGTGGCTACTTCGTCGAGACCGTCGTCCTGACCGTCGGGCTGTGCATCCTCGGCATCCGCGCCGCCAAGATCGCCAGCGGCCTGGACGACGCCCCCACCTGGTCGCACCCGGTCGCGAGCCTGGTGTCGAACATCTTCCCGGACAACCCCGACGTCGTCTCGATCGTCGCGTTCATCAAGATCGTGGTGTCGCTGACCTGGCTGGTCGTGATCAGCCGGATCCTGAACATGGGTGTCGCCTGGCACCGGTTCAGCGCCTTCTTCAACATCTACTTCAAGCGCAACGCCGACGGCGCCCCCGCGCTCGGCCCGCTGCAGCCCATGACCTCCGGCGGCAAGCCCATCGACTTCGAGGACCCGGGCGAGGACGACGTCTTCGGCCGCTCCAAGATCGAGGACTTCACCTGGAAGGGGATGCTGGACTTCACCACCTGCACCGAGTGCGGGCGGTGCCAGAGCCAGTGCCCGGCCTGGAACACGGGCAAGCCGCTCAGCCCGAAGATGGTGATCATGGACCTCCGCGATCACCTCTACGCGAAGGCGCCCTACCTCCTCGGTGAGAAGACCGCCGCCGAGACGATGCCGGACTACGACGTCCTCAAGCCCAGCGACGAGCAGGTGTGGGCGTCGGGCTACGCGCGCATCGAGGGCACCAACGACGCGCAGGCCCACCGCCCGCTGGTCGGCACCCTCGAGGAGGGCGGGGTCATCGACCCCGACGTCCTGTGGAGCTGCACCAACTGCGGCGCCTGCGTCGAGCAGTGCCCG
>DASPIH010000010.1:0-18826 GCA_035629195.1 Blastococcus sp. | reverse complement strand
GGCCGCGCACGCCGAGCAGGGCATCGAGCGCTCGCAGGTCTCCGCCGCGCTCGCCGAGGAGCTGCGGCTGATGGCCGGCTGGATGGACCTGGACGACGTCACCGTCGTCGAGCGGGGCGACCTGTGGCCCGAGCTCAGCCGCGCGCTCCGGGTCCGGCCATCCCCGACCTGAGCCCGGCCAGCCGGCGGACGACGTCGAGTGCTGCCGGCTTCCCCGGCCAGTGCCGCACCAGCGCCTCCTCCCCGGCGCCGCGCACGACCGAGCGCAGCGCCCACGCGACGACCACCACGTCGTCGGCGTAGCCCAGGACGGGGACGACGTCGGGCACGAGGTCGATCGGGCAGAGCAGGTACGCCAGCAGCAGCCACAAGGTCACGCGCAGTCGCAGGGGAAGCGCCCGGTCGGCGGCCAGCCGGCGCACGAGCCGCACGACGTCGGGCAGCAGGCGCAGGCCGTCGCGGACCGTCAGCCCGTCGGGGCGGGTGCGCCACAGGACGGCCAGGAGCAGCACCCAGCACACCAGGAGTCCGCCGGCGACGGCGAGCAGCATCCGCACCCAGTCCACGTGCCCAGTCTCCCCGTCGCTCGGCCGATCCGGCCGGCGCCCGCCGTAGGCTCGGGCGGTGCCAGAGATCGCGCCGCTCCGGGTCCAGGTCATCGCGCAGACGCAGTTCACCCCGCCGGCGGACGTGCCCTGGGAGACCGACGCCGAGGGCGGTCAGGCGCTGGCCGAGTTCGCGGGCCGGGCGTGCTACCAGTCGTGGGACAAGGCGGTGCCGGCCACCGCCACCAACGCGGGCTACCTGCGGCACATCCTGGAGGTGGGTCACCTCGCGGTCCTCGAGCACGGCACGGTGAGCCTCTACCTCACCGGCGTCTCGCGGTCCGTCACGTCCGAGCTGGTCCGCCACCGGGCGTTCTCCTTCAGCCAGCTGTCCCAGCGCTACGTCCCCGAGGGCGGCTCGGTCGTCGTCGAGCCCGCGGACATCGCCGAGGACCCCGAGCTGCACCAGCGCTTCCTCGCCGCCACCGACGCCGCCCTGGCCGCCTACGAGGAACTGCTCGAGGGGTTGGAGAAGCGCTTCGCCGACGTGCCGAACGCCACGCTGCGCCGCAAGCAGGCCCGGCAGGCGGCGCGCGCGGTCCTGCCGAACGCGACCGAGGCCCGCATCGTCGTCACCGGCAACTACCGCGCCTGGCGGCACTTCGTCGCCATGCGGGCCAGCGAGCACGCCGACGTCGAGATCCGCGAGCTGGCTCTCGCGTGCCTGCGCGAGCTCCAGCGCGTGGCCGGCAACGTCTTCGGTGACTTCCGGATCAGCGCGCTGGCCGACGGCACCGAGGTCGCCGCGAGCCCGTTCGTCACCGAGGGCTGAGCACTCCGGCCGTTCCTCCGTGCACGCGGGCCGCGGGGCGTCCGGACCCGTCGGGGAGCGCCCGTACCCTCGGTTCCGTGGCAGCACCGATCGACACCCAGTACGAGGACCTCCTGCGGCGCATCCTCGACCAGGGAACGGCCAAGCAGGACCGCACGGGAACCGGCACGGTCAGCCTCTTCGGCGAGCGGCTGCGCTACGACCTGTCCGAGACCTTTCCCCTGGTGACCACCAAGAAGGTGCACTTCAAGTCGGTCGCCGTCGAGCTGCTGTGGTTCCTGCGCGGGGACAGCAACGTCGGCTGGCTGCGGGAGAACGGCGTCACCATCTGGGACGAGTGGGCCTCTCCCGAGGGCGAGCTCGGCCCCGTCTACGGCGTGCAGTGGCGCTCCTGGCCCACGCCCGGCGGCGGGGAGATCGACCAGATCGCCGGCGTGCTGGAGACGCTGCGCTCCGACCCCGACTCGCGCCGGATGATCGTCTCGGCGTGGAACGTGGCCGCGCTGCCCGACATGGCGCTGGCCCCCTGCCACGCGTTCTTCCAGTTCTACGTCGCCGACGGCAGGCTCTCGTGCCAGCTCTACCAGCGCAGCGCCGACATGTTCCTGGGCGTGCCGTTCAACATCGCCAGCTACGCGCTGCTGACCCGGATGGTGGCCGCCCAGGTGGGTCTGCAGCCCGGCGACTTCGTCTGGGTGGGCGGTGACTGCCACATCTACAGCAACCACGTCGCCCAGGTGACCGAGCAGCTCTCCCGGGAGGTGCTGCCGTTCCCGGCCCTGGAGCTGGCCCCGGCGCCGTCGCTGTTCGACTACACCTACGAGCACTTCACCGTGCGCGACTACCGGCACCACCCGGCGATCCGGGCAGCCGTGGCGGTGTGACCGGGTCCGCGAGCTCACGGGGGAGGGACCCCGAGCCCGGGAGGTCCCGGGAGCAGGGCACGGTCTCGATGATCTGGGCGCAGGCCCGGGGCGGGGTCATCGGCGCCGACGGCGGACTGCCGTGGCACCTGCCCGAGGACCTGAGACTCTTCCGGACGAGGACCACCGGCTCGACCGTCGCGATGGGCCGGCGGACCTGGGAGTCGCTGCCCGAGCGGTTCCGCCCGCTGCCCGGGCGGGTCAACGTCGTCCTCACCTCGGATCCGGGCTGGACCGCCGAGGGGGCGCTGCGCGCCGCGTCGGCCGAGCAGGTCCTCGCCGAGCACGCGGACGTCTGGGTGATCGGTGGCGGAACGGTCTACGCGGCGTTCCTGCCGCACGCCGACCGGCTGGTGGTCACCGACGTCGACGTCGTCGTCGAGGGGGACACCTGGGCGCCGCGCCTGGACGAGAGCTGGGTGCGCACCTCCCGGAACCCGGCCGAGGGCTGGTCGGAGTCGGCGTCGCGGGGCCTGCGTTTCGCGGTGTCGGAGTACGTGCGGGGGCCCGTCCCTGCCGCTGGGTAGATTCTCCCCATGACGACCGACCTCGCCCGCCCGTTCGGGCGCGTCCTCACGGCGATGGTCACGCCCTTCGCCGAGGACGGCTCGATCGACCTGGCGGGGGCGCAGCAGCTCGCCGCGCACCTGGTGGACCGCGGCGGCAACGACGGCCTGGTCGTCCTCGGGACGACGGGGGAGTCGCCGACCGTCAGCGAGGGCGAGCAGCACGCCGTGCTGGAGGCCGTGCTGGACGCGGTCGGCGACCGGGCGACGGTCCTCGCCGGCGTCGGCACCAACGACACCGCGCACTCCATCGACCGGGCCCGGTCGGCCGAGCGGCTGGGCGCCGACGGTCTGCTCGTCGTCACCCCCTACTACAACAAGCCGCCGCAGGCGGGACTGCTCCGGCACTTCACCTCGATCGCCGACAGCACCGATCTGCCGGTGATGCTGTACGACATCCCCGCGCGCACCGGGACGCCGATCGAGGTGGAGACCCTCGCGCGGGTCGCCGAGCACCCGCGGGTCGTGGCGGTCAAGGACGCCAAGGGTGACCTGGGCGCCCTCGCGTGGACGCTGGCGCGCACCGACCTCGCCTACTACAGCGGCGAGGACATGCTGAACCTGCCGATCCTGGCACTGGGCGGCGTCGGCGTGGTCAGCGTCGTCAGCCACCTCGTGGGCACCCGGCTGGCCGAGATGATCGCGGCCGTGGAGGCGGGCGACCTCGCCACCGCCCGCTCGGTCAACCAGAGCCTGCTGCCGGTCTACACCGGCATCTTCCGCACCCAGGGCGTCATCACGGTGAAGGCGGCGCTGAATGCGCTCGGTCTTCCGGCCGGGCCGGTCCGGCCACCGCTGATCGACGCCACCCCCGAACAGATCGCGCAGCTGCGCGACGACCTCGCCGCTGGAGGCGTGACCCTGTGAGCGGACAGGGGCGCGCGCATCGCAGCGACGGGCGAGCGACGAGCGCAGCGACCCGCGGTAGCGAACGGAGAGCACTGTGAGTGGTCAGGTCACCCAACCGCACCTGCACCTGAAGGCGCCCCCGCCGCTGCCCCAGGGCGGCCTGCGGGTGATGGCGCTCGGCGGTCTCGGCGAGATCGGCCGCAACATGGCCGTGCTCGAGTTCGACGGCAAGCTGCTGATCATCGACTGCGGCGTGCTGTTCCCCGAGGCCGAGCAGCCCGGCGTCGACCTGATCCTGCCCGACTTCGGGGTCATCGAGCACCGGCTGGACGACGTCGTCGCCGTCGTCCTCACCCACGGCCACGAGGACCACATCGGGGCCATCCCGTACCTGCTGCGCCTGCGCGAGGACATCCCGCTGGTCGGCTCGCGGTTCACCCTCGCGCTCGTGGCCGCCAAGCTGCGCGAGCACCGGCTGGACGCCACGCTGGTGGAGGTCGCCGCCGGCGACGACCACCTGGCCGGCCCGTTCCACTGCGAGTTCATCTCGGTGAACCACTCCATCCCCGATGCTCTCGCCGTCGCCGTCCACACCCCGGCGGGCGTGCTGGTGCACACCGGCGACTTCAAGATGGACCAGCTCCCGCTCGACGGTGTGCTGACCGACCTCGGGGCCTTCGCCCGGCTCGGCGTCGAGGGCATCGACCTCCTGCTGGCCGACTCCACCAACGCCGAGGTGCCCGGCTTCGTCACCCCCGAGCGGTCGATCGGCCCCGTGCTCGACGACGTCTTCGCCCGTGCCTCGCAGCGGCTGATCGTCTCCAGCTTCGCCAGCCACGTGCACCGGATCCAGCAGGTGCTCGACTGCGCGGACAAGCACGGCCGGAAGGTCGCCCTCGTCGGCCGCTCGATGGTGCGCAACATGGGCGTGGCCCGCGACCTGGGCCTGCTGCGGGTCGCCCCCGGCCTCATGGTCTCGCTGGACGACGCGGCGAAGATGCCGCCCGAGCACGTCGTCCTGGTGAGCACGGGCTCGCAGGGGGAGCCGCTGTCGGCCCTGGGGCGCATGGCCCGCGGCGACCACCACCAGGTCACCATCGAGGCCGGCGACACCGTCGTCCTCGCCTCGTCGCTGGTTCCGGGGAACGAGACCGCGGTCTTCAAGGTCATCAACGGGCTGGCCCGCCTGGGTGCCACCGTGGTGCACAAGGAGACCGCTCGCGTGCACGTGTCCGGGCACGCCCCGGCCGGTGAGCTGCGCACCCTGCTCAACGTCGCGAAGCCGCGGTACCTGATGCCGGTCCACGGGGAGTGGCGGCACCTGCGGGCGCACGCCAAGCTCGCGGAGGAGACCGGCATGGCCGCCGACCGCGTCCTCCTGGCCGAGGACGGCGTCGTCGTGGATCTCGTCGACGGCAAGGCCACGATCGTGGGGTCGGTGCCGATCGGCAACGTGTACGTCGACGGGCTCAACGTCGGCGACGTCGGCGAAGAGGCGCTGCAGGCGCGGCGGATCCTGGGCGACGAGGGCTTCGTGGCCCTCACCGTGGTCATCGAGCCCTCGACCGGCACCATCGTGCGGCCGGTGCACCTGTCGACCAAGGGTTTCTCCGACGACCCCTCCGCCTTCGACGAGGTGCTCCGCCTGGTCGAGGACAACCTCAAGCGGGCACTGGCCGACGACGGCGTCGACGCGCACCGGCTCTCGCAGATCATCCGGCGCACCGTGGGCAAGTGGGTGTCGGACAAGCACCGCCGCCGTCCGATGATCATCCCCACGGTCCTGGAGGTCTAGCCGGACCGCTGAGCAGTGTGCGGTGAGGGCGTGATGCGGTCACCGGAACGCGCCCTCACCGCACACTGCCGCCGGTCACCACGATCGGCGTGATGCCCTCGTCCTCTGGCAGCTGGAAGCCCCACACCTGGGCGTAGAAGGAGAGCTCGCCGTCCAGGGCGGCGCGGATGTTCTCCGCCTTGCGGAACCCGTGCTGCTCGCCGGGGAACAGCAGGTAGGCGTGCGGCACCCCCTTCGCCCGCAGCGCGGCGACGATCGCCTCGGCCTGCGAGGGCGGGACGACCTCGTCCTCCTCCCCCTGGAACACCGCCAGGGGGGTGTCGAGGGTGTCGACGTGGTTGATCGGGGAGCGCTCCGCGTAGACGTCGGCGCCCTCGGGCCAGGGCGCCACGAGCCCGTCGAGGTAGCGGGACTCGAACTTGTGCGTCTCGGCGGCCAGCGCCCCGAGATCGGCCACGCCGTAGGAGCTCGCTCCCGCGGTGAAGACCCCCGGGCGCATGCTGAGCGCCGCCAGGACCGTGTAGCCGCCGGCGGAGCCCCCGCGGATCGCCATGCGGGCGGGGTCCACCCGGCGGTCGCTCGGGCCCCCCTCCGAGGCGAGGTGGGAGGCGCAGGCGACGACGTCGTCGAGGTCGACGATGCCCCAGCGCCCCTGCAGCGCGTTCCGGTACCGGCGGCCGTAGCCGGTGGACCCCCGGTAGTCCACGTGGGCGACGCAGAACCCCCGGGAGGTGAAGTACTGGATCTCCAGGTCCAGCACGCGGTCGTGGCTGCTGGTCGGCCCGCCGTGCACCATCACGATCAGCGGCGGCAGGTGCCCCTCGGGGGCGGTCGCGTCCGGATTGGTCGGCGGGTAGACCGCCGCGTGCGCGACCTCGATGCCCGTGCCGTCCTCCGGCGTGGGGAAGGAGACGAAGTCGGGCCGGGCGAACCACTCCGGCGCCAGCCCCAGGTCCCTCGCTGCGCGCAGCACCTCTGCGGTGCCGGTGTCGGCGTCGACCGACAGCACCACCCGCTCCGCGGCCGGACCGCCGGCCACGCAGACGACGTGCGCGCCGGATGCGCGGAGGTAGGAGAACGACGCGTAGGGGAGGTCGAACTCGCGCAGGTCGCCGCCGGGGGAGAGGACCGCCAGCCGGTCGGAACCCTCCCTCCCGTAGGCCAGGGCGACGCGGCCGCCGGGGAGCAGCGCGAACCGGCTCAGCCCGAAGCGCCACTGCGGACCGCCGATGTCGCTGCCGACGTCCAGCACGAGCTCGGCCGGCCCGCCCGGGCGCCAGCGGTACAAGGACCACACGTCGGTGCGGTCGCAGAGGAACCACAGGGTTCCGTCGTCCGCCCACGTGGGCTGGACCGCCGATTCACCGGGTCCGCCCGCCACGACCGTCTCGTCCCCGTCACCGGAACGGACGACCAGCCGGGCCGCGTCCCACGGCATGGCGGGGTGGTCCCACTGCAGCCAGGCCAGCGCCGATCCGTCGGGTGAGCGCGCCGGGTCGGAGACGAAGTCCGGTCCGCTCACGAGCACGTCGGTGGCGCCCTCGGCTCGGACGAGCACGATCTCGTTGACGACGTCGGCTGCGGCTCCCGAGGCGGCGTGCGTCTCCCGCACCGCCAGCATGCCCTCGGGGGTGGCGCGCAGGTCGGCGTGCCGCACACCCGAGGGGATCACCGGCTCCGGCGTGACCGCGACGGGCGGCCCTCCGCCGGCGTCCACCCGGTACAGCCGTTGGTCCGGGTAGTGCGTGAACCAGATCGTGCCGCCGGCGACCGTCCAGGCCGCGCCGCCGTACTCGTGCGCCCGGGTGCGGGCGTTCCAGGGTGCGGGCAGGGCGTCGACGACCGTGCCGTCCGGCCGGCGGCACACCAGCACCGAGCGGCCGCCCTCCGCCGGACGAGCCTCGGCCCACCACACGGAGCCGTCGTCGACGGCCACCTCCTCCAGGCGCGCCGCGGCGCGCACGACCAGCTCGGAGGTGATCGGGGTGGGCCAGCTGCCGTACGGGGCGATGCTGCTCATGCGGGGCTGCTCATGCGCAGAACGGTAGGGGAGCATCCGCGGGAGCGGGACACGGTGCCCGGCCTGCCCGATCCGGGACGCCGCCGGGCTTACCGTCTGACGCATGCCTGCCCGCACCACGTCGACCCGCCGGCCGGCCGCCCCCCGCAGCCGGTCCGGTTCGACGGCGGCGAGCAAGAAGCGACCGCCGGCCACGCGCGCCGCCAACCGGCGCCCGGCCGCCAAGAAGAAGCAGTCGTCCGGTCCCGGCCTCTGGCGGATCGCCAGCGGCGGGTGGAACCTGCTCGCCCGGGGGGTCGGTGGGCTCGCCCGCTCGGTCGCCCGTCCGGAGGAAGCCGAGCCGCTCGCGCCCGAGCACCGTCGCGACGGGGTGGGCCTGGCCGTCCTGGGACTGGCCATCGTCCTCGGTGCCGCCGCCTGGAGCGGGGGCATCGGCCCGGTCGGGGTCGCCCTCACCGACGCGGTGCGCTGGATCGTCGGTTCGCTGGTGATGGTGCTGCCCGTCGTCCTGTTCTTCGCGGCGCTGCGGCTGCTGCGCCGCGGTCCGAGGCCGGAGGCCCGTGGCCGGCTGGTCATCGGCTGGGTGTGCACCGTTGCCTCGATCCTGGGCATCGCCCACGTGCTCGGCACGCCGGCGAACCCCCAGGAGGGCCGCCCCGGTTCGGGCGGGCTGGTCGGCTGGGCCGTCGGCACGCCGCTGGCCGCCGGCATGGGCGCGGTCGTCACCGTGGCGCTGTTGGCGCTGCTGGCGTTCTTCGGCTTCCTGGTCATCACGGCGACGCCGGTGCACCAGATCCCGGAGCGGCTGCAGGAGCTCACCGACCGGCTGCTGGGCCGCGATGACCCTGACGAGGACCACGACGACCACGACGACGTCGAGGAGGACGAGGACCCCGCACCCAGGAGCCGCCGTCGCCGCTCGCTGTCGGAGGACCTGCTCACCACCGGCCCGATCGACCACGGCGCCTACGCCGAGGCGCCCGAGGCCACGCGCACCACCGAGCCGGAGCACACCGTCCTGGCCGCTCCACCGCCGGTGCCGGCCGTGCGCAGGCCGGTCGAGGACCGCACCTCCACGCCGGAGGAACTGCCGCCGATCACCGAGCCGGAGCAGCTGTCCATCCAGCCGGTCGAGGGCGACTACGTCCTGCCCGCGCTGTCGACGTTGCGTCCGGGCGACCCACCGCGGGCCCGATCCAAGGCCAACGACGTGGCCATCGAGGCCATCAGCGGGGTGCTGGAGCAGTTCAACATCGACGCGGCCGTCACCGGGTTCACCCGCGGCCCGACGGTCACCCGGTACGAGCTCGAGCTCGGCCAGGGCGTGAAGGTGGAGAAGATCACCGCGCTGACGAAGAACATGGCGTACGCGGTGGCCAACGACAACATCCGCATCCTGGCGCCGATCCCCGGCAAGTCCGCCGTCGGCATCGAGGTGCCCAACACCGATCGCGAGAAGGTCAGCCTCGGCGACGTCCTGCGCTCGCAGGCGGCCAAGCAGGACCCGCACCCGATGCTGGTCGGACTCGGCAAGGACATCGAGGGCGGCTTCGTCTGCGCCAACCTGGCGAAGATGCCCCACCTGCTGGTCGCCGGTGCCACCGGTGCCGGGAAGTCGAGCTGCGTCAACTCGATCCTGACCTCGCTGCTGCTGCGCGCGACGCCCGACCAGCTGCGGATGATCCTGGTCGACCCGAAGATGGTCGAGCTGACGCCCTACGACGGCATCCCGCACCTCATCACGCCGATCATCACCGACCCCAAGAAGGCCGCCACCGCGCTGGCCTGGCTGGTCGAGGAGATGGAGCAGCGCTACCAGGACATGAAGTCCACGGGTGTGCGGCACATCGACGACTTCAACCGCAAGGTGGAGAAGGGCGAGATCACCCCGCCCCCCGGCAGCGAGCGGGTCTACCGGCCCTACCCGTACATCCTGGCGATCGTCGACGAGCTCGCCGACCTGATGATGGTGGCTCCACGCGACGTCGAGGAGCACATCGTCCGGATCACCCAGAAGGCCCGCGCCGCCGGCATCCACCTGATCCTGGCCACGCAGCGGCCGTCGGTCGACGTCGTCACCGGTCTGATCAAGGCGAACGTGCCGTCGCGGCTGGCGTTCTCGACCTCCAGCCTCACCGACAGCCGGGTCATCCTGGACCAGCCGGGCGCGGAGAAGCTCATCGGCATGGGTGACGCGCTGTTCATGCCCATCGGCGCCGGCAAGCCGATGCGTGTGCAGGGGGCCTTCGTCACCGACGCCGAGATCGAGGCGGTCGTCGAGTTCACCAAGCGCCAGGCCGAGCCGGAGTACCGCGAGGAGGTCTTCTCCGCCGGGTCCGGTGCCGGAGAGCAGAAGGAGATCGACGAGGACATCGGCGGCGATCTCGACCTGCTCGTGCAGGCGGTCGAGCTGATCGTCACCAGCCAGTTCGGCTCGACGTCGATGCTGCAGCGCAAGCTGCGGGTCGGCTTCGCCAAGGCGGGCCGGCTCATGGACCTCATGGAGAGCCGCGGCATCGTCGGCCCGTCGGAGGGCTCGAAGGCCCGCGACGTGCTGATCAAGCCCGACGAGCTGGAGGCGACGCTGTTCACCCTTCGTGGCGGCGCGGCCTCGTGAGGCAGCGCTCACGCTGATCATCCCGGGAGGGTCGGATCGGCGACTACCATGACGCCGTGACACCTGCGCCCAGCCCTGCCCGGACCGTGGCGCTGGTGACGCTCGGTTGCGCCCGCAACGAGGTCGACTCGGAGGAGCTGGCCGGCCGGCTGGCCGCCGAGGGCTACCGCCTGGTCGACGACGCCGAGGGCGCCGACGCCGTCCTGGTCAACACCTGCGGCTTCATCGAGACGGCGAAGAAGGACTCGGTCGACGCGATCCTGGCCGCGACCGACTCGGGCGCCTCCGTCGTCGCCGTCGGGTGCATGGCCGAGCGCTACGGCTCGGAGCTGGCCGGGGCGCTGCCCGAGGCCACCGTCCTCGGCTTCGACGACTACGCCGACATCGGCGACCGCCTGGACGACGTCCTGACCGGCCGCCCGCTGGTGCCGCACACCCCGCGTGACCGCCGCACGCTCCTGCCGATCAGCCCGGTCCAGCGGACCGCCGCGGTGTCGGCGTCGGAATCCCCCGCGATCCCCGGCCACGGCTGGCTGCGCCGCAAGCGCCTGACCTCCGGCCCCTCGGCGGCGCTGAAGCTGGCCTCGGGGTGCGACCGGCGCTGCGCGTTCTGCGCCATCCCCACGTTCCGGGGCGCCTTCGTCTCCCGGCCGCCGGCCGAGGTGGTCTCCGAGGCGCAGTGGCTGGCCTCGCAGGGCGTGACCGAGCTGGTGCTGGTCAGCGAGAACTCGACCTCCTACGGCAAGGACCTCGGCGACCTGCGGTCGCTGGAGAAGCTGCTCCTGGATCTGGCCGCGATCGAGGGCATCGTCCGGGTGCGGGTGGCCTACCTGCAGCCGGCGGAGCTGCGCCCGGGCCTGCTGGAGCTCATCGCCGGCGCGGGCGGGCACGACGGGGTCGTCGCGCCGTACTTCGACCTGTCCTTCCAGCACTCGTCGCCGACGCTCCTGCGCCGCATGCGCCGGTTCGGCGGCACCGACGACTTCCTGCGGACCATCGAGCGCGCCCGTAGCCTTGCACCGGGCGCAGGGTTCCGCACGAACGTCATCCTCGGGTTCCCGGGGGAGACGGAGGAGGACGTCGCAGAGCTCGAGCGCTTCCTCACCGAGGGCCGCCTGGACGCGGTCGGTGTGTTCGGCTACTCCGACGAGGAGGGCACCGAGGCGATGCGGCTGCCCGGCAAGCTCCCCCAGGGCGTCATCGACGCGCGCGTCCGGCGGATCACCGACCTCGTCGAGGAGCTCACGGCGCAGCGTGCCGAGGACCGGATCGGCGAGCGGGTCGAGGTCCTGCTCACCGAGGACCTCTCCGCCGACGAGGGGCCGGGTACGTGGGGCGGGCACGCCGCCCACCAGGACCCCGACGCGGACGGCACCACCACGGTCAGCGGCGTCCCGGACGGTGCGGTCGCCGGGCAGCTGGTCGCGGCCGAGGTCGTCGGGACCGAGGGCATCGACCTGGTGGCGCGCGTGCTCGTGCCCGCCGTGACACCGGCCGGAGGGTGAGGCCGGTGACCGACGTCGCCCCGGAGCCGGCCGCGACACCGCCGCAGTCGGCGAAGCTGGTCAACCTCCCCAACGCCCTGACCGTGCTGCGGCTGCTCGCGGTCCCCGTCTTCGCGGTGCTGCTGCTGCAGGACTCCGGGGCGGACGACGCCGGGCGGTACTGGGCGACGGTGGCCTTCGTGCTGGCGATCATCACCGACTGGTACGACGGCCAGATCGCGCGGCGTACCGGGCAGGTCACGGAGTTCGGCAAGCTCGCCGACCCGATCGCCGACAAGGCGCTCACCGGAACCGCGCTCGTCGCCCTCTCCATCCTCGGGTCGCTGCCCTGGTGGGTGACCGTGGTGATCCTCGCCCGCGAGGTCGGGGTGACCCTGCTGCGCTTCTGGGTCATCCGCCACGGCGTGATCGCCGCGAGCCGTGGAGGCAAGGCGAAGACCGTGGCGCAGTCGGTCGCCATCGCCCTCTACATCCTGCCGCTCACCGGAGCGCTCGCCTCGGCCCGCTGGTGGGTGATGGCCGCGGCCGTCCTGCTGACGGTCGTGACGGGGCTGGACTACGTCTACCGGGCGCTGCGCCTGCGCCGGACGAGCGCCCGCGCCGTCCAGGCCGCGGCGGACCGCCGGGCCACCGGGGCGACGGGTGCCGCCGGCACCCGCACCGACACCGCCGCCTGAGCGCTGTCCCGATGTCGTGACCGCCGTTCCCGCCGCCTCCGAGCCGGTCGTCCGGCTGCACCGCGCCCTGCTGGCGCGCGGCGAGACGGTGGCCGCTGCCGAGTCGCTGACCGCGGGGCTGTTCTGCGCGGCTCTCGCCGCGGTACCGGGCGCCAGCGCCACGCTGCGCGGTGGGGTGGTGGTGTACGCGACCGATCTCAAGGCGGCGTTGGCCGACGTGCCCCAGGACCTGCTGTCCGCGCACGGCCCGGTCGCGCCGGAGACGGCACGGTCGCTCGCCGAGGGGGTCCGGGTCCGCTGCCGGGCCACCTGGGGCGTCGGGCTGACCGGCGTGGCCGGCCCGGACCCGGTCGACGGCCACGCGCCGGGACGGGTCTACGTGGGCGTCTCCGACGGCACGCGCACCGACGTCGCCGAGCTGGACCTGCCCGGCGACCGCGGCGAGGTCCGCGGCGCGTCGGTCACTGCCGCCGTCGAGGCGCTGCTCGACCGGCTCGCCGAGACGCCGGGAGGGAAGCCCGCACGCGGACCAGGCGTTACGCCATGAGCGGACTCGGGCCCGTCGGTGGGCTGCGGGGGCATCCGCCGCGTACCGTGAGCGCACGGTGCCTCACGGCACCGCCGCTTCCCCGAAGGCAGGACAGGAGACGGCCATGACGCTGCTGCGCACCCAGCTCGGGAACACGCTGCGCGGCCACCGGCTGCGTCAGCACCGCACGTTGCGCGACGTCTCCGGCGCCGCCCGGGTCAGCCTCGGCTACCTCTCCGAGGTCGAGCGCGGGCAGAAGGAGGCCTCCTCGGAGCTCCTGGCCTCGATCTGCGACGCCCTGGAGGTGGAACTCGCCGACCTGCTCGCCGAGGTGAGCCTCGAGCTGCGGGGCGCCTCGTCCGGTGCGGACGTCCGCCCGCTGGGTGCCGCCGCCGAGACCCACGATTCCGAGCCGGTCATGGCCGAGCAGGGTGCCGCCGAGCCGGCCCTCGCGCTCGTGGGTGCCGGTGCGCAGGGCCGGACGTCGCGTTCCCGCGGCGACGCGGTGTCGCTCGCCGCCTGACGGCGCGGGCTCCCGCCGCGTCCCGTGGAGCCGATCGTTCAGGCCGGCGGTAGCGCTCGCGTGAACACCACCCGGTCGGCGCCGGGTCCGGCGTGCGCGGGGGAGGGGGCCGTTCGTGCCCCCAGGTGCTCGGCGAGCGCGGTGGCGCCCGCGTCGGCCGGGAGCGCGACGTCCTGGACCGCCCGCGCACCCACGTCCGCGGCCAGCCCGGCGAACCGTTCGAGGAGACGGCGCGCCAGGCCCTGGCGCCGCCAGCGTGGGTGCACCGCGACGGCGTGCACCACGGCGAGCCGGTCGGCGCTCACGACCCCGAGCAGGTAGGCGGCGTCCTCGCCGTCCGCGGGAAGCGCGACCGCCCCGAAGCCTCCGAGCTGGTGGAAGAAGACGGGGTCGTGGAGGGCGAGCACGGCGGCGTCCGTCAGAGCACTGCCGGACCAGAACTCCGCCCGCCGGGCGAGCAGCCGGCCCAGGAGCGCGCCCGCGGACAACTCGTGGAAGCCGACCAGCCGCGGATCGTCGGAGCTCACCGCCGCTGCTGCGCGGCAGCGAGCTCCGCGCGGGTCGGCGGGTCGGCGCCCACCCGCGTGCAGTTCAGCGCGGCCACCAGCGCGGCGTCGTCGACCAGGTGCAGCAGCTGCTCGTCGGAGGCCGCCTGCAGCGTGGCGCGATCGGTGATGCCGGCCCCGAGCAGGCCGGTCAGCAGCCCCGCCGCCAGCGAGTCGCCGGCACCGACGGTGTCGACGACGTCGACCCGCGGGATCTCCCGGCGCAGCACCGGGGCGCCCGGCCGGGCGATCCGCAGCGGCGCACCGCCGTCGGTGAGCACCACGAGGGCCGGTCCGCGCAGGGCCCAGCGTCGCGCTGCGTCGTCCAGGTCGGTGGCGTCCGGCTCCAGCCAGGCGAGGTCCTCGGCACTCACCTTGACCACGTCGGCGCGGGAGACGAGTGCCTCCAGGCGACGGGTCACCGCGGCGCGGTCGTTCCCCAGGCCGGCGCCGACCGGCCCGTCGGCGAGCATCGGCCGGATGTTGGGGTCGACGCTGACCAGCACGCCGCCGGCCAGCCGCTCGACGAGGCCGGCGATCGCGGTGCTGCCGGGTTCGGTCCAGCTGGAGATCGAGCCGACGTGCAGCGCCCCGACGTGCTCCGGCAGCACCCGGGCCAGCTCGTCGTCGGTCCACTGCCAGTCGGCGGCGCCCAGCACGTGGAAGCCGTAGTCGGGCGCACCGGACTCGTCCACGCCCACCACGGCCAGGCTCACCGGTTCCGCGGCGTCGACGAATCCGGCGGTGTCGACCCCGGCGAGCTCGGCGTGCCGGCGGAGGTTGGCCGCCAGCGGCCCGGTGCCCAGGCGGGCCAGCAGCCGTACCGGCGCCTCGAGCCGGCCGGCCGCCACGGCGACGTTCAGCGCGTTCCCGCCCGGGCGGGCCACGTACTGCGGAGCCGTGCCCTCCGGGCCGGCACCTGCCTCCGGAACGGGCAGCAGGTCGACGACCAGCTCACCGAGGACGCACAGGATCGGGCTTCCGGGCTGCACGCGAGGAACCCTAGCGGCGGTCCGGCGCGCCTGCGTTGGCTGCCCACGGCGATCACCTGGGACGATGGGCGACGACGAACATCGCCGGGCCGGCCGCCGTGCCGGAGCAGGAGGACCGACCCCCATGCCCAACCCGTTCGTGAAGATGTGGAAGTACCTGACCGCGTCGGCCAACGCGCAGATCGACCAGCGTGCCGACCCGAAGATCCAGATCGCCCAGGCCATCGAGGCGGAGCAGTCCCGCCACCAGTCCCTGGCCAACCAGGCGGCCGCGGTGCTGGGCAACCAGCGCCAGCTGGAGATGCGGCTGAACCGCCAGCTCGGCGAGGTCGAGAAGCTGCAGTCCTCCGCCCGCCAGGCGCTGGTGCTGGCCGACCAGACCCGTGGCAAGGGCGACGCCGCCAAGGCCGCGGAGTACGAGCAGGCCGCGCAGGCCTTCGCCACCCAGCTGGTGGCCGCCGAGCAGGCGATGGAGGACCTCAAGCGCAGCCACGACGAGGCGCTGCAGGCCGCCGTGCAGGCACGCGGAGCCGTCGAGCAGTCGCGCATGCGGCTGCAGACGACGCTCGCCGAGCGCACCAAGCTGATGAGCCAGCTCGAGCAGGCGAAGATGCAGGAGCACGTCGCCGAGTCGATGCGGCAGGTCAACGAGCTGTCCGCGCCGGGCAACACGCCGTCCCTGTCCGAGGTGCGGGACAAGATCGAGGCGCGGTACGCCAACGCCCTCGGTCAGGCCGAGCTGGCGCAGTCCTCGGTGGAGGGCCGGATGCTCGAGGTGCAGAAGGCGACCCTGGACGTCGCCGGCGCGTCGCGGCTGGACCAGATCCGCGCCTCCATGGGCGGCGGCGCTCCTGCCGTCGAGGGCGCCGGCGCCGCAGGAGCGATCGGGCCGGGCACGTCGTCGGTGCAGTCCGCCGCCCAGCCCGAGGGCCAGCCGGCCGAGCGGCCCCAGCAGCAGTAGAGGGAGGACGTCGTCCTCCCTCCCTCTCGCGAGCCCTGGGTGGGTGCCTGGACGGGGCCGCCCGGAGGTGGGCCCCGTCCAGGGCCCCACCTCAGCCGGGGGTGGCGATCGGCGGAGGGCGGCCCGGTTCGCCGGTGCGCGCCGTGGGGGCGATGGGGGAGCGGGCGGCCTGGCACCGGGGGCACCAGTAGGTGACCCGCTCCTGGAGGTGCGGCCCCTGGTCGCCCATGAGGATCGGCGTTCTGCACCGCCGGCAGGGCTTGCCCTTCCGCCCGTAGACCCAGTGGTCCTGGCCCCGGCGGAGATCACCGGTGGTGCTCTGCTCGGGGTGGTGCAGGTTGGCGCGCATCAGCCGCTGGGCCCGGTCCACCAGGGGCTCCAGCCGGTCGTCGACGTCGGCCACCCGCGCCCACGGGTGCACGCCGGTGAGGAACAGCGCCTCCACCTTGTAGAGGTTGCCGATGCCTGCCAGGTTGCGCTGGTCGAGGATGGCCACCCCCACCTGCTCGTCGGGCTTCGAGCGCAGCCGCCGCAGCACCTCGCCGAGGTCCCAGTCCGGCCCCAGGATGTCGGGGCCGAGGTGCCCGACCAGCCGGTCCTCCTGCGACGTCGGCACGATCTCCACGTCGTGCAACCGGTAACCGACGCACTCCCACTCGTCGGTGGCCAGGACGACGCGGACGTCGTACGCCGGTCCGCCCCTCCACCGGCCTCCCGGTCGGTAGATGTGCCAGCTGCCGTCCATGCGGAAGTGGGTGCGCAGCGTGCGACCGTCGGCCAGCCGGGTGAGCATGTGCTTGCCGCGGGGCACCACCTCGCGGACCACCGCGCCGGTGAGGTCGAGCGCCGCCAGCTGGGGGAGGCGGAACTCACCACGCCGCAGTGTCGCGCCGGCCAGCGCGGTGTTCATCCGCTGGGCGGCCAGCCACACCGTGTCTCCTTCGGGCACGCACCGAGTGTCCCCGGGCCGGATCGAGCCTGCTCGGGGGTGTGAGACCGCTGACAACCGGGATGAGGACGGCGCACCCGGGCGCTAACCCGTTCCGTGAGCGTTCCGCTGCGTCGTCGTACCCGCCTCGGTGACGCGACCCCCGCACCGAACGCCGAGCCGGTGACGGTGACGGTCGCCCGAGTGGTGCGCCCGGAGCGGCGCGAGCTCTTCGAGCGGGAGGCCACCTCGATCCTGCGCGTGGCGTCGACGTTCCCGGGCAACCTCGGTGCCACCCTGCTCCGCCCTGGGCCGGGCAGCTCGGAGTACCACCTGGTCTACCGGTTCGGCGACGACGCATCCCTGGCCGTCTGGGAGCGGTCACCGCAGCGGCGGGCGTTCCTCGAGCAGCTGCGCGACATCGTCGAGGACGAGCGCTACGCCCGCGTCACCGGCCTGGAGAGCTTCTTCACCCGCCCGGCCACGCCTGGCCCGCGCTGGCGGCTGACCGTGCTGACCATCGGAGCGGTCTTCGCGATCACCTCGCTGTTCCAGCTGCTGGTCACCCCGCACCTCGCCGGGTGGCCGGTCGAGGCCCGGCTGCTGCTGTCGGCGGTCGTCGTCGTGCTGCTGCTCGGCCACGTCGCGATGCCGCTGCTCACCCGCTGGTTCGCCCGTTGGCTGAGGCCGTCGCGATGACGACTCGACCCGAGGTGGCCGGACGCGATCGGCGCCGCTTACCGTTGGGCATGTCCACCGTCGCCCCGTGCGTGCCGTGTGCCGGCCGGTTGAAGCCGTGGCAGATCTCGCTGTGCGGCACGCGGGCGCGGCTGCACGCGGACGACGCGTCCGCCCAGTTCCTCAGGTTCGTGTTCGTCGGCGTGCTGAGCACTGCCGTCTACTTCGGCCTGTATCTGGCCCTGAGCCCGGTCGGACAGCAGCCGGCCAACCTGGTGGGCAACGTGGCGTCCACGATGCTGGCCAACGAGCTGCACCGGCGGCTGACCTTCCACGCCGGGCAGCGGGTCAGCTGGCTGAGCGCGCAGATGGAGGGTGGCGGCCTGGCTGCGATCGGTCTGCTGGCCACCAGCGCCGCCCTTGCCGCCCTCGACGGCGTGTTCGGCAGCGCCTGGTGGTCCGATCTGCTGCTCATCGCCTGTGTCACCGGTGCGGTCGGGCTGGTCCGCTTCGTCGCGCTGCGGCTGTGGGTCTTCCCCGGGCACCGGCACATGCCGGCGGCGCAACCGGCCTGACCGCTTCAGGCGCGTAGGCGCAGCCCTCGGGGAGTGGCGGCGAAGCCGGCGGCCTGGAGGGCGGCCGACAGCGGTGTGGACTCGTGCACGGAGGCTCCGTCGGCCTTCTGCACGACCATGCGCCCCAGCGCCCCCGCCGAGACGGCTCCGGACAGCGCCGTGGCCGCCTCCTTGAGCACCTGCTCGTCCTCGGTCCAGGACAGCAGCGACTTGCCGCCCCGCTCCACGTAGAGCACCAGCTCCCCGTCGACCAGGACGACCAGTGCCCCGGCCTTGCGGCCGGCCCGGTGACCGGCCTTCCGGGAGCCGCCGGTGCCCTCGCCGAGATCGACCGCGTCGCCGTCGGCCGCTCCCGCGCGCTCCGGCCAGGGAAGAGCGGCGCCGTAGACGTTGGCCGGGTCGGTCGCGGCGAGGACCACAGCGCCGGCCGGAACGCGGTCGGGAGTGGCGAAGCTGCGCAGCCGGTCCACCGATCCGGGGGTGCCGAACTGGGCCGCGCCGAGGGTCTCGACGAAGTAGCCGCGGCGCGCCCGCCCGTTCTCCTCGAACGCCCGCAGGACCGGGTAGACCGCCGAGAAGCCCCCGGGGACCTGCTCGGCCATCACCGCGCCGCGGGTCAGGACGCCGTGCCGCTCGAGCAGCGCCTCCGCCCGCGCCGTCGTCCGCACGGTGCTGTTGGCCTCGCGCTCGGGCAGCCGGGACCAGCGGCCCGCCACGGTCGGCGGCCCGGTACGGGTCGGCATCGCGGGCCGTCCCAGGCGGCCCC
>DASPIH010000009.1:0-8246 GCA_035629195.1 Blastococcus sp. | reverse complement strand
CCGGTGCGGCCGATCCGGTGCACGTAGGTCTTCTCGTCCTCGGGGCACTGGTAGTTCACGACGTGGCTGACGCCGGTGACGTCGATGCCGCGGGCGGCGACGTCGGTGGCGACCAGGACGTCGACCTTGCCGCTGCGGAAGGCGCGCAGCGCCTGCTCGCGCGCGCCCTGGCCGAGGTCCCCGTGCACCGCGGCCGCGGCGAACCCGCGGTCGACCAGCTCGTCGGCGACCTTCTGCGCGGTCCGCTTGGTGCGGCAGAAGACCATGACCAGCCCGCGGTCGCGCGACTGCAGGACCCGTGAGAGCAGCTCCGGCTTGTCCAGGTTGTGCGCCCGGTAGATGTACTGGGTGGTCTGGGGGACCGTCGAGCCCTCGTCGTTCCCGTGGGCCCGGATGTGCGTGGGCTGGGTCATGAACGACCGGGACAGGGTCACGATCGGGCCGGGCATCGTGGCGGAGAACAGCATGGTCTGCCGCTTCTCGGGGACCATCGCGAGGATCCGCTCGATGTCGGGCAGGAAGCCCAGGTCGAGCATCTCGTCGGCCTCGTCGAGGACGAGCACCTTGACCTTGCCGAGGATCAGGTCGCCCCGCTGGGCCAGGTCGAGCAGTCGCCCCGGCGTGCCGACGACGACCTCGACGCCGGTCTGCAGCGCCTGGACCTGCGGCTCGAACGCGCGGCCGCCGTAGATGGCGTGGACCCGGATGCCGCGCTTGGCGCCCGCGGCGGCGAGGTCGCGGGAGACCTGCACGCACAGCTCACGGGTCGGGACGACGACGAGCGCCTGGGGCACGCCGTCGCCACCCTCGGCCGGCGGGGTGACCCGCTCCAGCAGCGGAACGCCGAAGCCGAGGGTCTTGCCGGTGCCGGTGCGGGCCTGGCCGATGAGGTCGTTGCCGGCGAGCGCCAGCGGAAGCGTGAGCTCCTGGATGGCGAAGGTGCGGTGGATGCCCACCTCGGCCAGCGCCGCGATGATGTCGGGGTGCACGTCGAAGTCGCTGAACAGGGGGCTGTCCGCGGCCACGGGAGCGCCGCCGAGCTCCTCGACGGCCTGCTCGATCTCCTCGGGGGCGGGCGCGCCGGTCTCGGCGTGGTCCAGCTCCGCCGCGGGGGCGTCGGTGGTGGCGGTGGTGTCGTCGGTGTCGTTCGTGTCGGTGGAGGTCAAGCTCTCGCCTCTGGTCAGCTGGGGACGGGCTCCGGCGGCGGTGCCGCCGCGGATCCGTCCGCGGTCGGATGTCGCGGGATGAGTTCCAGCGCCGACGCGGCCAGCAGGACCGGGCGTCGAACACGTCCGGGAGACGGCCAGGGGGCGTCGTCCAGCGGTTGTCAGCGCACAGATACACGAGCGCGCCCGAGGGCTCGCCGGCTCCCATGCTAGCGCGGGGGCCGGTTCGTCCCTCGGCGCCGCGTCCACTCCTGTTGGATGGGTCATTCGTGCGGGGCAGGCCGACTCCGCCGCCGAGCGTCAGGAGTTGCCGTGCTCCCGGTCGAGAGGACTCCCGTCGCCGACCTGCTGGGCGCGCTCGCCTATGCCGAGCTGACCGCCTTCGACCGGCTGGCCGAGGACGCGCGGCTGGCCCCGACGCTCGCCGGCCGAGCGGCGCTGGCGCGCATGGCAGCCGCCGAGATCGCCCACCACGGGCGGCTGACCGCACGGCTGACCGAGCTCGGCGTCGACCCCGCCGAGGCCATGGCGCCGTTCGTCTCCGCGCTCGACACCTTCCACGAGAGCACCCGGCCCAGCACCTGGCTGGAGGGGCTGGTCAAGGCCTACGTGGGCGACGGCCTGGCCACCGACTTCTACCGGGAGATCGCCGGCTTCCTGGCCGAGCCGGATCGGGGGCTGGTGCTGGAGGTGCTGGCCGACACCGGGTACGCCGACTTCGCCGTCCGGGAGGTGCGCGCGGCGATCGCCGCGGACCGCACGGTGGCCGGCCGCCTGGCGCTGTGGGGCCGCCGGCTGGTGGGGGAGGCCATGACCCGCTCCCAGGCGGTCATCGCGGAGAACGACGGGCTGACCGCGCTCATCGTGTCCGGCACGGGGGACCTGTGGGGGATCGGCCGGCTCGTCGAGCGCATCACCCTGGCGCACACCGAGCGGATGAAGGCGCTGGGACTCAACCCCTGAGACGCCGGCCTCGGGACGGCGGCAGCGCTACGGCCGGCCGGCGGTCGTACCGGTCCTGAAGCGGGCGACCAGGCCGGAGAGCTCCGCGGTGACCGCGACGAGCCGCTCCGCGGCCGCCCGTGCGGTGGCCGCGTCGGCGCCGGTGTCCGAGCTGACCGTGGAGATGGTTCCCACGGAGGCGGCGATCGACCCGGTGCCCTGCGCCGCCTCGCTGACTCCGCGCGACATCTCGTTGGTGGTCGCCGTCTGCTCCTCGACGGCGCTGGCGATCGTGGTCTGGTAGTCGCTGATCTGCGAGATCACCTCGTCGATGCGGGCGATCGCGGCCACCGCTCCGGTCGTGTCCTCCTGGATCGCCTCCACCCGGCGGGAGATGTCCTCGGTGGCCTTGGCCGTCTCCTGGGCCAGCTCCTTCACCTCGTTCGCGACGACGGCGAAGCCCTTGCCGGCCTCCCCGGCGCGGGCGGCCTCGATGGTGGCGTTCAAGGCCAGGAGGTTCGTCTGCTCCGCGATCGAGGTGATCACCTTGACGACCTCGCCGATGGCCCGGGAGCTGTCGCCCAGCTTGCTCACGGTGGTGTTGGTGTGCTGGGCGATGGTGACCGCCTCCCCGGCGATCCGGGCGGCCTCGTTCGCGTTCGTCGCGATCTCCCGGATGCTCGCGCCCATCTCCTCGGCGCCGGCGGCCACGGCCTGCACGTTGCGCGACACCCGCTCGGCGCCGACCGACACCTGCTGCGCCTGCGCGGCGGTCTGCTCCACCGACTCGGCCAGGCGGAAGGACACGCCGGACAGCCCGGCCGACACCTCGGTGAGGGAGCCCGACGCACGGCCGATCCCGGAGACGGTGTCGGCCACCTTGGCCACGAAGCGGTTGAAGGCGGCGCCCAGCCGGCCGATCTCGTCCCGGCGGGACTCGTCGACCCGCGCGGTGAGGTCGCCGTCGCCGTCGGCGATCTCCTCCATCCGGCCGCGCAGCGCATCCAGCGGTGCCACGACCCGCCGGGCCACGACCAGGACCGCGAGCCCGGCCACGAGCATCGTCCCGAGGGCACCGGCCAGGATCATGGTGCGCAGCGAGTAGGCGTCGGCCAGGATCGCGCTCTCCGGGATCTCCACGACCAGCGCCCACTGCTGCCCCTCGGCGACGGTCACCGGCGTCGCCACGACCACCGTGGGGCCGTCGGCGCCGTCCACGGTGCGGCGGACGCCGTCGCCCGAGGCGACGGCCCGCTCGGCGGCCGCGGCCGCGGCCCCGTGGGGAGCAGCCCCGACCTGGTCGCCGGACCGGTTGCTGGCCACGACGGTGCCGCCGGTGGAGACCAGGGCCGCGCGCCCCACCTCGTAGGGGCGGACGGCGGAGACGCGCTCCTGCACGGACGACAGCGGGACGTCGACCCCGGCCACGCCGACGATCCGGTCGAGCACCCGCACCGGCGAGGTCAGCGACGTCATCAGCACCTCCTCGCCGGCGACCTCGTAGCCGTAGGGCTCCGTGGCGACGTCGATGCCGCCGTCGCGGGCGAGCAGGTAGAAGTCGCCCACCCCGGGCTCCTCGTACCCCTCGATCGGCGCGACGTCGACCGAGGCGCCGTCGCGGTACCAGTAGGAGAGGTAGCGGCCGGTGGCGTCGGAGGTCGGATGGCCGACGAAGCGGCTGTCCAGGCCGTCGAAGGCGTTGGGCTCGAAGACCGACCAGATGCCCAGCAGCGTGGGATCGGCCTCGAGCGTGGTCCGCTCCATCACGTCCGCCAACGACCGGTTCGCCTGCCGGGTCGCGACCATCGCGCTCAGGTGGTCGGCGAGGGTGTTCGCCGTTCCCAGCTGCCGCTGGAGATCGCCCTCCACCTCCTCGGCCTCGGCGGCCGCGAGGCTCTGCGCGTAGCTCAGCCCGTCCTCCCGGGAGTGCCCGATCGACAGCAGGCTCACGACGGTGGCCAGGCCGGCGAGGGCCAGGGCCAGGACGGCCACGGTGCTCACCACGAGGCGGGTCTTGATGGTCACGGGGGACTCCAGGATCACGGTGGACGCGGTGACCGCTGTATCGGCTCGGCGGGGCCGCCGGTGAGTCGAGTCACGATCTGCCGACGGGCATCGCCCCACGTGCCCCACCCGCCCCGAGGCACGCGAGAGGGGCGCCCCCGCGGTCGCGGGAGCGCCCCTCTCGGAGAGCCCTGGCTCAGGTGGTGCCGTTCGTGCGACGGCGCCCGGCGGCACCTCGTCCGTCCCCCGGTGGCGTGCCCCCGGGGTGTCCGGTCAGGCCCCGGCGGCGCCGGCGATGAAGCCCACGCGGCGCTGATCGGCCTGAGCGATCTCCACGTAGGTGATGCGGTCGACGGGGACGAGGAGTTTGCGTCCCCGCTCGTCGACCAGCGTGAGCAGGCCGTCCTTGGTCGAGCCCGACATGGCCTTGGCCACCTCGGTCGCGATCTCGTCAGGGGTCTTGGGGCTGTCGATGACCAGCTCCCGGGGCGAGTGCTGGACGCCGATCTTGACTTCCACGTGGGCGATGCCTCCTCGGTTCGCGCGACTGTCCCCACGCTAGTCCAGCCGCCGACGCGGGCACCGGTCGAGCGGGTGCGCCCTCAGCGAACGGGGGAGGACGCCGTCCCGCTCAACCCTCGCCCGCTCGGGCCGAGCCTCCGGACGGGCCCTCGTCGATGCGGGGAAAGCCGGAGATGCCGCGCCAGGCGAGGGCCGACATCAGGGCCACGGCCTCGTCGCGGGACACCGTTCCCTTGCGCGGCAGCCACCAGCGGGCGCTGATCTCGGCCAGCCCGGCCAGGCCCGAGGCGAGCAGCAGGGCCCGCTCGCGGTCGGCACCGGTGTCGGCGGCGATGATCTCCGCGATGGCCTCCACCGACACCCGGCTGCCCCGGTCGACGATCGCCCGGACGTCGGCGTCGTTGCGCAGATCGGACTCGAACACCAGCCGGAACGCCTCGCCGTCGGCGTCGATGAAGTCGAAGTAGGCGCCCACGGCGGCGTCGACCCGCGCATGGTTGTCGGCGGTGCCGCCCATCGCCTCACCGACCCGGTCGGCGAGCTCGGAGACGTGCTCCTCGAGGAGCGCCAGGTACAGCTCCCGCTTGCCCGGGAAGTGCTGGTACAGCACGGGCTTGCTCACCCCGGCGCGGTCGGCGATGTCGTCCATGGCCGCAGCGTGGAAGCCCTGGGCGACGAAGACGTCCTGTGCCGCGCGCAGCAACTGCAGCCGTCGCGCACTCCGCGGCAGGCGGGAGGTGCGCCGGTTGGGGGCGGCGGGGCGTGTGGGCTGCATGGCAGGCAGATGTTACCGATGGGTCGGCCCGCGCACGGGCTGCGCCGGCCGGCGTTACCGTCGAGGCCGATGTCCGACGCCGAACTCTCCGCGACCCCGCTGCCGTCCCTGACCGGCGTCCTTCCTCCGTGGCCGCAGGAGGACGTCCCCGTGCGCGGTGGGTCGGTGGTCGTGCGCCACACGCCCTGGACCGGCCCGGTGGGCCACGCCGCGTCCGGTGCGGCCCCGCGTGAGCGCGCCCTGTACGTCCACGGGCTCGGCGGCGCGTCGACCAACTGGACCGATCTCGCGGCGCTGCTCGCCGTCCGCTTCGAGGGCTGGGCTGTCGACCTGCCGGGGTTCGGCCGTTCCCGGCCCCCACGGGGGAGCCGCTACTCGGTGCGGGAGCACGTGCGCGCGGTGGTGGACGTGCTCGAGCACGTGGCGGCCCAGCCGGGCGAGGGCGCCGGGCGGCCGGTGCACCTGGTGGGGAACTCCCTGGGTGGCCTGGTCAGCCTCCTCGTCGCCGCCCGGCGGCCCGACCTCGTCGCGACGCTGACGCTGATCTCCCCGGCCATGCCGGTCTACCGGGTGCCGCCGGCGTTCAGCCGGGCGCTGCTGCTGCTCCTGGTGCCGGGCATCCCCACGCTGGCCGAGCGCCGGCTGGCCGGGGTCCGTCCCGAGGAGAGCGTGCGCGCCGTCGTCCGGATGTGTTTCGGCGATCCGTCGAACGTGCCCGCCGAGCGGATCGAGCAGGCCGCGCAGGAGATGCGGGAGCGGGCCGGTCTGCCGTGGGCCGACCGTGCGCTGGCCCGCAGCATGCGCGGGCTCATCACCTCCTACCTGCGGGTCGGCCGGGCCAACGCCTGGCGGGCCGCCCGCAGCCTGCGGATGCCGGCGCTGGTGCTCTGGGGCAGCCGGGACCGCCTCGTCGATCCGGCGCTGGCTCCACGACTCGCCGCCGCGATCCCGGGCGCGCGCCTTCGGGTGCTCGACGGCGTGGGCCACGTGGCGATGCTGGAGGCGGCCGAGGTGACGGCGCGCGCGGTGCTCGGCCTCGTCGAGGGCCTGCCCGCCGCGCGGGACGTGGCCGACCCGTCGGCTGTACGAGGCGCGCCGGCCGGCGTGAGACGCTGAGGCCGAGGACCGCGATCGACGGCAGGCTGGAGGGCCGGTGGGTGGACGTCTGACCGACGGTCGTCCTCCGGCGCGTCCAGGACCGCTGGCGGCCCGCCTCGATCCTCGGGTGCCGGGTCACGAGCGCGCCCCGGAGCGCGGCGGCAGCCGGCTCCGCCGCTTCGCCCACCGCTACGGCTGGCGGGCGTATGCCATTCCGTTCCTCGCGGTGGCGACGCTGGTCGTCCTCGTCGACCTGGCCGTCCACCCGCCCGGCAGTGCGCCGGCAACGAGCAGGGCGCTCACTGCCCCGACGGCGGTGCCGACGACGACGGCGCCGCCGGCTGCCACCCCGCCTGCGCAGGGCGACGCCGGACCCACCGAGACCGCGCCGGCCGCCGCCGTCGAGGACTACGTCCGGCAGGGATCCGGATCGCTGTCGATCGTCGACGGGAGCTCGGAGGTCCACGGCACCGGCCCCCTGCAGCGCTTCGTCGTCGAGGTGGAGGACGGCATCAGCGTGGACGGCGCTGCCTTCGCCGAGGCCGTCACCGCGACCCTCTCGGACCCCCGGTCCTGGGGCAACGGCGGCCGGATGTCCTTCCAGCGGGTCGGCGCCGCCGAGGCCGCGTCCGAGGAGTACGAGTTCCGGGTCAGCCTGGTCAGCCCCGGCAGCATGGAGCGGTACTGCCCGGGCGTGGGCACCGGCGGCTACACCTCCTGCCGCTACGGGGAGCGGGCGGTCATCAACCTGGCCCGATGGGCCACCGCGGTGCCGCACTACGGGGGAGACATCGCGACCTACCGGCTCTACGTGGTGAACCACGAGGTCGGTCACGCGCTGGGCAACGGGCACGAGGACTGCCCGGGCGCCGGTCAGCTCGCGCCGGTGATGCAGCAGCAGACGCTCGGGCTCGAGGGCTGCACCCGGAACGCCTGGCCGTTCCCCTGACCCCACCGGGCGCGGGGAGGGACGTCTGCCGGCGCCCTCCACGGGGCGCTGCACCCCGCGGCCGGAGGACGACGACGCCGGGGTGAGGGTCACGGGATTACGCGGGCCTGTCACGCTGTTGTCCGCACGAACGCCGGCCCCGCGGGGCCGCTGTCCGCGACCTCAAGGAGCAAGCGTGTCCCTGCCACCGCTGGTGGAGCCAGCCGCCGACCTGTCGATCGACGAGGTCCGCCGCTACAGCCGTCATCTGATCATCCCCGACGTCGGCATGGACGGCCAGAAGCGGCTGAAGAACGCCAAGGTTCTTGCCGTCGGCGCCGGCGGGCTGGGTTCTCCGGTGCTCATGTACCTGGCCGCAGCCGGTGTCGGGACGCTCGGCATCGTCGAGTTCGACACCGTCGACGAGTCCAACCTGCAGCGCCAGATCATCCACGGGCAGTCCGACGTCGGCCGGTCCAAGGCCGAGAGCGCCCGCGACTCGATCCGGGAGATCAACCCCTACATCGACGTCCGGCTGCACGCGACGCGCCTCGACAACGAGAACGTGCTGGAGATCTTCAGCCAGTACGACCTGATCGTCGACGGCACCGACAACTTCGCGACCCGCTACCTGGTCAACGACGCGGCGGTCCTGCTCGGCAAGCCGTACGTCTGGGGCTCGATCTACCGGTTCGACGGGCAGGTCTCGGTCTTCTGGGCCGAGCACGGCCCGAACTACCGCGACCTCTACCCGGTCCCACCGCCGCCCGGCATGGTCCCCAGCTGCGCCGAGGGTGGCGTTCTGGGCGTG
>DASPIH010000008.1:0-7952 GCA_035629195.1 Blastococcus sp. | reverse complement strand
CGCGCATTGGCGACCGCGGGAGCCGCGACCGCGGCCGCGGCGGCCACGCGCGGCACCACCGCCAGCTGGACCGCCTCCAGGGCCGGGGCGGCGGCCTCGCGGGCCGCCTCGATCCGGGGGCCGAGCTGTTCGGCGGCGGCGCGACCTGCCTCGGTCACCGCCGTTCCGAGGTGGGCAAGGCCCTCCTGCACTTCAGCGCTGATGACCTCACCGCGCGTCTGTCTGCGGAACACGAGCTGCACCTCCGAGTTGATCGTCTCGCGATCATCCTGCCCGGTCCGCGCGGTCAGCACATCCCGGGGGCGCGCGGCCGGTGCGCGCACGGGCGTGCCCCCGGTTACGGTCCGTCGGTGCAGCTGCGCATCTTCACCGAGCCCCAGATGGGCGCCACCTACGACGACCTGCTCGCCGTGGCGCGCCGCACGGAGGAGACCGGCTTCGACGCCTTCTTCCGTTCCGACCACTACCTGACCATGGGTGGCGACGGCCTGCCCGGCCCGACCGACGCCTGGGTGACCCTCGCCGGGCTCGCCCGCGAGACCAGCCGGATCCGCCTGGGCACCCTCGTGACGGCCGGCACCTTCCGGCTGCCCGGCCCGCTGGCGATCAGCGTGGCCCAGGTGGACCAGATGAGCGGCGGCCGAGTCGAACTCGGGATCGGCGCCGGCTGGTTCGAGGCCGAGCACACCGCCTACGGCATCCCGTTCCCGTCGCTGGGAGAGCGGTTCGACCGCTACGAGGAGCAGCTCGCCGTCGTCAACGGGTTGTGGCGCACCCCGGTGGGGGAGACCTTCGACTTCGACGGGCGCTACTACCGGCTGTCCGGCTCGCCGGCGCTGCCGAAGCCGGTGCAGGAGGGCGGCATCCCCCTTCTCGTCGGCGGCGCGGGGAGGAAGCGGACGCCGCGGCTGGCCGCTCGCTACGCGAGCGAGTTCAACGCGCCGTTCGCGTCCGCCGAGGACAACGCCCGGTTGTTCGCCGGCGTGCGCGAGGCGTGCGACGAGGCCGGCCGGGACCCCGCCTCGCTGGTCTACAGCTCCGCGCTCGTGCTGTGCGTCGGCCGCGACGAGGCCGAGCTGGCCCGCCGGGCGGCCGCGATCGGCCGGGAGGTCGGCGAACTGCGCGAGCACGGCGTCGCCGGAACGCCCGCCGAGGCGGTCGACACGATCGGCCGGTACGCCGAGGCGGGGGCCGAGCGCATCTACCTCCAGGTGCTCGACCTCTCCGACCTCGACCACCTGGACCTCGTGGCCGCGGAGGTGGCTCCGGAGCTGGGCTGAGGCCCCCAGACCGCCGGGCGGTGTCAGGCCCGGGCGGAGCCCTCGAGCACCGGGAGGAGCAGACCGGCCAGCTCGTCCCAGGACGAGACGACCGTGAGCACGCCGGCCTCCTGCAGCCGCTCGGCCCGCTCGGCCCGCTCCTCCGGCGGGAGGAAGGCGACGTTGCCCACGGTCGGGCAGCCCGCCGCGACGGCTGATCGCGCCCCGGCGACCGAGTCCTCGACGGCCAGACCCTGGTCCGCCGAGATCCCGAGCCGCGCGCACGCGTGGCGGTAGATCGCCGGATCCGGCTTGCTGGTCGGACGGTCCAGGGAGTCCTCCGCGCTGAAACGACGCTCGACCGGCAGGAGCCCGTCCAGGCCGGTGGCCCGGAAGCAGGCGTCCAGGCGGGTCAGGGCGCTGGAGCTGACCGCGGCGGGCACCAGGTGCTCGGCGATGGCCGTCAGGGCCGACCGGACCTGGGGATCGGGGCGCAGGGTGGCGCTCAGGTGAGCGGTGACCACCTGCTTCTCCTCGACCACCCACTCGTCCAGATCCGGGGCGTCGACCCCGGCGGCCGCGGCCAGGTCGCGTGCCGTCGTCCGGAAGTTCTTCCCGGTGAACTCCGAGCGCAGCTCCTCGGACGTGACGCGGCGGTCGATCCCGTGCGCGGCGAGGAACCGGTTGGTGACCTCGCTGGAGGCGTCGAAGGCGGGCGCCTCCGAGGGGAACAGGCTGTCGTCGGCGTCGCAGAGCAGCGCCCGGAGCCCGGTCAGGCGCCCAGGGTCCATGCCGGTCTCCGTCTGCAGCGGGGTCATGCGGGCTGCGACTCCTGGTCGTCCATGGCCGCGGGCTCGCCCGCCCGTTCGGCGTGGGCCGCCACCGTGGCCCGCACGCCCCGGGTGTCGAGCTCGTGCAGGAGCTGCTCGATCCGGGCGGCCAAGGCGTCGTCGTCGGCCAGGTCGCCGAACACGGAGCGGTCGCCGAGCAGCGGACGAGGATCCCCACCTGCCGTGTTCGCGATCCCGGAGAGCTCGTCACGTCGCTCGTCCTCGACCTCGATCGGCCGTCCTGCCTCGTCGGTTCCGCGGAGGTAGCGCAGCCACCCGGCCACGGCCAGGGAGAGCAGGTCGTGCGGCCGGTGCGCGGCGATGGCCTCCCGCAGGGAGGGGAGCAGGTAGGTGGGCATCTTGCTGGATCCGCGGCGGCTCACCCGCTGCAGCCGGTCGGAGATGGCCGGATTGGCGAAGCGGCGCAGGAGCGTCCGCCCGTAGTCGTCGAGGTCGATGCCGTCGGGGCTGGGGAGCAGGGGGATCACCTCCACGCCCATCAGCCGGTGCAGGTAGTCGTGGAAGACGGGGTCGCCCACGACCTGGTCGGTGGTCTCCAGCCCCGCGACCTGCCCGAGGAAGCCCATGGCGCAGTGCGAGGCGTTCAGCAGGCGGGTCTTCATCAGCTCGTACCGGCCGACGTCGTCCACGTAACGGACGCCGACCTCGTGCAGCGGAGGGCGGTCGTTGCAGAACGAGTTCTGCACGATCCACTGCATGAACGGCTCGGTGATGACCGGCCAGCGGTCGTCGACGCCGAAGGTCGCGGCGATCGTGTCCCGCTCGTCGGTCGAGGTGTGCGGCGTGATCCGGTCGACCATGCTGCTCGGGAACGCGACGTGGTCGGCGATCCAGCGGGCCAGGACCTCGTCGCGCAGACGGGCGTACCCGAGCACC
This sequence comes from Blastococcus sp., assembly GCA_035629195.1. Classification (GTDB taxonomy): domain Bacteria; phylum Actinomycetota; class Actinomycetes; order Mycobacteriales; family Geodermatophilaceae; genus Blastococcus. The sequence continues at coordinate 4,966 of DASPIH010000008.1, read as the reverse complement.
GCGGCCCGGGCCGCCTCGCCGTTGGACTGCATGTTGTCGCAGGACAGGACGGTGAACGGCGCGATGCCCGCCCGACGACGACGGTCGAGCCCTTCGACCAGGTAGCCGAAGATCGAGCGCGGTTCCTGCGGGTGCTCGAGGTCGGCGCGCGCCTCGTCGTCCGGCTCGAACGCGCCGCTGTGCGGGTCGATCCGGTAGGCGGTGCCGGTGACGGTCATCGTGACCAGGCGGGTGCGCTCGTCGGTCAGGATCTCGAGCACCCGATCGGGGTCCTCGGGCGCGTAGACGTAGTCGATCATCGCGCCGACCACGCGGGCCCGTTCGCCGTCGGCATCCCGCTCGACGACGGTGAAGAGGTTGTCCTGCGGAGCCAGGGCATCGCGCATCTGCGGCGAGTGCAGTCCGATGCCCACCACACCCCAGTCGGTGTTCCCGCGGTCGGCGAGCTCCTCGAAGTACACGAGCTGGTGGGCGCGGCTGAAGCCGCCCACGCTCATGTGCACGACCGACGGGGTGAGCGTGGTCCGGTCGTAGGTGGGCACCCGCACGCGGTCGGCGTGCGTGGGCAGGGTCGTGGCGTTCAGGGGAACTGGCTGAGCCATGAGCGGCGCGTCTCTCGGAGAGGTTGCCGGTCTCGTCGACGGGGCGCGGAGGAGCCAGGTGCGCACGGATCCGCCGTCCGCGCCGGGGCCGGTCGGTCCGCGGCGGGCACGGCAGTGGAGGCGCCGTCCAGCTCTGCCGCCCAGGAGCTCGAGAGCTGCGGCGGTAGGGATAGCGCTACCGTGCTGAACGCTGTCCGAGTGGTGCCCGGCGCCCGACCGGACGAAACCGTCCCGGCTGGTGATCCCGTTCACCCCACGAGGTCGGACGCCTCCACGGACGATCCGCGTGGGAGCGCCAGCCAGGTGAGGAAGTCCTCGACGGGCATGGGCCGGGCGATGGCGAAGCCCTGGGCCACGTCGCAGCCCAGCGCGGCGAGCACCGCGCCGGTCCCCTCGTCCTCGACGCCCTCGGCGACCAGGGAGATCCCGAGGTCGTGGGCGAGCGCGACGGTGTGCCGGACGATCGCCGCGGCGCGCGGATCGGCGCCGACGTCGGAGGTGAGACTGCGGTCGAGCTTGAGCTCGTCGGCGGGGAGGTTCCGCAGGTAGGCGAGCGAGCTGTACCCGGTGCCGTAGTCGTCGATCGACGTGCGCACGCCCAGCCGGCGCAGGTCGCCGAGCACCTGGCGGCCGCGTTCCGCATCGGTCATCAGCGTGTCCTCGACCAGCTCGAGGGTCAGCGCGCGGGCCGGAAGGCCGTGCCGGACCAGTGCCTGCGCCACCTTGCCGGGCAGGTCGAGGTCGGTGACGTCCGCGGCCGAGAGGTTGACCGACACGGGCACGGCCCATGCGTGCCACCAGCGCTCGGCGGCGGTGAGGGACAGCTCGAGGACGGCGTCGGCGAGCGGCCGGAGCAGGCCGGCCTGCTCGGCGGCGGGCAGCAGGTCCGCGGGGGAGAGCAGCCCGCGCGCCGGATGCCGCCAGCGGACGAGGGCCTCCGCCCCGACGACCTCGCCACCGGGCAGGGCGACCTGGGGCTGGAGGTGCACCTCGAGCTGGTCGCCGTCCTCGAGCGCCGTCCGGAGCTGCTCCATCGTCCGCAACCGGTCGCTGCTGGAGCCGTCCGGGTCCGGGACGTAGACGTGCACTCCGGCGCGCGACGCCTTCGCCGAGTACATGGCGACGTCGGCACAGCGCAGCAGCTCCTCGACCGTCGCGGCGGGGACCGGGGCGCCGGCCACCCCGATGCTGACCCCCACGTGCAGGCGGATCCCCTCGACGGTCACCGGCTGGAGGATGAGCGCGCGCAGCCGCTGGGCCAGGGCCTCGGCCTCGGCGAGCTCGGCGTCGGGCAGCAGGACGGCGAACTCGTCGCCACCCAGCCGGGCCAGCACGTCACCGGCGCGCAGGGCGGGCCGCAGCCGTGGGCCGATCTGGCGCAGGAGGTGGTCGCCGGCATGGTGGCCGAGGCTGTCGTTGACCACCTTGAAGCCGTCCAGGTCGAACAGCAGGAGCGCGGCCGGCCGGCGGGCAGTGGTCCCCTCGAGGACGCGCCGCGACTCCTCGAACAGGGCGCGCCGGTTGGGCAGCCCGGTCAGCTCGTCGGTGAGGGCCTGCTCCTTCACCTCGTGGTACGCGCGGACCTCCCGGAAGGTGATGGCCGTGCGGGCCAGCGCGGCGAGCACCGTGCCGACGGCCGACCAGCCGGCGATCGGCGAGACGGTGTCCCCCCAGCCGAGCGCCAGCACCAGGAGGGCGGCCAGGTTGCACGCGAGCGGCACCGCGAGGATGCGCCAGCAGCTCCGGGACGTGGTGCCGGTGTCGGGCTCGGACCGGTCGTCACCGGGCCGGCTGAGGTGCGCGGCGACGGCGATGAGCGTGACGCCGACGAGCCAGGTGAGGTCCAGCGGACCGCCCTCGACGTACACGCCCCGGGTGGCCAGGTTGAGGTAGACGACGTCGCCCGCGAAGCTGGACAGGATGCCGAGGGCCAGCAGCACGAGGGCGCGGTCGCGGCGGATCCCGAAGATGGCGGTGACGGCCACGAGCAGCGCGAGCAGGAGGACGTCGGCCAGCGGGTAGGCCAGGCTGACGACGACGGCGGCCGTCGTCCCCTCGGTCAGCTCGAGCGCGGGGCCGAGCAGGACCGACGTGGCGACAGCGACGGCCCCGAGGGCACCGATCAGGCCGTCGAGCCACATGCTGGGGTGGAAGCGGGGCACCTTGGACCGGATCAGGCCGAACAGGAGCACGTAGACGCCGCCGTAGTAGGCCAGGTAGAAGGCGTCGGCCACCGAGGGGAAGGGCTCCACGGGCTTCGTCGCGATGAACGCGGAGTAGACGACGTTCGCCGTGATGCCCAGGACCAGCGCCGCGGACATCCCGTACCAGGCCACCCGCTCGGCGCGCCCCCGGCGGGCGGCGACGACGCAGACCCCGAGGGCGCCGACGTGGACCATGTTGTAGAGCACGAGGTCGTAGGCGACGTCCCACGCCTGGCCGTCCGGCCGCACCAGGACGCCGGTGCCGAAGAGCGCGAGGGCTCCCACGGTCACGGCGAGATGCAGCCGCGACCACGGGAGCCTGCTCCGGAACCGCTGTTCGGTGTGCACACCCCCTCGTCGGCCGGATCCGGGACCCACTGGACCCGGAAGGCCGGCTGCCACCCGCGCGAGGGAGGCAAAGGCACCCGGACCCACCGGGCCAGGGCAGTCGTTGCCGGTGGCGACGCGCGGTACGCTCGGCCCGTGACCGGGCGGACCCTGCTTTCCCGGCCGTGCTGATCTGATCCGCTCGGACAGCACGGCGACCCCTCCTGCGTGAGGGGTTTTCTTATGTCCGCCGTCGGTACGCACCACTGCCTGGAACCGGGAGCACCAGCGATGAGCAAGACCGCCGACCAGCCGCACGTCGAGCAGGGCCAGGCCGGCCCTGGCGACGGGGTGCCGCCGCACCGGTACACCCCGGCCCTGGCGCAGCGGCTCGAGCTGGCCTGGCAGGACCGCTGGGAGGCCGAGGGCACCTTCCACACGCCCAACCCGACCGGGCGGCTGAGCGCGGGATTCGAGAAGGTCGCCGACCGGCCGAAGTTCTTCGCGATGGACATGTTCCCGTACCCCTCGGGTGCCGGGCTGCACGTCGGCCACCCGCTGGGCTACCTGGGCACCGACGTCACCAGCCGGTTCCGGCGCATGGACGGCGACAACGTGCTGCACCCCATGGGGTACGACGCGTTCGGCCTGCCGGCCGAGCAGTACGCGGTGCAGACCGGGCAGCACCCGCGGATCACGACCGAGGCGAACATCGCGGCCATCAAGGCGCAGCTGCGCCGCCTGGGCGTCGACCACGACGACCGCCGCAGCTTCGCCACGATCGATCCCGGCTACTACAAGTGGACCCAGTGGATCTTCCTGCAGATCTTCGGGTCGTGGTTCGACGAGACCGCCGGCAAGGCGCGGCGCATCGAGGAGCTGGTCGACGAGCTGGACGCCGGCACGCGCGAGCCGGCCGAGGGCACCAATCCCTCCGGTCGCCCGTGGGCCGAGCTGGACGAGGTCGCGAAGCGGACCGTCGTCGACGCGCACCGGCTGGCCTACCTGAACGAGGCTCCGGTCAACTGGTGCCCCGGGCTGGGCACGGTGCTGTCCAACGAGGAGGTCACGCCCGACGGGCGCTCCGAGCGGGGCAACTTCCCGGTCTTCCGGCGTCCGCTCAAGCAGTGGATGATGCGGATCACCGCCTACGCCGACCGGCTGCTGGCGGATCTGGACCGGCTGGACTGGTCGGACTCCCTGAAGCTGATGCAGCGCAACTGGATCGGCCGCTCGACCGGGGCGAAGGTCCGCTTCGAGTGCGGCCCGGAGACGATCGAGGTCTTCACCACCCGGCCCGACACACTGTTCGGTGCCACCTACATGGTGCTGGCGCCGGAGCACCCGCTGGTCGAGACGCTGACCGCGGCCGCCTGGCCGGACGGCGCCGACCCGCGCTGGACCGGTGGGGCCGCGAGCCCCGCCGAGGCGGTCCGCGACTATCAGCGCCAGGCCTCCCGGCGCTCCGAGCTGGACCGCCAGGACGCCGGCCGCGAGAAGACCGGCGTCTGGCTGGGCGTGAGCGCCGTCAACCCGGTCAACGGCCGGGAGCTGCCGGTGTTCATCGCCGACTACGTGCTGACCGGCTACGGCACCGGCGCGATCATGGCGGTGCCCGGCGAGGACCAGCGCGACTGGGAGTTTGCGCGGAACTTCGGCCTGGAGATCGTCCCGACCGTCGAGCGGCCCGAGGGCTTCGACGACGACAGCGGCGCGTACACCGGCCCCGGCCGGATGATCAACTCCGCCAACGACGAGATCTCCCTGGACGGCCTGGACAAGGCCGCGGCCATCGCGCGGGTCACCGAGTGGCTGGTCGAGAAGGGCCACGGG
>DASPIH010000007.1:0-6530 GCA_035629195.1 Blastococcus sp. | reverse complement strand
CGCGCTGGGCAACGACCTGCTGCGCAGCGGGCAGCTGACCCAGGCGCGCGAGGTGGTCGCCGAGGCGATCGGCCTGGCCCGTCAGCTCGGCGACCGCGAATGCCTGGCCGAGGCCGCGGCGGTATGGGGCAGCGTCACGCTGTGGAACTGGCGTCCGCACGGCGTCGTGGACGAGGACATGGTCGCCGTCCTGGAGGATCTGCTCGCCGAGCGCGGGGACGCCGACGACGCCACCACCGCCCGGCTGCTGGGCACCCTCGGCGTCGAGCTGGCCTTCGGGCCGGACGACCGCGGGGTCCGGGCCGGGGAGCGGGCGGTCGCGATGGCCCGCCGGATCGGCGATCCGGATCTCCTGGGCCGCACGCTGAACAACTTCTGCCTCGCGGTGTGGGGACGGCCGGGCGCCGCCGAGCTCCGGCTGGCCGCGACCGACGAGTCCCTGCAGCTGGCCGGCCGGGGTCTTCCGCGGCGCACCGAGTTCATGGCGCACCTGCACCGGGCGGCGATCCGACTGCACCTGGCCGACCTGGCGGGCTTCGAGGCCGACCACGACCAGGCCCAGCGGCTGGCCGTGTCGCTGAGCGGGCCGGAGGTGCGCCCGCACGTGCTGTGGCAGGCCGGCGGACTGGCCTGGCTCCGTGGCGACGCCGCTCGGGCCGAGGAGCTGACCACCGAGGCCTACGAGCTGTTCCGGCGGGTCACCCCGCACGCCCGGCACGCCTACGCGGCGCACCAGTTCACCCTGCGGCGGGCCGACTTCCGGCAGGGCGAGATCCTGCCGCTGCTCGTGACCACCGGTGACGAGGGCAATCCGCTGCTCCAGGAGATGGCGGTGCTGGCCGCGGCCGAGTCCGGCGACCTGGCGGAGGCGCGCCGGTTGCGGGCCAGGTGGGGGCGCAGGCTGGTGCGCGACTGGGCCAGCGACGTCGCGGTCTACCTGCAGGCGGAGAACTCGCTGTGGCTGGGCGACGAGCGGGACTGGATCACGGCGGCGGAGTCGCTGCTCCCCTATCGCGGCCGGCAGGCAGTGCTCGGGACGCCGTCGCTCACGCTCGGCGCCTACGACGAGCTGCTCGGCCGGATCGCAGAGCGCCGCGGGGATCTCGACGGTGCCCGGCGGTGGTGGACGGCGGCTCGCGAGCAAGGCCTCGTGGTCGGCTCTCCGCACCAGGCGGCGCTGGCCGATTCGCACCTGAACCGGGTCGAGGCGTCGACGTCGCTGGCCTGACGAGTCTCCGGGCCCGTCCAGGCCACCGCCGGGAGCGCGCGGTGGGGAGGTGCGCTGCGCTACGCCGTGGTGGCGATCCCGGCGCCGCATGCGTCGAGCGTGTCGGCCGGCCCGCAACGGGCGCCGGGGCGACACGGTGTGCCAGCCTGCGAGCATGATGCCGTCCGCCGCGTCGTCGCTGGGCGCCACCAGCGAGGTCGGTCCGCTGCGCACCGTGCTGCTCCACCGGCCCGGCCCGGAGCTCCGCCGGCTGACGCCCCGCAACAACGACCAGCTCCTGTTCGACGGCGTTCCGTGGGTGGCGCGCGCCCAGGAGGAGCACGACGCGTTCGCGCAGGCGCTCACCGACCGCGGCGTGGAGGTGCTGCACCTCACCACCCTGCTGACCGAGGTCCTCGCGTTCCCGGCTGCACGCTCGGAGCTCATCGGCGCCGCCGTCGACGACCCGCGCCTGGGCGCCACCCTGCAGCGCGACGCCACCCGGCACCTGGCCTGGCTGTCGCCGGAGGACCTCGCCTCCGCGCTGATCGCGGGGCTGGCGCACGAGGAGCTGCGCGGCCACGGGCTGGCCTACCAGCTGATGGACCGGTCGGACTTCGTCGTCCCACCGCTGCCCAACCTGCTGTTCACCCGCGACTCCTCGGTGTGGATCGGTGACGAGGTGGCGGTGACGTCGCTCGCGATGCCTGCCCGGCACCGGGAGAGCACCATCACCGCGGCCATCTACACCCACCACCCGCGCTTCGCGGACGTCGAGCAGCTGTACGCGGCGAACCTGGAGCACCTGGAGGGCGGCGACGTCCTGCTGCTCGCCGACGGCGTGGTGGCAGTGGGAGTGGGGGAGCGGACGACGCCCGGAGGGGCGGAACGGCTGGCTCGCCGGGTCTTCGCGCGGGGGCTCGCCCACACGGTGCTCGTCGTGCCCATCGCCCAGGAGCGGGCGACGATGCACCTGGACACCATCGCGACGATGGTCGACGTCGACGCGATGGTCATGTACCCGGCGGTCGCCCACTCGCTCGTCGCCTGGACGGTGCGAGCGCCGTACGGCGTGGCCGAGGACGGCGACACCACCGACCTCGCCGTCACCGGGCCGGAGCCGTTCGTGCTGGCCGCCGCGGCCGCGATGGGGATCGACCAGCTGAGGGTCATCGACACCGGGCTGGACCCGGTGACCGCCGAGCGCGAGCAGTGGGACGACGGCAACAACACCCTCGCGCTGGCACCCCGGCTGACGGTCGCGTACGAGCGGAACACCGTCACCAACGCCGCCCTGGAGGACGCCGGGATCGAGGTCGTGCGGATCGCCGGGTCGGAGCTGGGCAGCGGACGCGGCGGTCCGCGCTGCATGTCCTGCCCCGTCGTCCGCGCTCCTCTCTGAGCCCTTCCGTCGGACGCCCGGACGGACCGCTCCTGGTGGGAGGGCGTTCAGCGGGAGCGCCGGCGCAGCAGCACCAGGGCGACGGCTGCCGCAGGAGGCGCGAACGCGCCGGCGGCGGTGGTGTCACGGCCCGGCGGCGGGTGATCACCGGCTCCCTGGGTGCGACGGGGGTCGTCCACGGCCGCTCGCGTACCCGGCCCGCGCGGCCCCGTGCCCCCCGCGACGGAGGGCACGGGACGCCGGTTCAGCGCAGGGTGATCTGGCGGGACAGCAGACCCGCGCGGGCGCGCCGCTCGTCGGCGCTCAACGGCGTCGTCACCGTCAGCGCCTCCTCCAGCCGGGCCTGGAACTCCGTCGCCGGACCGGCCCACTCGGCGGCCGGGGTGTCGGCCGGCAGGTCCCACACCGGGACGACGAGGCCGTGGGCCCGGAATGCGCCGGCGTACCGGGTGCCCTCGCCCAGCAGGATCTGCTCGGACGCCGAGAGGCGGGCCAGCGCGTCGAGCAGCTGCTCCTCCTTCTCCGGCCGCACCCAGCGCAGGTGGGCGCGCTCGGCGCCGGGCCGCACCCAGTAGGCGGCCTCGAGGCCCTCCAGGCGCACGGTGGGCAGGATCGTCTCGTTGGCCTGCTGGAGACCGGCGCGCGCGACCGCTCCGGGCTCGGTTCCTTCCAGCCAGAAGGCGAAGTCGTCGTGCACGACCACGTCGAAGGGCGCGGAGAGGTCCAGCAGCTCCTGCAACCGCGGCCCGGCGGAGCCGGCGGCGCCGATCGGGCCCGGGTCCACCGGAGCACCCACGGGCGCCTTCAGCGCAGCGGCCAGAGCGGTGCCGATGTCGCGGCTCACGTCATCGGAGGAGGTGGCCAGCTGGACGCCGAGGAGGATCTCGCCGTTGGCCCGCACCAGCGCCGGCGTACCTCCGGGCAGCACGCTGGCCAGCGTCACCTCGCGCCCCTCGGCCGTCCGCAGCTTCACCGTGGCGGCCGGCACGAGCTCGCGGAGCGCCACCCAGTCGGCCTCCCCCTGCAGTCCCTCGAACGGCCTCGTCACCGGCGGGGCGTAGCCCGAGCCGTGGCAGTGCTTGTAGCGGCGTCCCGACCCGCACGGGCACGGCGCCTTCGGGTTGATGCCTTCCGGGGCGTCGGCGACGGGGGCGGAGGAGCGCTTGCGGGAAGCCATGCGGTGCAGCCTAAGTGCCCCCTCGCGGGAACCATCGCGAGCCTGCGAGGGGCTGGGGGCGAGCGGCCCCCTCGCAGGGGCCCGTCGCGAGCTTGCGAGTGACGGGGGGCGAGGGGGTCCTCTTACTAGTCTCGGCGCGTGCCCCCGGCTCCCGAAGCACTCGACTTCCGCGCCGCGGCCTTCTCCGCGGACCCGTACCCGGCGTTCGCCCGCGCCCGGGCGGAGGCAGCCGTCCAGTGGCACGACGGCTTCGGGATGTGGCTCGCGCTCGGCCACGCGGAGGCGAACGCGGTTCTGCGCGACCGGCGGCTGGGCCGCATCTGGGCCGACCGCGAGCCCGCGGAGCGGTTCGGGAGCTTCAACCTCATCCACCGCAACGCCATCCTGGAGATGGAACCGCCGGACCACACCAGACTGCGACGGCTGATCAGCACGGCTTTCGCCCGGGGCCACGTCGAGCGGTTGAGGCCGTGGGTCGAGCAGCTCGCCGGGCAGCTCGCCGGGAACCTGGTGGAGCGCTCTGCGGGCTCGCAGCCGGTCGACGTGCTCGCCGGCATGGCCGAACTCCTGCCGGTCGCGGTGATCGCCGAGCTGCTGGGAGTTCCGGAGGCCGACCGCCCGCTGCTGCGCCCCTGGTCGAACGCGATCGTCAAGATGTACGAGTACGACCGCACGCAGGAGCGCGAGGACCAGGCGGAGCGCGCGGCGCACGAGTTCGTCACCTACCTGCGCGGACTGGCCGCCGAGCGGCGGGCGGCGCCCGGCGAGGACCTGCTCAGCTCCCTGGTCGAGATCCGCGACGCCGAGGGCGACCGGCTCACCGAGGACGAGCTGGTCACCACGTGCATCCTGCTGCTCAACGCCGGCCACGAGGCGACGGTGAACGTCAGCGGGAACGGCCTGCTCGCGCTGCTGCGCCACCCCGACCAGCTGCAGCTGCTGCGCGAGGACCGTTCGCTGCTGCCCGGAGCGATCGAGGAACTCATGCGGTTCGACCCGCCCCTGCAGCTGTTCGAACGCACCGCCACGGCCGACACCGTGGTCGGCGGGGCTTCCGTCCGGCAGGGGCAGAAGATCGCCGCCCTCCTGGGCTCGGCGAACCACGATCCGGCCGTCTTCGTCGCCCCGGAGGAGCTGGACGTGCGGCGCGCCGACAACCCGCACATCTCCTTCGGCGCCGGCATCCACTTCTGCATCGGCGCGCCGCTGGCCCGTGTGGAGCTGCAGGCCACGTTCGGCGCGCTGCTGGACCGGACGTCGGCGATGGAGCTGGGAGCCGAACCGGTGCGCCGTCCGGAGTTCGTGATCCGCGGTCTGGAGACGCTTCCCGTCGTCCTCCGTCCCTGACATGACCGCTGACGAGGTCCTGGCGCGGCTGCGGGCGCTCGGCGCACCGTCGCGGCTGCCGGGGATGGCCGGCCGCGGGATCGCCGTAGAGCACGCCTACGGCGTGACGGTGGGCGAACTGCGCAGCCTGGCGAAGGAGGTGGGACGCGACTCCGACCTCGCCGCGCGGCTGTGGGACAGCGGCGTGCACGAGGCCCGCATCCTCGCGTCCATGGTCGACGACCCGGCCGCCGTCGACGACGCGCAGCTCGAGCGCTGGGCGGCGGAGTTCGACTCCTGGGACCTCTGCGACCAGGTCTGCCAGAACCTGTTCCGCCGGTCACCGCACGCGTGGGACAAGGCCGTGCGCTGGACGACGAGGAACGAGCCGCTGGTCAAGCGGGCCGGCTTCGCGCTGATCGCGGGCCTGGCCGTGGCGGAGAAGCAGGCCGACGACGAGCGGTTCGCCGCCCTGCTCGGCCCCCTCGCGGCGGGCGCGGACGACGACCGGCCGCTGGTCCGCCAGGGTGCCAGCTGGGCCCTGCGCGCGATCGGGAAACGCAGCCGTGACCTCAACCGGCTGGCCCTCGGAACGGCGGAGCAGCTCCGGGAGCAGGGCGGCGCAGCCCGGTGGGTGGGCACGGACGCGCTGCGGGAACTGCGCAGCCCGGCGGTGCGGGAGCGGCTCGTCGGACGGGGACGAAGAAAGGGAACGCCCGCGGCTGGAACGTGAGCGGGGTCACTGGCACGATGCCGCCATGCGCGGCCTCATGCAGGACACCCCCCTCACCGTCGACGCGATCTTCCGCCACGTGGAGCAGCACCACGGCGACGGCACGATCGTCACCAACAACCCCGGGGGCGTCACCCGGGCGACGTACGCCGAGTGGGCGCAGCGCACCCGCAAGCTCGGCGGCGTCCTGGACACCCTCGGCATCAGCGGTGACGGCCGCGTGGGCACGTTCGGGTGGAACAGCCAGCGGCACCTGGAGCTGTACTTCGCCGCTCCGTGCACCGGCCGGGTGCTGCACACGCTCAACGTGCGCCTCTTCCCCGAGCAGCTGACCTACATCGCCAACCACGCCGAGGACGAGGTCGTCTTCGTCGACCGCACCGTGCTGCCGCTGTTCTGGAAGCTGGTCGACACGATGACGACGGTCCGGCACGTGGTGGTCATGGACGACGGCGGCGACAACGAGATCCCCGACGACCCGCGGGTGCTCGACTACGAGACCCTGCTCGCGGACGCATCGCCAGTGGAGTTCAAGGTGGAGGACGAGAACCTGGCTGCGGCCATGTGCTACACGAGCGGCACCACGGGCAACCCCAAGGGCGTCGTGTACTCTCACCGGGCCGAGGTGCTTCACGCCATGGGGGCGATGATGGCGGACAGTCTCGGCGTCTGCGAGGCCGACACG
>DASPIH010000006.1:0-4630 GCA_035629195.1 Blastococcus sp. | reverse complement strand
CGCGGCCGCGGACCGGCGGGCTGCCCGCCGAGCCGGCGGGCCAGGAGCAGGGGGTCGGGGCGCAGGAGCAGCAGGAAGCCGACGGCCACGGCGGCGAAGACGGCTGCGGACAGCACGAATACACCCCCCAGCGACGGCAGGCCGAGGGCGTCGCCCAGCTCGGCGCCGGGTGCCGCCAGGTTGGGGCCCACGACGGAGCCCACCGTCGTCGCCCAGACCACGAGGGACAGGGCTCGGCCGCGCCGCTCCGGGAGCGCGAGGTCGGCCGCCGCGTAGCGGGCCTGCAACCCGCAGGCGGCCGACGCCCCGAACAGGAACAGGCCGGCGATCAGCAGCGGGAGGGACGACCACGCGGCGGCGGCGACCGTGACCACGGCTCCGCCCAGGCTGATCGCGTAGCCGACGGCGAGGCCGGCCCGACGGCCGGCGGAGTCGCTGATGCGGGCCAGCGGCACGGCGAGGAGGGCGGCGCCGAGAACGCCTGCGGTCTGCCCGAGCCCCGCCGCGGTCTCGGTGCCCGCGACGTCCTCGGCGAGCAGCCCGCCCGCGGTGAAGCCGACCGTCACGCCCAGGCCGGCGAGCGCCACTCCTCCGCCGAGGACGCCGACGGTGCGGCGCTGGACCCGCGCCACCTCCGGCTGGCTCAGCGCCTGCTGCAGCGACGTCACCTGGACCCCTTCTCCCCGATCGGGCGGTCGACGGCACGAGTCGCACCGCCGGCCAGCGAAGTGTCGTACCTCCCGGGGACACTCGTCACGTGCCTTCCAGCCCGCCCGTCGGCTCCGTCCCGGACGAGGGAGCGCTCGCGCGGTTCTCCGAGCCCACCCGGGCGTGGTTCACCGGTGCCTTCGAACGCCCGACGGCGGCTCAGGACGGTGCATGGCAGGCGATCAGCAGCGGGGAGCACGCCCTCGTGGTCGCGCCCACCGGCTCGGGCAAGACCCTGGCCGCCTTCCTCTGGTCGCTCGACCGGCTGGCCGCCACCCCTCCGGCCGACGAGCGCACACGCTGCCGGGTGCTCTACGTCTCCCCCCTCAAGGCACTGGCCGTCGACGTCGAGCGCAACCTCCGCGCGCCGCTGACGGGCATCGGGCAGGCCGCCGCGCGGTTGGGGCTGCCGCGCCCGGACATCACGGTCGGCATCCGGTCGGGTGACACCCCGGCCGACGAGCGGCGCACCTTCGCCCGCCGCCCGCCCGACATCCTCATCACCACCCCCGAGTCGCTGTTCCTGCTGCTCACCAGCGCGGCCCGCGAGGCCCTGCGCGGGGTCGAGACGGTGATCGTCGACGAGGTCCACGCCGTCACCGACTCCAAGCGCGGCGCGCACCTGGCCGTCTCCCTCGACCGGCTCGACGAGCTGCTCGAGCGGCCGGCCCAGCGCATCGGCCTGTCGGCGACGGTCCGTCCGATCGAGGAGGTCGCCACCTACCTCGCCGGCGGCCGGCCGGTCCAGGTGGTCGCGCCGGGATCGACGAAGGAGTGGGACCTCTCGGTCGTCGTACCGGTCGAGGACATGAGCCAGCTGGGACAGCCCACCGGCGAGCTGGAGGGGTCGGCCGCGGGCGACCAGCCGCGCACCTCGATCTGGCCGGCGGTCGAGGAACGCGTGCTCGACCTCGTCCAGGCGCACCGCAGCACGATCGTCTTCGCCAACTCGCGGCGGCTCGCCGAGCGGCTCACCAGCCGGCTCAACGAGCTGGCCTACGAGCGGGCCACCGGCGAGCCGGTCCCCCCGGGCACCAACGCCGCCGCCCTGATGGCACAGGCCGGCTCCGGCGGCGGCGTGCCCGAGGGCGTCCAGCCGGTCGCGGCGGCTCACCACGGCTCGGTGTCCCGCGAGCAGCGCGCGATCGTCGAGGAGGCGCTGAAGTCCGGCCGGCTGCCGGCCGTCGTCGCCACCTCCAGCCTTGAGCTCGGCATCGACATGGGGGCCGTCGACCTCGTCGTGCAGGTCGAGGCGCCGCCCACCGTCGCCAGCGGCCTGCAGCGGGTGGGCCGGGCCGGCCACCAGGTCGGCGCGGTCAGCCGCGGGGTGCTCTTCCCGAAGTACCGCGGTGACCTCGTGCAGTGCGCGCTGGTGGCCGAACGCATGAAGGCCGGCGCCATCGAGTCGATCCGGTACCTGCGCAATCCGCTCGACGTCCTCGCCCAGCAGATCGTCGCCGTCGTCTCGGAGCGGCCCCGCACCGTCGACGAGGTCGGTGCCCTGGTCCGCCGGTCGGCGGCGTTCTCCTCGCTGCCGGAGTCGGCGTTGCACGCGGTCCTGGACATGCTGGCCGGCCGGTACCCCTCCGACGCCTTCGCCGAGCTGCGCCCACGGCTGACGTGGGACCGGGTCACCGACACCCTCACCGCCCGGGCCGGCGCCCAGCGGCTGGCGGTGACCAGCGGCGGAACGATCCCCGACCGCGGTCTCTTCGGTGTCTTCCTCGTCGGAGGGGAGGGCAGCGCCGACGGTCGCGGTGGCGGGCGGCGGGTCGGCGAGCTCGACGAGGAGATGGTCTACGAGTCGAGGGTGGGCGACGTCTTCCTGCTCGGCTCGTCGTCCTGGCGGATCGCGGAGATCACCCACGACCGGGTGCTGGTCACCCCCGCGCCGGGACAGGCCGGGAAGATGCCGTTCTGGCACGGCGACGCGCCGGGCCGCCCGCTGGAGCTGGGCCGGGCACTGGGCGCGTTCCTCCGCGAGGTGGGTTCGGCGACCCCGGAAGCCGGCCTCGAGCGGGCGCGCGCGGCGGGTCTGGACGAGTGGGGCGCCGCCAACCTCGCCGCGTACCTGGCCGAGCAGAAGGCGGCCACGGGCCACCTGCCCGACGACCGGACGCTGCTGGTGGAGCGGTTCCGTGACGAGCTGGGCGACTGGCGGCTGGTCGTGCACTCACCCTTCGGCGCCCAGGTCAACGCCCCGTGGGCGCTGGTGCTGGCCGCCCGTCTGCGTGAGCGGTACGGCGTGGACGTCTCCGCCATGCACTCCGACGACGGCATCGTGCTCCGGCTGCCCGAGACCACCGGCGAGCCGCCGGAGGCCGACCTCGCCGTTCTCGACCCCGACGACGTGGAGCGCGAGGTCACCGCGGAGATCGGGACCTCCGCGCTGTTCGCCAGCCGGTTCCGGGAGTGCGCCGCCCGGGCGCTGCTCCTCCCCCGGCGCGACCCCCGCCGCCGCACCCCGCTGTGGCAGCAGCGCCAGCGGGCCGCCCAGCTGCTGTCGGTGGCCAGCGAGTTCTCCTCCTTCCCGATCACCCTGGAGGCCGCCCGCGAGGTCCTGCAGGACGTCTACGACGTGCCGGGGCTGGTCGAGTTGATGCGCGACGTCCGGGCGCGCCGGGTCCGTGTCGCCGACGTCCAGACGGAGTCCGCGTCGCCGTTCGCCCAGTCGCTGCTCTTCGGCTACGTCGGCCAGTTCCTCTACGAGGGGGACGCCCCGCTGGCCGAGCGCCGCGCGCAGGCCCTCGCCCTCGACACCGGGCTCCTCGCCGAGCTGCTGGGCCGCTCCGAGCTGCGCGAGCTGCTCGACGCGGAGGCGATGGCCGAGATCGAGGCGGAGCTGCAGCGGCTGCCGCAGCAGCGGCACCCCCGCGACCTCGACGGCGGCGGGGACCTGCTGCGCGTCGTCGGCGACCTCACCGCCGCGGAGGCCGCCCGGCGGGGCGTGCCGCAGCAGTGGCTCGACGAGCTGGTCGCGGCCCGCCGGGCGCTGCTGGTGCGCATCGCCGGCGAGGAGCGGTACGTCGCGATCGAGGACGCCGGCCGGCTGCGCGACGCCCTCGGAACGGCGCTGCCCGTGGGCGTGCCCGAGGTCTTCACCGAGCCGGTCACCGACCCGCTGGGTGACCTCATCGGCCGCTACGCCCGCACCCACGGCCCCTTCCAGCCCCCGGAGGTCGCCACCCGTCTCGGACTGGGCGTCGCCGTCGTCACCGCGACGGTGCAGCGGCTGACCGGCACCGGCCGGCTGGTCTCCGGCGAGTTCCGCCCCGGCGGCTCGGGACAGGAGTGGTGCGACGCCGACGTCCTCCGGTCCATCCGCCGGCGCAGCCTGGCCAGGCTGCGCCAGGAGGTCGAGCCGGTGCCGATCGGCACGCTGGCCCGGTTCACCCCGTCGTGGCAGTCGGTCGGCAGCCGGCTGCGCGGTGCCGACGGCGTCCTGGCGGTGGTCGAGCAGCTCGCCGGTGCGCTGGTGCCGGCCAGCGCGCTGGAGTCGCTGGTCCTCCCGGCCCGGGTGCGGGACTACTCACCGGCGATGCTGGACGAGCTGACCAGCGCCGGCGAGGTGCTGTGGGCGGGAGCCGGCGGGCTGCCCGGCGGCGACGGGTGGATCAGCCTGGTCCCCGCGGACCTCGCACCGCTGCTGCTGCCCGAGCGGTTGGAGACGGCGGACGAGGGGCAGCCGCTGCTGGACCTGCTGGCCGGCGGTCAGGCGATGTTCTTCCGCGGCCTGTCCGACGCCGTCGGCGCCACCGACGACGCCGCTCTGGCCGACCTCGTCTGGGACCTCGTCTGGGCCGGAGCCCTCACCAACGACACCCTCGCCCCGCTCCGCGTCCGGCTCGGCGGCGGCGGCACCCACCGCCGGCCCCCCGCCGCGCCCCGCGTCCGGCTCGACCGGGCCCGGGCCGGCCGGGGC
>DASPIH010000005.1:0-9759 GCA_035629195.1 Blastococcus sp. | reverse complement strand
GAGGGCGAGCGCGGCCAGCACCGCGGCGGCCACCCGGCGGGCGAGGTGGACCGGCGACCGGGACCGGCTCAGACGCGGCATGCGCCGACCCTGCCCGCCGTGTGCACCGCAGGAGGGCCGGCGGAGGGAACTGTGGACGGCCGCGCTCCTGTGGACGGCCGTGCACGTGTGGACGTCCGTGCATCTGTGGACGTCCGGGGCCCGCCGCCGTCAGTTGGCGGCCTTGCTCCCGCTGCCGGTGGTCCCGGAGGGCGCCGGGGTCGAGCCGCTCGACGAGGAGGTCGAGGCGCCGTCCTTGGCCGGCGACGAGGAGGTGGTGGACGAGCTGCTGCCGGCGGCGTCGGAGGACGTGCCGCTCTTGCGGCTGTCGGTGCGGTAGAAGCCCGACCCCTTGAAGACCACACCCACCGATCCGTAGACCTTCCGCACCGGTGCGCCGCACTCGGGGCACTCGGTCACCGCTGCGTCGGTGAAGGACTGCACGACCTCGAACTGGTGCTTGTTCTCGGGGTTGGTGCAGGCGTACTGATAGGTGGGCACTGCGGCGGTCTCCCTGGTCGAGCGGAGGAACCGGGGCTGGCACTCGACCCCGTCGACTGCCAATGATGCGTCATGGGCGTCCCGCCCGTCACGTCTTCCGCGCCGGATGTCGGCCACACCACCATCGGCGGGCCTGGGCCGGCCTTCCCAGGCGACGCACAGGTGGCTCCCAGCCGGCTCGTGGAGAGCGCCCGCACAGTGGCCCCGACAGCACCGTCGCCCCCGTCAGGAGATGTCCGTGGCACAGCACCAGCAGTCCGGTCCGCCGGCGACCTTCGAGGGGCGCCGGCTGCCCCGGCCCGACGAGGAGGTCGTCGACCAAGGGCTGCGCTTCGACCTGGGCACCCTGCACAGCCGCCGGGGCTTTCTCACCGTGCTGGGCCTGGGAGCCGCCGGACTCGGCCTCGCGGCCTGCGGCAGCGGGTCGAGCAGCAGCACGGCCTCCGGTTCGTCGTCGTCGGCGGCGACCGCCGCGTCCGGGGAGATCCCCGAGGAGACGGCGGGGCCCTACCCGGGCGACGGTTCCAACGGCCCCGACGTGCTCGAGGAGAGCGGCATCGTCCGCAGCGACATCCGGTCCAGCATCGGGGACGCCAGCGGCACGGCCGAGGGGGTGCCGATGACGCTCGAGCTCACGATCAGGGACCTCGCCAACGGAGGCGTGCCGTTCGAGGGTGTGGCGGTCTACGTCTGGCACTGCAGCCGCGAGGGCGGCTACTCGATGTACTCGGAGGGGATCACCGACGAGAACTACCTGCGCGGCGTGCAGATCGCCGACTCCGCCGGAAAGGTGCGCTTCACCAGCATCGTCCCGGCCTGCTACAGCGGGCGCTGGCCGCACATCCACTTCGAGGTCTACCCCGACCAGGCGAGCATCACCGACTCCACCAGCGTCATCGCCACCTCCCAGGTCGCCCTGCCGAAGGACGTCTGCGACACGGTGTACGCGGAGCCCGGCTACGAGGCCTCGGTGCGCAACCTCGCCCGCCTGAGCCTGACCAGCGACAACGTGTTCGGCGACGACGGCGGCGCGAGCCAGCTCGCCACCGTCACCGGCGACGTCAGCGGCGGCTACACCGTC
This sequence comes from Blastococcus sp., assembly GCA_035629195.1. Classification (GTDB taxonomy): domain Bacteria; phylum Actinomycetota; class Actinomycetes; order Mycobacteriales; family Geodermatophilaceae; genus Blastococcus. Next base: position 8,138 of record DASPIH010000005.1, on the reverse strand, counting down.
GTGCTCCCCGTCGGCGTCGACACCACCACCGCCCCGTCCGGTGGTCAGCGCTCCGGTGACGGCGCCCCCTCGGGGGCACCGCCCGGCGGAGGTACCCCGCCCCGCTGACCCTGCGGCGCGGGCACGCGAGGTCAGTGGCCGAGGTGCCGGTAGCGGTGCAGCCGGGTGCGGATGCGTTCGGTGTCGTCCCGGCCGAGCAGTCCCGCCAGCTCCTCGCCGAGCACCCGGCCCAGCCGCAGGCAGAACTCGGTCGGCTCGTCGGCGGCGTCCGGGCGCTCGGGCACCACCCGGTCGACGATGCCGGCCCGCCACAGGTCGGTGGCGCGCACGCCCTGCTTCGCGGCCATCTCACCGGCCCGGTCCACGGTGCGGTGCACGATCGCCGACGCGCCCTCCGGCGGCAGCGGCCCCAGCCAGCCGTTGGCCGCGGCCAGGACGCGGTCGGCGGGCACGAGGGCCAGCGCACCGCCGCCGGTCCCCTGCCCGAGCAGCACCGCGAGGGTCGGCGCCCTGAGCACCACCAGATCGTGCAGGCAGCGGGCGATCTCACCGGCCAGGCCGCCCTCCTCGGCCTCGCGGGACAGCGCCGCCCCGGGGGTGTCGATCAGCGTCACCAGCGGCAGGCGCAGCTCCTCGGCCAGGCGCATGCCGCGGCGGGCCTCGCGCAGTGCCGCCGGGCCCAGCGGGGCCGACATCGACTGACCGCGGCGGTCCTGCCCGAGGACGACGCACGGCGCGCCGCCGAAGCGGGCCAGCGCCAGCAGCAGGCCTGGATCCCTCTCGCCCGCCCCGGTGCCCGACAGCCCGACCACGTCGGTGGCGGCCGTGCGCAGCAGGCGCCGCACCCCCGGGCGGTCCTCCCGCCGCGACGCCGTCACGACGTCCCACGCGCTCCGCCCGTCCTCCGGGTCGTCGGCGTCGGTGCCGTCCTCGGCCGGAGGGTGCTCGGTGCCGCGGACGTCGAGGTGCCAGGTCGAGCGGGCGGCCAGCACGCGCAGGGCGCGGTCGGCGACGTCGGCGATCTCCTCGTGCGGCACGACGGCGTCGATCAGCCCGTGCTCGGCCAGGTTCTCCGCCGTCTGCACGTCCTGCGGGAACGGCTCGCCGTACAGCGCCTGGTAGACGCGCGCCCCCAGGAAGCCGATCGAGGCGCCGGGCTCGGCGATGGTGACGTGGCCCAGGGAGCCCCACGAGGCGAGCACGCCGCCGAAGGTGGGGTTGCGCAGGTAGACCAGGTACGGCAGCCCGGCCTCCTTGTGCCGGGCGATGGCCGCGGTGATGCCGATCATCTGGAGGAAGGCCACGGTGCCCTCCTGCATGCGGGTGCCGCCGGAGACGGGTGCGGCCAGCAGCGGCAGGCCCTCGTCGGTGGCCCGCTCGACCGCGGCGATCAGCCGCTCGGCGGCGGCCACGCCGATCGAGCCGGCCAGGAAGCCGAACTCCCCGGCGACGACGGCGACGCGCCGGCCGCGCAGCCGCCCCTCACCGCTGATGATCGCCTCGTCCTGGGAGGTCTGCTCGGCGGCGCGGGCCAGCTCGGCGGCGTACTCCTCGCTCACCTCGCCCCGGACGATCGGGGAGTCCCACGACAGCCAGGAGCCCGGGTCGAGGACGAGGTCGCGCAGGGCGGGGGCGTCCAGCCGGGGAGAGCGCCCGGAAGGTGCGCTCACGGGGTGGTGCCCTCCTCGTCGGCGGCCAGCCAGGCGCGGATCGCGTCGCCGTCGGCCCCGAGCACCGGCGGCGCGCCGTGGGCGCGGCGGGTGGTCTCGGTCTCGCCGTCGGCCGACGCGTCGAAGAAGCGCAGCGGCGGGCCGGGCAGCCGCAGCGGGCCGAGGGTGGCGTGCTCGACGTCCACCAGCAGCCCCTGCGACGACGTCTGGTCCCAGCCGTAGACCTCGTCGAGGGTGCGCACCTTCCCGGCCGGGATACCCGCGGCGGTCAGCCGGGCGAGCAGGTCCTCCGCGGGGATCTGCGCGAACGCGTCCTCGAGCAGCGCGATCACCCGCTCCCGGTTGTCCACCCGTTCGCCGTTGGTCGCCATGCCCGGCGCGGCGGGATCGAAGCCGAACTCCGTGCAGAGCCGGCGCCACAACCCCTCCGAGCCGCAGGACAGCTGGACGCTCCCGCCCTGGCAGCGGAACAGGCCGTAGGGGGCGATCGAGGGGTGGTGGTTGCCCTGCGCGCGGCCGACCTGCCCGGCCACCGTCCACGCCGTCCCCTGGAAGGCGTGCACGCCGACGATCGCGGCGAGCAGCGACGTGCGCACGACCTGTCCGCGGCCGGTGCGCTCCCGCTCGTGCAGCGCGGCGAGCACGCCGTAGGCGCCGTACATGCCGGCCAGCAGGTCGCCGATCGGAACGCCGACGCGCTGCGGGTCCTCCGGTCCGGAGCCGGTCAGGGACATGAGGCCCGCCTCGCCCTGCGCGATCTGGTCGTACCCGGCGCGGCCGCCCTCGGGCCCGTCGTGGCCGAAGCCGCTGATCGACAGGGTCACCAGGCGCGGGTTGAGCCCGGCGAGCACCTCGGTGCCGAAGCCGAGCCGGGCCAGCGTGCCGGGGCGGAAGTTCTCCAGCAGCACGTCGGCCCGTCGCAGCAACCCGGTGAGCACCGCCTTGTCGCCGTCGTCCTTGAGGTCGAGGGCGATGGACTCCTTGTTCCGGTTGGCCGAGAGGAAGTACGTGGACTCCCGGTCGCCGCCTGCGTCGTTCCCCGCCTCACCCCCGGGCCACACGAACGGCGGCCCCCAGCCCCGCGTGTCGTCCCCGCTGCCGGGGTTCTCCACCTTGATCACCCGGGCGCCGAGGTCGCCGAGCATCATGGCCGCGTGCGGCCCGGCCAGGGCCCGGGTCAGGTCGACGACGAGGACGCCGTCCAGTGGTCCGGTCATGTCCAGATCCTCACAGCCAGCCGGGCACGACGAACACGAGCCACGCCAGCAGCGGTCCGACCACGACCACGATCGCCGAGTAGCCCAGGATCTGCTTGTAGAAGCGGTCGCGGTCGACGTCCTGGGCGTTGGCGAGCACCAGCGCGCCGTTGGTGGAGAACGGGCTGACGTCCACGATGGTCGAGGCCACGGAGAGGGCGACCACCACGCCCACGGCACCGATGTCGCCGGCGAGCAGGAACGGCACCGCGAGCAGGATGGCGACGCTGATGATCGCGGTCGACGACGCGAAGGCCGACACCACCCCGCCGATGTAGCAGAGCAGGAGGGCGATCAGCAGCGGCGCGCCGAGCCCGATGACCGCGTCGCCGACGTAGTCGATCGTGCCCGCCTCCTGCAGCACGAAGACGAAGGTCAGCACGCCGGCGATCAGCAGGACGGTGGACCAGCTGATCTGGCTGACCGCGCCCTTGTGCTTCTCGGCCGAGAACAGCGCCAGGACGACGGCGACGGTGATGGCCACGAAGCCGATGTCGAGGTCGAAGGCCAGCGCGAGGACGGCGACCACGACCAGCCCGATGATCGTGAGGATCTGCTCGAAGCGCACGGGCTGCGGGACGTCGGGGTGGATGTGCTCGTCGTCGTCCCCGCCGACCGCCGGCCCGGGGGCGGCGCCGTGACCGCGGACCACCGTGCCGTGCGCGTGCTCGACGTGGGGCACCGGTTCGGCCCCGACCTTGCGACCGATCAGCTTGCGGCCCCCCAGGACGACGAAGAGGACCAGCGCGATCGCCAGGTTGAAGACGAGGGCGCTCAGGAAGATCGTCAGGGGGCTGCTGGGGAGGCCCTCGTCCTCGACGATGTTGTTGACCGTGACGCCGTAGACGCTGATCGGGGAGAAGCCGCCGCCCTGTGCGCCGTGGATCACCATCATCCCCATGAGCAGCGGGCTGATCCCGTGCCGCGCGGCGAACGTCAGCGCGATCGGGGCGATGATCGCGACCGCGGCCGGCGACAACGCCCCGATGCCGGTCAGGACCGCGGTGACGAGGAACATGATCCACGGGATGGCCGCCACGTGGCCGCCGACCAGCCGCACCGCGCCGCGGACCAGCAGGTCGACCGTGCCGTTGTTCTGGGCTATCGCGAAGAGGTACGTGACGCCGATCAGCGTCAGCACCAGCTCCGCGGGGAACCCGGCGATGATGTCGTCGGTGCTCAGCCCGACCGACAGGGTGCCGACGACGAAGGCGGCGACGAACGCCAGCGCGCCCATGTTGATCGGGAGGAAGGTCGCGATCGCGAAGATCACGACCAGCGCGAGGATGCTGACGATCTCAGGGGACACGGTCACTCCCACGTCATCGGGGGATGGGCCCGTCCACTGTGTCAGCGACGGGTGAGCAGCGCTCGCCGGACGGCGGGCGGCACTGCCTCTGTCCCGGCTCCGTGATCCGGTGGTCGTCACGCACGGTCTCGCTAGTGTGTGTCGCCATGGCGATCTCCAGCACCCGGCCGGCGCGCAAGGCCGTCATCCCCGTAGCGGGGATGGGAACCCGGTTCCTGCCCGCGACCAAGGCCGTGCCCAAGGAGCTGCTGCCGGTCGTCGACCGGCCGGCGCTGCAGTACATCGTGGAGGAGGCGGCCCGCGCCGGCCTGCCCGAGGTGCTGATGGTGACCGGCCGGAACAAGGCCGCCATCGAGGACTTCTTCGACCGCACCCCCGAGCTGGAGGCGGCGCTGGAGAAGAAGGGCGATGCCGGGCGGCTCCAGGCGGTGCACGAGTCCACCCAGGTCGCGCAGGTGCACTTCGTGCGCCAGGGCGAGGCCCGCGGTCTCGGGCACGCGGTGCTGCAGGCCGCCGCCTTCGTCGGCGACGAGCCGTTCGCGGTGCTGCTGGGCGACGACCTGATCGACGCCCGCGACCACCTCCTCGAGCAGATGCTGGCCGTCCAGGCCGAGCACGGCGGTTCCGTCATCGCCCTGCTCGACGTCGGCCGGGAGAACATCGACAAGTACGGCGCGGTGGCGGTCGAGCCCGGCGGGGACTCCGTCGTCCGGATCACCGGCCTCGTCGAGAAGCCCCCGGTCGACGAGGCGCCCAGCAGCCTGGCCATCATCGGCCGGTACGTCCTCGCACCCGAGATCTTCGGCGTGCTGCGCGAGACCGCACCCGGCCGCGGTGGGGAGATCCAGCTGACCGACGCACTGGCCACGCTCGTCGAGCGCGGCGAGCCGGTGCACGGCGTCGTCTTCACCGGCCGCCGCTACGACACCGGCGACAAGCTCGACTACCTCAAGGCGGTCGTCCGGCTCGCCGCCGAGCGCGACGACCTCGGGCCCGCCCTGCGCACCTGGCTGCGCGAGTTCGTCGCCGACCTGCCCGCCGAGGGCGCGTCGTCGTCCTGATCGGCGCCCGGAAAGGGCACCATCGGACGGCGGCGCGCACCCGGGGTTCCCCGGACGCCGCACGGGCCGGTGCCGGGAGGCGGCACGGCAGGGCGACGGTGGTGGGGATGTCGGGGTACGACGACGGCGGCAACAGCGGCAGCGGGGGGTTCCGGGGTTCCCGGGACACCACGCAGGTCGACACGCCCATGGCGCTGCCGCGCCCGGGCGGGCCGCCACGGCAGAGCGGGCCGGTGCACCCCGCCCCCCGGACGCCTCCCGCCGACGCCGCGGCCCCTCGTTCCGGAACCGGTACCGCCGTGCCCCTGTCGGCCGACGGGCGCTCCGACGCCTCGCCGATGGTCCGCACGGTGGAGCGGCACCTCGACGAGATCCTCGCGGCCGTTCCCCAGCCGGACCCCATCGAGCTCGCCGTGCTCGACGCCCAGGGGCTGCTCTGCGCGGAGGACGTCGTCAGCCGGCGGGCCCTGCCGGCCTTCGACCAGGCGGCGCTGGACGGGTATGCCGCCCGGGCCGAGGACGTCGCGGCCGCCACCGTGCAGCAGCCGGTCGAGCTCGCCGTGGTGGGGGAGAGCGTGGCCGGCGCCCGCGCGCCGACGGCGATCGGTCCCGGTCTGGCCCTCAAGGTCGCCGCGGGGTCGATGCTGCCGATCGGTGCCGACGTCGTCGTCCCGGCGGTGTGGACCGATCAGGGCGCGGCGAGGGTGGCGGTGCAGGCGGCCCCGCCCGCGGGCAGCTACGTGCGGCGGATCGGTGACGACGTCACCCCCGGGGACTCCGCCGTGCAGGTGGGCACCCCCATCGGCCCGGCGCAGATCAGCCTGCTCGCCGCGGTCGGCCGGGAGCGCGTCCTGGTGCGTCCACGGCCGCGGATCGCGGTGCTCAGCGCAGGGAGCGAGCTCGTCGACGTGAGCGCCGCCCCCGCCCCGGGCCAGCTGGTCGACGTCAACAGCTACGCGCTGGCGGCCGCGGCGCGCGACGCCGGCGCCGACGCCTACCGCTCCGGCATCCTCCCCGGCGAACGGCGCCGCCTCTCCGAGGTGCTGGAGAGCCAGTTGCTGCGCAGCGACCTCGTGCTCATCTCGGGAACGTTCACCAGCAGCGGGTTCGACATGGTCCAGGAGGCGCTGGCCGAGCTCGGCGGCATGCGTTTCCGCCAGGTGGCGATGCATCCCGGCCCGGCGCAGGGGTTCGGCCGGCTGGGGCGCGAGGACGTGCCGGTCATCTGCGTACCCGGGGAACCGGTGTCGGCGCTGGTCGCCTTCGAGGTCTTCGTGCGGCCGGCGATCCGGCTCATGCTCGGCAAGCGGCAGCTGTTCCGCCGCACCGTCCAGGCGATCGCCGGTCAGCCGCTGCTCTCCCCGCTGGGCTACCGCCAGTACCTGCACGGCACCGTCATGCGCCACCCCGACGGCGGCTACGTCGTCGAGCCCGTGGGGGAGGCCACCGACGCGCTGCTGGCCCGGATGGCACGGTCCAACTGCCTGATCGTCCTGGACGAGGACGTCACCGAGGTGGCCGCGGGCGGGCTGGTCACCGTCATGCCGCTGCTGCTCGGCGGCTGACGACCGTCCCGTGGACGAGCCGCTCCTGCACCCCGGCTGGCCGGCCCGGCTGGCCTGGGGGCCGGTGGAGCTGCACCCGCTCCGGCGGCGCGACGCCGTCGAGTGGAGCCGGCTGCGGCTGGCCAACGAGGCCTGGCTGAGCCCGTGGGAGCCGTCCGCGGCGGTGCCCTGGACGGCGCGCCACACGCCGGCGGCCTACCGGGCGATGCGGCGGACCGTCGCCCGCCGCGCCCGGACGGGGACGTCGCTGCCGTTCGCCGTCCGCGTCGAGGGGCGGCTGGCCGGCCAGATCACCGTGGACAACATCGTGCGGGGAGCCCTGCGCGCCGGGTATCTCGGCTACTGGATCGACCGCGCGGTGGCCGGGCGTGGAATGGCGTCGCTGGCCGTGGCGCTGGTCTGCGACCACGCCTTCGGCCCGGGCGGGCTGCACCGGCTGCAGGCCGACATCCGGCCGGAGAACCTGCCCAGCCAGCGCCTGGTCGAGCGCCTGGGTTTCCAGCGGGAGGGCCTGCTCCGGCGCTACCTCGACATCGACGGGGACTGGCGGGACCACCTGGCCTTCGGACTGCTCGCCGAGGACCTGCCGCGGGGCGTGCTGACCCGCTGGCGGGAGATGTCGCCGGGTCGACCCGTCGACTGATCGGCTCGCCGACATAGCACGCAGGCGGGCCGCGGGAGCGATGGGCGGACAGGACACGCCGTCCCCGGTCGCACCGGCCCCGGAACTGATGAGCGACACGCCCGCGCGCCTCCCGGATCACGCCGCCCCCGCTGCCTAGCCTCGCCTGGCAAGTGACTGATGTGACAGGTGGTGTTGCTATGGGATCGGGCGTGCTCTTGGCCGCTCTGGTCGTGCTCTGGTTCGTCGTGCTGGTTCCCATGGTGGTGACCCGCGGCGATGCCGACGGCGGCCGTTCGGAGGCAGCGGACGCCGGCCGCACGCTGCAACGGCGCCGATCGGTCGACCCCGTCCGGCACGCGGAGACCGAGCGGGTCGAGATCGACCGCAAGGTGCTGCGTACCACCGGTGAGCTGAAGGTGGACGTGCACGCGCTGCGGCGCCGGGTGCTCGGTGGCCTCGTGCTGCTGACGCTGGTCTCGCTGGTCAGCGCCCTCCTGCTGACCTCGTGGCTGTGGATCGCCACGGCGCTCTTCGGGCTCGCCACCGTGGGCTACGTGCTGGTCCTGCGGAAGGTCGCCCGCCGGGAGCGGATGGCCGCCCGTCGGGCCGCCCGGGCCGCCGCCCGGCAGGCGATGCGTGCGCCGGTCCGTCC
>DASPIH010000004.1:0-9987 GCA_035629195.1 Blastococcus sp. | reverse complement strand
GCTGGACACGGAGCGGGACCACGTCCATCGCGTTCCGGCTCACTGGTCTCCCCCGTCGTCGATCGGTGGCGGGCATCCACCCGCCGTCCCCGTCACGCGTCGCCGCCGTCCTTGGCGGAGTAGTCCGCCAGCACGTCGGTCATCGGACCGTCCGCGACGAGTCGCCCGCGACGCAGGTACAGCCCGCGGTCGCAGAAGCGCCGCAGGTCGGTGTCGTTGTGCGAGACCAGGAACAGCGTCCGGCCGCCGGCCAAAAGCTCCTCGATCCGCGCGTAGCACTTGCGCTTGAAGGCCTTGTCCCCGACGGCGAGGACCTCGTCGACCAGCAGCACCGGCTGCTCGAGCCGCGAGACGACGGCGAACGCGACACGAACCTTCATCCCGCTGGAGAGGTGCTTGTAGGGGGTGTCGAGGAAGTCGGCGATCTCGGCGAACTCGACAATGTCGTCGAAGCGGTCGGCGATCGCCGCCTTGGACATACCGTGCAGCCCGGCAGTCAGGGCGATGTTGTCGCGCACGGTGAGGTCGTTGACGAAGCCGCCGGTGATCTCGATGAGCGGGGCGACCCCGGCGCGCACGTCGACGCTGCCGCGGTCGGGCAGCATCACGCCGGCGATCAGCTTGAGCAGCGTGGACTTACCCTGGCCGTTGCGGCCGACGACGCCGATCGCCTCTCCGGGCTGCACGTCGAAACTGACGCCGTCCAGGGCCCAGAACTCCCCCGGGCGCATTCCGCGCTCACCGCGGATCAGGAAGTCGCGCACACTGCGATGTCTCCTGCCCCGGTCAAAGCGGACGCCGGCGTTCCGGACGGCGATCACCGGCTCGTGAACCGTCACCGGTCAGATCTCCTTCAGGACGGTGCGCTCGAGCCGCGCGAAGACGCTCCATCCCAGAACGAGCAGTGCCAGGGAGACGGCGGCGGACAGCCCGACATGCCCCCAGTGGACCGCACCGGGGAAGAACCCTGCGCGAAAGAGCTCGAAGATTCCGGCGAGCGGGTTGAACGCGAACACGGCGTTCCAAGGCTCGGGGACGTCTGCCACGGCGAAGATGACCGGCGAGGCGTAGAAGCCCAGGCGCAAGGCGATCCGGACGACCCGTTCCAGATCGCGGACCAGCACGACCAGCGGTGCGAGCAGGAGCCCGATGCCGAGCACGAGGACCGCCATCAGCAGCACACCGGGCAGGATCAGCGCCAGGTGCCAGTCGAGAGGCGCCCGGTAGACGAGGGCGAAGAGGATCAGCACCGGCAGGCTCAGCAGGAACTCGACGCCCTTGGACAGCACGACGCGGACGACCCACACCTCTCGGGGCACGTTGGTGGAGCGCACCAGCTTCGCCTCGCTGTGCAGGGCTCGCGAGGCATCTGTCACGGCGCCGTTGAACCAGGTCCACGGCAGCAGCCCGGCCAGGAGGAATACGAGGTAGGGCTCGGCACCGACGGTGCGGGTGAACACCTGCGTGAAGATGAACCAGTAGATCCCGGCCAGCAGCAGCGGCTCCAGCACCGACCACAGGTAGCCCAGCGCCGACGAGGCGTACCTGACCTTCAGGTCACGGGTGACCAGCAGACGCACTGCGCGTCGACGCCGCCACAGCGTCCGGGGACGGGACAGCACCTCCGCGGGATGTGATCGGGAGGTGTAGGCAGTGCCCGACGTGGGCTCCGCGGTGGCCACGAGGTCCTCCACGGTCACGCGACACCCGGGCGCGACGGGCCCGCGCAGCGGTGGCCGGCCGGCCGGATGAACTCCGGCGCGTCGCAGGAGCCTCGTTCCTGTCCTGAGGACATGTACGACGGCCTCCCTGGCGACGAGCCGTTGTGCGTTTCTGTCATGGCCTCGTCACTGTAGATAAGGCAACACCCCCCCAACGGGAGCGACGGGGCCTGTTGTGAACGACCCGTCACACGTGCCCCAGCGGTAGCCAGGCATCTCCCCCGGGACGGTGGGACAACCCTCCGACGGCGACGCAGCCGGAGAGGACGGGGTCCGCGAGACGGGCACACCCATCGGGCACCTGCTCCGCGGCGCGGGTCTGATCCGGAGGCGTCGTCCCGGCGCCCGGTGCCCGGTGCTGGTCAGGCCGGCGAAGCGACCGCGAGCGCGCGGGCATGGCGTGAACCACGGTTCGGCAGACCTGACTGCGCGACCACGGCCTGGCCCCTGACCGGAGAGCGCCCGAAGAGGAAGCCAGTCCCCCAGCTGAGATGGACGGTCGCCAGCACAGCGGGGAGCCAGGCTCGCGCGCGCCACGGGAGCGCCTTTCCCTCGGCGACGGAGGCGACGACCACTCCCGCGCCATATGCAGCCGACGGCAGGAAGCCCCATCGCAGCGCGCGACTGCCGGTCGCCGCACCGATGGCTCCGACAGCCGCGCCCGCGAAGATCGCAGCGGTCACCACCGGAGGAGCCAGGTACCGCAGCCTGATCGACTCCGGGTGCCGACGGATGACCTCGCGTCGCCATCGGCCTGTGTGGAAGAACTGGCGGCCCAGTTCGCTCCAGGAGGAGCGGGGCCGGTAGGTGACGGCGAGGTCAGGGGAGAACCAGACGACCTCCCCCGCCTGGCGGATCCGGTGGTTGAGCTCCCAGTCCTGCGCGCGCTGGTAGTGCTCGTCGAACCCACCGAGGCGCTCGAGCACCTCACGCCGGAAGACACCCAGGTAGACAGAGTCGGCAGGCCCCTCTTCACCGCCCACGTGGAAGCTGCCGCCGCCGAGCCCTGCCTTCGACGAGTACGCGCGCGCGACGGCCTGCTCGAACCCGGTCACCCCGACGGCCAGCATCAGACCCCCGACGTTGGCCGCACCCGTCTGCTCCAGCAGCAGCACCGCCCGTTCGATGTACCCGGGCAGCAGGATGCCGTGCCCGTCGACACGAGCGATGATGTCGTGACTCGACGCCAGCACTGCGGCATTGAGGCCGGCCGGGGTCTTGCCGCAGGGATTGCGGACGAGCCGGATGCGGCTGTCCGCGGCCGCCAGTTTCCGCGCCACCCACTCGGTGCCGTCCCTCGACGGCCCGAGGGCGATCACCAGCTCGATCTCGCCCTGGTACGCCTGTCCGAGGATCTCGGTGACGCTCGCGGCGAGGTGCTTCTCCTCGTTGAGCACCGGCATGACGACGGACACAGCAGGCCAGGCGCGCACAGACGCCGGTGCCGAGGCAGCAGAGGGCCATTCCGCGGTGTGGTCGACGATCGCGACCAAGGGGCTGTCAGTCATGGCGCGGTGACTGTATGTCGCGACCCGACCCCGGAGAATGACCGCCGAAACCGAGTCGGCTCGCTCTGCATTCAGCCGTAGCGGGAGTCGACTGGCGTCACAGCAGCCCCCCTGGCACCAGGCACGGACGACGCGCGCCGGGCGGATGGACGGGTTCGCCACGGCAAGAAATGACGTGGCTGAGCCGTCGCGCTGGCCGCTCTCGCCAAGCTCGCGGCATTTTCCGCCCGAGGACCGACGGGATGCGCCCGTCGTTCCCGGTGGGCTGGTGAGGCAGCACTCACCGGAAGGGTCCGACCTCGGCGACTGTCCACGCCGTCGGCCGTCCGCGATCCCGCCGGGCTCCGCGCAGGCACGGCCGGCTCGCCCTGCCGCGCGGTCAGCAGGTCCACGGGACCGGCTGACCGCGGTCGTCCCGCTGCCCGTCCCGCGGAGCCGGGACGTCAGTTGATGCAGCTGGTGTCGGCCGCCTTGCGCGCGCTCGCACCCTCGGCGGTCGACGAAGCTGCCGCGGGCGCGGTCACCGCCTCACCGACGCGGGTGAAGTCCGAGCCGAGCACCAGGCGAACGGTTCCCTCGGTCAGGTCGCGGCTCTCGGTCAGCTTCGAGCCCTTGATCTGCTTGGCCAGCGCGGTCGCCCGTGCCTTGTCCCCTGCCGCGTAATGGATCACCGTGCGGCTGTGGTCCGTGGAGTCGGCGTTACCGGTGGCGGCCACGGTGAACCCTGCCGCCTGGAGGGCCGTCGCGGTACTGCCCGCGAGACCCGGTGTTCCGGAGCCGTTCAGGACCTCGACCGAGACCTCGGCCGGCGACACCGTTGCCGGGGCAGGAGTCGTCGAGGGTGCCTCGGCCTGCGGCTCAGCGGAGAGGTGCCCGAAGAAGGCGTGCAGCGTCTCGGGGTCCTCCAGCTTGAGGATGTAGCGCCCGTCGTCGTCCTTGCCGTCACCCACGTAGGGAATGGTCTGGAAGTCGATGCTCCCCGCGGTCACGGACTGCATCTGCTCGGCCAGTTGGAAGAGGTCCAGGGACTGGTCCACGGTGAGTGACTTCGCAGCGGCCTGCACGACTTCCTGCTGCTTGCCCAGATTGAGCAGGACGTCGTCGGAGAGCATCTTGCGGACCACGCCCGCCATGAAGACCTGCTGGCGGACGATGCGGTCGAAGTCCCCCCGGGGCAGCCCGTGACGCTGGCGGACGAACTTCAGGGCGTCGGCTCCACTGATCGTCTGCACACCGGCGGGGAAGACGGCGCCGGAGTACTTGCGATCGTCGACCGGCTTGCAGAGGTTGACCTCCACACCGCCGACGACCGAGGTCAGGTTGAAGAAGCCCAGCAGATCCACTTCCGCGTAGTGGTCGATCTGCAGGCCGGTCAGGCTGCTGATCGTGCGGACGAGCAGTTGGGCGCCCCCGGCCTGCCGTTCCGCCTCCGGAGCGGCGCTGTCGACCCCCTGATAGCCGTATGCGTACGCGGCGTTGAGCTTGTCCCACCCGTGACCGGGGATCTCGACGTAGGAGTCCCGGGGGAACGAGACGAACGCAGCCTTCGACCCGTCGGCCGGGATGTGCGCGAGGATCATGGTGTCGGTGTTGATGCCGGTGTTGCTCCCGGTGTGGAGCTCCCGCGCTTGCTCCTCGGTGAGCGAGGCCCGGTTGTCGTTGCCGACGAGCAGGAGATTCATCGCCTCCGAGCCCTGACCGGTTCCCTCGTTGCCCGACCCTGGGATGGCGTCCGCGCGATTGAGCGTGGCCTCGGCGACTCGCGTCAGATGCCAGGCCCAACCGGTCGTGCTCAGGATGATGACCGACAGGACAGCTGCCGCCACGCGCACAGCCAGCGCTCTGCGTGACCGGACGCCGGGCCGCGCCGCGGATTCCTCGACGGCTCCTGTGCCCTTCCGGCGGGCGGGACGTCCAGCGCGCGGGTCCAGGCGGGCGGGAAGGGCCGAGCCCTTCCGGTCGTGCTGCTGGTTCCGGTCTCGAGTCACACGTTCCTCGCTGCAGAATTCTCGGTGATCCCGACCGTCCGGGCCGGTGACCGGCGGCGGTGCAGCAGCCGGATGTCCGACGCCAGGGGCGGCGGCGCTGCGATGGTAGGCACCGCCGGCGCGCTCCGGCGGCGTCCGACACGGGAACGATCCGGCTCAGCCGGGCGCGATCAGCCGCCCTGGCACCGGGCGTCACAGCGGTGCGCTCGCGGCTCACCCGCCCCGCGCCGGGCGGGTCGGTCTCGTGGTCCCGCTCGCCTCACAGCAGGCGGTTGGTCGCCGCCCAGCGGGTGAGCTCGTTGCGGTTGGACAGCTGCAGCTTGCGCAGCACGTTCGACGCGTGGGACTCCACGGTCTTCACCGAGATGAACAGCCGGGAGCCGATCTCGCGGTAGGTGTACCCGCGGGCCAGCAGCTGCATGACCTCGCGCTCGCGCGCGCTCAAGAGGTCCAGGCCGGGGTCGGTCGCCTCCTCGGCGGGCACCGGCGCGGCGCCGCCGGCGGAGAAGGCGTCCAGCACGAACCCGGCCAGCCGCGGGCTGAAGACGACGTCGCCGTCGGCCACCCGGCGCACGGCGTCGAGCAGGTCAGGGCCGGAGATCGTCTTGGTGACGTAGCCCCGGGCGCCGGCGCGGATGACGGCGATGACGTCCTCGGCGGCGTCGGAGACCGACAGCGCCAGCCACCGCACCTCGGGCAGCTCGGCCCGCAGCGTCTCGAGCACGGCCCGCCCCCCGCCGCCGGGCATGTGCACGTCGAGCAGGACGACGTCGGGCCGCGTCGCGCGGATGCCGTCGACGGCCGTGGGCACGTCGGCCGCCTCGCCGACCACCGTCACGTCGTTCCCGAGCTCGGCGCGCACGCCGGTACGCACCATCGCGTGGTCGTCGACCACGAACACCCGCGGGGTCATTCGGCACTCCTCGGTTCGCTGCCGCGGGGCGCTCCGCTCCTCGCTCGTTCCTCGCTGCGATGCTCACGCCCCTGTCCGCTCACGGCGCCTCCCGGTTCGCTGCCGCGGGGCGCTCCGCTCCTCGGGAGGACCAGTTCCACCTCGGTGCCCTCGCCCGGCGCCGACCGCACCTGCGCCGTTCCGCCGAGTCGCGCCAGCCGGCCGTGCACCGAGTCGCGCAGCCCCCGCCGGTCGTCGGGCACCGTGCCGGGCTCGAAGCCCTTTCCCCGGTCGCGGACGAAGACCGACACCTGCCCCTGGGCGACCTCGGTGTAGAGGTCGGCGGAGTCGGCGCCGGAGTGCTTGGCCGCGTTGAGCAGCGTCTCCCGGGTGGCCGCGCCCAGAGCGGCGAGGGCGTCGTCCACCGGGGCGTCGCCCACGACGACGGGGTCGACGGTGAAGGCGTGGTCGGCCTCCACCTCGGCGACCATGGCCGCCACGAGCCCGGCCCAGGTGCCGCCCTCGCGGACCGCCACGGGGTCGTACAGCCAGGCGCGCAGCTCCCGTTCCTGGCTGCGCGCCAGCCGGCTGACCGCCTGCGGCTCGTCGGCGTTGCGCTGGATGAGGGCCAGGGTCTGCAGCACCGAGTCGTGCAGGTGCGCGGCGACGGCGGCCCGCTCCTCCGAGCGGATCCGCGCGGCACGCTCCTCGGCCCGTGAGTCCAGCAGCCGGCGCCACAGCGGCGCCGTCGCCAGCACGACACCGGTGAGGATGAGCAGGGTGGCCGCGAAGCCGTTGCGGGCGTTGGCCAGCTGGCCGGTGGTGGCCAGCAGCAGGAACAGCCCGGTGCCGAGCACCACGACGCCGCCGGCCAGGGCCCACCGCACGCCCGCGACGGCGAGGGTGCGGTCGGTGTCCAGCTGCCGCCAGATCACCGTCAGCCCGCCGGCCAGCAGGATCAGGGGCAGCACGACGTCGCTGCTCGTCCACTGCGTGAGCTGGCCCAGCAGACCGGCGGCCACCAGCCCGAGGACGATCAGTGCGATCCACTGCCGCGCACCGGCCGGCCGCCACCCGTGGATCACCGGGGCGTCCTCGCCGGGTGCGGCGACCGCCATGGTCATCCAGAGCAGCGCGTAGGCGATGATCCCGATCCCGGTGGTCGCCAGCAGCACGAAGGCCACCCGCACCACCAGCGGGTCCTGCCGCAGGTGCGCCGCGGTCCCGGCGGCCACGCCGGCGATGATCCTGCCGTCGCGCGGGCGTGCCAGCGGTGGCCGCGGTGGCGCTCCGACGGTGGTGGTCACGGTGTCGATGGTCGCACCGGCGTGAGCCCCGCCGACACCGGTGATCACCCCGGAAAGGGAACCAGGGTCGGTTCGGGGGGATCCCTGATGGTCAGGGGTCGCCGTCGTCGGCACGCTTGCTGCCATGACATCAGCTCCTCCTCCGGCCCCACCCACGGTGGAGCCCGCGCCCTGGCAACCGCCGCCGTCCGCCGGTTCTCCGGTCCGTCCGCCGCTGCGCCGCAGCCGCACCGACAAGGTGATCGGCGGCGTGAACGGCGGGCTCGCCGAGTACACCGGGATCGACCCGCTGCTGTGGCGGGTCGGCTTCGTCGCCCTCGCCCTGGCCGGCGGAACCGGCGTACTGGTCTACCTGCTGCTCTGGCTGCTCATGCCGTCCGGTCCGGACGGTGCCGGCGCGCCGGCCCCCGGGCGCGCCGCGGCACTCCCCCGCGAGCCGGCCGGCCCCCGGTCGCCGGTGCCGGGGGTGACGATCGCCGCGCTGCTCATCGTCATGGGCGTCCTCGCCCTGGTCACCCGCCTCACCGGATGGGACCTGGGCGCCACCGTCTTCCTCGGCACCGCACTGGCCATCGTGGGTGCCGGGCTGGTCGCCGGCGCTCTCGTCGGCGGCCGGAGCTTCCGAGGCGGGCTGATCACCCTCGGCGTGCTGCTGTCGCTCGCGTTGGCGATCGCTGCGGCGGAGCCGACGGCGGGCGACAGTGTCGGGGACCGCACCTACCGCCCGCAGACCGTCGCCGACGTCCGCGAGGTGTACGAGGGTGGCATGGGCGACCTGACCGTGGACCTGTCCGACGTCCCGATGGACGACCTCGACGAGGCCCTCTCGGTCCAGGTGAACCACGGCGTCGGTGACGTCGAGATCGTCGTCCCGCGGTCGGCGGACGTCCGGATCACCGCCGAGCAGGGGCTCGGCGAGCTGGAGGTCTTCGGCGCTGACTCGGCCGACGAAGGTCTCTACGCCGGGACGGGCTCCCGGCCGTGGACCGGCGACGGGGACCCCGAGATCGAACTGATGGTGCACAACGGCGTCGGAGAGGTGGAGGTGTCCCGTGGCTGACTACAGCGAGTTCCCCACCACGCCCACCGCGTGGCAGGAGCAGCAGTGGGAGGCGATCGCGCCGCTCGAGACCGAGGACCGGCCCCAGCCGGAGCGCCGCCGGCGGCCGGATCTGGTGTCGCTGATCGCGGGCCTGCTCTTCCTCACGTTCGCGGTGAGCGTCGTGGTCGACATCGACGTGCCCGCCCGGCTGGCCGAGGGCGGCGTCCTGTGGGTGCTGCTGATCGGAGCTGGGATCTGGCTGCTGGTGAAGGAACTGCGGAAGGCGCGCCGCCGCGGCTGAGCAGCGGGGAGGACGAGCAGCGCAGAGGGCCCGGGAGCGATCGCTCCCGGGCCCTCTGCGACGTGCTGGAACGGCCCTCCTGCAGGGACCCGGCCCGAGCGTCAGCGAGGGTTGGGGGGCAGGAGGGTCCTTATTCCCACTCGATGGTGCCCGGCGGCTTGCTGGTCACGTCCAGCACCACGCGGTTGACCTCCGCCACCTCGTTGGTGATGCGGGTGGAGATCCTCGCCAGCACGTCGTAGGGCAGCCGCGTCCAGTCGGCGGTCATCGCGTCCTCGCTCGACACCGGCCGCAGCACGATGGGGTGGCCGTAGGTGCGCCCGTCGCCCTGGACGCCCACCGAGCGGACGTCGGCCAGCAGCACCACCGGGCACTGCCAGATCTCGCCGTCCAGCTTCGCCGCGGTCAGCTCCTCGCGCGCGATGGCATCGGCCCGGCGGAGCACGTCCAGCCGCTCCCGGGTCACCTCGCCCACGATCCGGATCCCCAGCCCCGGGCCGGGGAACGGCTGGCGCTGCACGAGCCGGTCGGGCAGGCCGAGCTGCCGGCCCACCTCGCGCACCTCGTCCTTGAACAACGTCCGCAGTGGCTCGACGAGGGCGAAGGTGAGGTCCTCCGGCAGCCCGCCCACGTTGTGGTGGCTCTTGATGTTCGCCGTCCCGGCGCCCCCGCCGGACTCGACGACGTCGGGGTAGAGCGTGCCCTGGACGAGGAAGTCGACCGTCTCGCCGTGGGCCTTCGCGTCGGCCACGACGTCGGTGGCCGCCTGCTCGAAGACCCGGATGAACTCCCGGCCGATGATCTTCCGCTTCTGCTCCGGGTCGCTGACCCCGTCGAGCGCGGCGAGGAACTGCTCGCTGGCGTCGACCACCCGCAGGTCGGCGCCGGTGGTGGCGGCGAAGTCCCGCTCGATCTGCGCGGTCTCGCCCTCGCGCATCAACCCGTGGTCGACGTACACGCAGGTCAGCCTGTCCCCGATGGCGCGCTGCACCAGGGCAGCGGCGACGGCGGAGTCGACCCCTCCCGACAGCGCGCAGAGGGCCCGCCGGTCCCCGATCTGCGCGCGGATGCGCTCGACCTGCTCGTCGACGACGTTGCTCATCGTCCAGGTGGGCTCCAGCCCGGCGATGTCGAACAGGAAGTGCTCGAGCACCGTCTGCCCGTGCGCGGTGTGCCGCACCTCGGGGTGGAACTGGACGCCGGCCAGCCGCCGGTCGACGTCCTCGAA
>DASPIH010000003.1:0-5288 GCA_035629195.1 Blastococcus sp. | reverse complement strand
TGGCTGCCCGGGCTGGTCGAGGCCGCGGCGGCCGGAGGAGCGGGCCGACGCCGGCTCCGGATCGGCGCCAACCGCCCGGGGTGGCTGGGCCCGCCGCCTCCGGAAGGGATGAGGCAGCGATGAGGACGACGACATCGAGGGACGTCTTCGAGTACGCGGTGCTGCGGGTGGTGCCGCGCGTCGAGCGCGGGGAGTCGCTCAACGCCGGGGTGCTGGTCTACTGCCGGCAGCGCGACTACCTCGGTTCCCGGCTGCACCTGGACGCCGACCGGCTGCGGGCGCTCGACCCGGCGGCCGACCCCGCGGCGATCGGGAAGGCGCTGCAGGCAGCCGCGGACGTGTGCGCGGCCGATCCCGGCGCGGGCGCCGCGGGGCGCGAGGCGCTCGGGTCGCGCTTCCGCTGGCTCACCGCGCCCCGCAGCACGGTGATCCAGCCGGGGCCGGTGCACACCGGGTTGACCGAGGACCCCGACGCCGAGGCCGACCGCCTGCTGTCGCTCCTGGTGCTCCCGGTCGCGACCTGATACGGCGGATCACTGCTCGCCCACAGGTCACGCACGGTTCATCTCGTGGCCACCGCAGGGGGGTGGATCGCTGCCTAGCGTGCGGAAGCCATCTTCACCCGATCAGAGGAATCTGATGACGGACATCCGCCCGCCCCGCCGCCTCCTCCTGCCGCTGCTCAACTCGGTCCGCCATGGCAGCCGCAGCCACAGCACGTGCTTCTACAAGTGCGGCAACGCCTGCGACAGCGCGATCCCGAACCAGACGGACAACCCCACGTTCGCCGACGTCGTCCAGACCGCTGTCAGCCGGCGCAGCCTGCTCAAGGCCGCCGGCGTGGGTGCGCTGGTCGTCGCGGCCGGGCCCGCGCTCCCCGCGGCCGCCCAGGGCGGTGGGCGGGGCCGCGGCGGCTCCGACGGCGCCCTGACCTTCGAGCCGGTCGAGCAGAACTTCCTCGACGAGCTGGTCGTCCCCGCCGGGTACGCCTACGGCGTGGTGATGCGCTGGGGCGACCCGGTGGAGGAAGGGGCGCCGGACTTCGACATCGACGCCCAGACACCGGAGGCCCAGGCGAAGCAGTTCGGCTACAACTGCGACTTCATCGGCTGGCTGCCCCTGGACGACCGGAACGCGCTCCTGGTGGTCAACCACGAGTACACCAACGAGCAGCTGATGTTCACGGGCGTGCCCGACGAGGACAGCGCGGGGGACATCAGCGACGAGCAGAAGCGCGTGGCGATGATGGCCCACGGCATCTCGGTGGTGCAGGTCCAGCGGGTCGGCCGGACGGGTCAGTGGCGGCAGGCGCGCGACCGCTCGCGCAACCGCCGGCTCACGCCGTCGACGCCGTTCACGCTGACCGGCCCGGCCGCCGGGTCGGAGTACCTGAAGACCGCGGCGGACCCGGACGGCCGCACCGTCCTCGGCACGCTGAACAACTGCGCCGGCGGCGTCACCCCC
The DNA here is from genome assembly GCA_035629195.1 of Blastococcus sp. Classification (GTDB taxonomy): domain Bacteria; phylum Actinomycetota; class Actinomycetes; order Mycobacteriales; family Geodermatophilaceae; genus Blastococcus. The sequence continues at coordinate 3,824 of DASPIH010000003.1, read as the reverse complement.
TGGGGCACGACGCTGCACGGCGAGGAGAACTTCAACCAGTACTTCGGGGCCTCCACGGCGGTCACCGACCCCGTGGCGCTCATCGCCCTCGGCCGGTACGGCATCGACGGCGCGGACGCCCCGACGCGCCGGTGGGAGACCGTCGACCCGCGGTTCGACCTGGCCCAGGAGCCCAACGAGGTCAACCGTTTCGGGTGGGTCGTGGAGGTCGACCCCTACGACCCCACCTCCACGCCGAAGAAGCACACCGCCCTGGGCCGGTTCAAGCACGAGGGCGCCAACGTCCAGATCGCCGCGGACGGTCGGGTCGTCGCGTACTCGGGCGACGACGAGCGCTTCGACTACATCTACAAGTTCGTGTCGAAGAAGCAGTACCGGAAGGGCCACGACCGTGCGACGCGCCAGCACAACATGACCCTGCTGGAGGAGGGCGACCTCTACGTCGCCCAGTTCACCGGCGACTCCCCGGGCGAGATCGACGGCAGCGGAACGCTTCCGCGCGACGGGGAGTTCGACGGGATGGGCCGCTGGATCCCGCTGGTCAAGGACGGCCAGTCGCAGATCCCCGGCAAGGACGTCGCCTGGGTGCTCACGTTCACCCGCCTGGCCGCCGACCGGCTCGGCAAGGAGCTGGACGACAACGGCGAGTACCCCGACCCCGGGAACGTCACGGTCGTCGACCCGTCCAAGGTGCCGACCAAGATGGACCGGCCCGAGGACATCCAGGTCAACCCGGTCAACGGGCGGGTGTACGCCGCTCTGACGAACAACTCCAACCGCACCGGCGTGGACGGCCGGCCGGGCGCCGACGAGGCCAACCCGCTGACCCGCTCGTTCGCCTTCGAGCCCGCTGACGACGAAGCGGGGACCCCGGCGTCCTTCGAGGAGCAGCCGGGCAACCGCAACGGTCACGTCATCGAGTGGGAGGAGCTGGGATCGGCCACCGGCGACACCTTCAGCTGGCGGATCTTCATCCTCTGCGGCGACCCGGAGCAGCCCGGCACCTACTTCGCCGGCTACGACAAGTCCCAGGTCAGCGCCATCTCGTGCCCGGACAACCTCGAGTTCGACCCGGCCGGCAACCTGTGGATCTCCACCGACGGGAACGTGCTGTCCACGCGCAACCAGGAGGCAGGCACCGTCGGTGGCACGAACGACGGTCTCTTCGCCGTCCCGACCGACGGCCCGGAGCGCGGTCACCTCAAGGCGTTCCTCACCGTCCCCCTGGGCGCCGAGTGCAGCGGCCCGATGATCCCGGACGACGGGCGGTCGGTGTTCGTGTCGGTGCAGCACCCGGGCGAGACGTCCGGTTCGACGGTCGAGACCCCGTCGAGCACCTGGCCCGACCGGCGGCCCCAGCGGCCGTTCCCGCGGCCGAGCGTCGCGGTGGCCTTCCGGAACGACGGGGGTCGGATCGGCAGCTAAGCGCGACGGCCCACCCCTCGCATGCGCGGGGTGCGACCGGATGAGCGCGAGCCCCGCACCGGACCGGTGCGGGGCTCGCGTCGTTCAAGGCAGCAGGGCGTCGATCCGCCGGGCGAGCTCCAGGTCCAGCTCGCTCACGCCGCCGGCGGAGTGGCTGACCAGCGTCAGGTGCAACGTCCGGTAGCGCAGGTCGACGTCGGGGTGGTGGTCCATCTCCTCGGCGACGTCGGCGATCGCCACGATCGCGGCGACGGCGTCGCGGAAGCCCGGCAGCTCCACGGTGCGGCGGATGCCGTTCGCGTCGCCGGACCACAGCGGCAGACCGTGCATCGCGGCGGCGAGCTCATCCGGGGACAGGCGCGGTGGTCGAGGCACCTCCTGAGTGTGGCTCCTGGAACGGCTCCGTCCCAGGGGCCCGCGGCGCGCGGAGCGTGTCGTGGGGTGGGACGGAGTCCTTCTACTGGAACGGCCGACGCGAGGGGCTGGAACGGCCCCGTCCGGAGGCTCGCCACGAGCGTGCGAGTGGTGAGGGGGACGGGGTCCTTCTTCAGGTGTGCAGACCGCACTCCGTCTTGCCGCGCCCCGCCCAGCGGCCGGCCCGGGGGTCCTCGCCGGGCGCGACGGGACGGGTGCAAGGCGCGCAGCCGATGGAGCCGTAGCCGATCTCGAACAGCGGGTTGACCGGGATCTGGTGCTCGGCGATGTAGCCGTCGACGACGTCCTGGGTCCAGGCCGCCATCGGGTTGACCTTCACCATGCCGCGCTTGGCGTCCCAGTCGACCAGCTTCGTGCCGGCGCGGGTGGGCGACTCGTCACGGCGCACGCCGGAGCCCCAGGCCGCGAAACCGGCGAGGGCCTCGGCCAGGGGCGTGACCTTGCGCAACTGGCAGCACAGGTCCGGGTCGCGGTCGTGCAGCTCGGGGCCGAACGCCAGGTCCTGCTCGGCGACGGTCTGCTGCGGCGTCACGTTGTGCAGGGTGATCGGCAGCACGCTGCTGATCCAGTCACGCGTCCCGATGGTCTCGGCGAAGTGGTAGCCGGTGTCGAGGAAGACCACGTTGACCCCGGGGATCACCCGGCTGGCCAGGTGCGAGAGCAGCCCGTCGGCCATGGAGGAGGTGATCGCGAAATCGGTGCCGAAGTTCTCCCCGGCCCAGCGCAGGACGGCGAGCGCCTGCTCCACCGGGTCGGCGATGCCCTCGAACCGGGCGTCGGCCTCGGCCGCGAGCTCCGGCGTCGGCGAGACGGACCGGGTAGCCCCTGGGGCTGTCACCTCTGCGGCTGTCACTCGTGCACTCCTGTTGCGATCAGGCGGACCGAGAAGACCCGCAGACAGGCACCGCAGCGCCACCCGGCCTCCTCGTGCGGAGTGAGGTCCTCGTCGCCGCAGTACGGGCAGTGGAACACCGGCAGCTGCCGACCTCTTCCCGTGCCCGCCTCCTCGCTCACAGCAGCCAGTCCTCCTCCGCGCGGAAGACGTAGTGGGCGAAGGACTCGCCGTCGGTCCGGCGCTCGAGGAACCCGCGGAGCACCCGCTCGCAGTAGTCGGCGGTCTCGGCCTTGGTCACCTTGTGGCCGCGGAACTTGCGGCCGAAGGTGGCCTCCACGCCGAGGTGGCCGCCGAGGTGCACCTGGAAGCCCTCGACCATCTCGCCGTTCGCGTCCTTGACCATCGACCCCTTGAAGCCGATGTCGGCGGTCTGGAACCGGGCGCAGCTGTTCGGGCAGCCGTTGACGTTGATGCCGATCGGGGTGTCGAAGTTCGGCAGCCGCTTCTCCAGCTCCGCGTAGAGGTCCTGCGCGTGCTGCTTGGTCTCGACGATCGCCAGCTTGCAGAACTCCAGCCCCGTGCAGGCCATCGTGCCGCGGCGGAAGGCGCTCGGGCGCACCTGGAGGTCGTGCGCGGCGAGCGCCTCGACCAGCGCCTCGACCCGCTCGTCCGGGACGTCGAGGATGACCAGCTTCTGCTGCGTCGTCGTCCGGATGCGGCCCTGGCCGTACTCGTCGGCGAGGCCGGCGATCGTGGTGAGCAGCGAGCCGCTGATCCGCCCGGTGCGCAGCGCGAAGCCGACGGCGTTCAGGCCGTCCTTCTGCCTGGCGACGCCCACGTGGTCGCGCTGGTCGTGCTTGGCCGGCGCGGGGGCCGGGCCGTCGGGCAGCGCCGCCTTCAGGTACTCGTCCTGCAGCACCTGGCGGAACTTCTCCGGGCCCCAGTCGGCCATGAGGAACTTGATGCGGGCGCGGTTGCGCTGCCGGCGGTATCCGTAGTCGCGGAAGATCGAGGTGCAGGCGGCCCAGACGTCGGTCACCTGGTCGGGCCGGACGAAGACGCCGATCCGCTGGGCGAACATCGGGTTCGTCGACAGGCCGCCGCCGACCCACAGGTCGTAGCCGGCCTC
>DASPIH010000002.1:0-3428 GCA_035629195.1 Blastococcus sp. | reverse complement strand
ACGACGTGCTCGTCGGCGTCGAAGGTGGTGAGCACGATGACCTTGGGCGGGTCCGGCTGCTCGGAGAGGCGCTGCGTGGCGGTCAGCCCGTCCATCCGCGGCATGCGGATGTCCATCAGCACGACGTCGGGGCGCGTCCGGGCGATGACCTCGAGGCCCTCGGCCCCGTCGCCGGCCTCGCCGACGATTTCCAGCTCCGCCGAGCCGCCCAGCATGAGGCTGAGGCCGGCCCGGACCAACGGGTCGTCGTCCACGAGGACGACCCGGATCGGCCCGCCACTCATGGCTCCCACGGCAGCCAGGCCCGAAGAAGGAAGTCGCCCTCCGGTGTCAGACCGGAGGAGAAGCGGCCGTGGCTGGCGGCGGCTCGCTCCGCCAGGCCGATGAGGCCGAAGCCCATGGCGCCCGTGCCCGAATGGTGGGCGCCGACCCGCACGGGGTTGCGCACGCGGAGGTCCAGGCCGTTTCCGGGGCGACCGTTCAGTTCGACGGTCACCGCGGCGTGCCGGGCGTGCTTACGGGCGTTCGTCAGACCCTCCTCCACGATCCGGTAGGCGCTGCGGCCGACCGACGCGGGAAGCGCGTCCCGGTCCTCGAGGTCGCACTCCAGCGTGATGTGGGCGCCGGCGGCGCGCTCCCCGTCGAGCAGGGCGTCCAGATCGCCGAGCGTGGGCTGTGGGCGGTGGTCGGTCGCCTCGGTTCCGTCCGTGTCCCGCAGCAGACTCAGGATCTCCCGGAGGTCGGTCAGGGCGCCCTGGGAGTTGGCCTGGATGATGCCTGCCGTCTCACGCGTCTCGGCCGCGCTGAGATCGGTGCGGTAGGCGAGCGCCCCGGCGTGCAGAGCCACCAACGACATGCGGTGCGCCAGGACGTCGTGCATCTCGCGGGCGATGCTCGCCCTCTCATTGGCCTTCGCAGCGGCGACCCGCAGCCCCTCCTCACGCTCCGCCCGTTCCGCCCGGTCCCGCAAGGAGGCGATCAGGTCGCGACGCGCGCCGATGTACATGCCGACGGCCACGACGATGCCCGTCGCCAGTGCGGTGAAGACCAGGTTGGCGTACCAGGGCAGGACCTGCTCCGGCTGAACCTCGTAGAGCACCTGGCCGGTGACGACGGCCAGCACCGCGGTGGGCAGGATCTCCGGCCAACGCCGACGGGCGGACAACGAGACCTGGCAGACCACCCAGGCGCCGATGGCACTGGCCGAGATCGCGGTCGCCAGCGCGGTCAGGACCGTGACGGTCAGCGGCAGGCGCCGGCGGAACTGCATGGCCACGACCGAGGTGACACCCAGCGCGACGTCGATCCAGAGCAGCGCCCCGGCCGCACCCCACTCGTCCCGGGCGACGAGCAGCCAGATGCCGCCGCCGGCAACCGCGAGCAGCGTCCCACGCCAGCTTTGCTGTTCGGCCGTGTGCGGCCGGTCTGCCTTGCTGACGGGGAGGCCCACCCGCGGAGCGTAGAGCGGGACCGCGCTGGGTCACCACCGACCGAAGTCGCTGCCGGGACCGACTTCGGTCGCCCCGGCACCGACCCGGGTCCGATGTGCCGGCACCCGCCTCGGCAGCAGGCTCGCCTCATGATCCGCATAGAGCAGCTCACGAAGCGCTACGGCGCACACACCGCCGTCGACTCGGTCTCCTTCGCCGTCACCCCGGGGACCGTGACCGGGTTCCTCGGCCCGAACGGGGCCGGGAAATCGACCACGATGCGCATGCTCGTCGGTCTCACGCCGCCCAGCAGCGGCTCGGCGGTCGTGCTCGGCGTCCCCTACCCGTCCTTGCCGAATCCCGGTCGGCGCGTCGGTGTGCTGCTCGATGCCTCGGCGCAGCATCCCGGCCGTACCGGCCGGGAGGTGCTTTCCCTCGGGGCGACGCTGATGGGGCTGCCCCGGTCCCGGGTCGACGAGATCCTCGACCTGGTGGGCCTCACCGACGGGGAGTCCCGGCGTCGCGTCGGTGACTACTCCCTCGGCATGCGGCAGCGACTGGGCATCGGGCACGCGCTGCTCGGCGACCCCGAGGTGCTCATCCTCGACGAGCCGGCGAACGGCCTGGACCCCGGCGGCATCCACTGGATGCGCGGCCTGCTGCGCCGGTTCGCCGACCGGGGCGGCAGCGTGCTGCTGTCCTCGCACCTGCTCCATGAGATCGAGGTGATCGCCGACGAGCTCGTGATCATCGGTGGCGGCAGGATCGTCGCGCAGGGCAGGAAGAGCGCAATGCTGGCCGGTGCCGGAACGGTCGTGCGCAGCCCCGACATCGAGACCCTCGCCGGCGCGCTCACCCGCGCCGGGCTGCGGCACTCGACGCGCTCCGACGCGGGTTTGCTCGTCGACGGGTCCATCGAGGACGTCGGACGTGCGGCCGCCGCCGCGGGTGCCGTGCTGACCGAGCTGCGCGCCGCGAGCGGTGCGGGCCTCGAAGAGATGTTCCTCCAGCTCACCACAGGTGCACGAGAAGAGGTGCCGGCATGACCACGACCGCCCTGCACACCCCCCGCACGTCACGGCCGGATACGTCCGCAGGACCGGCCGGCATCCCGATGACCCGGCTTGTCCGGGTCGAGCTCCGCAAGCTCGTCGACACCCTGGCCGGCAGGTGGCTGCTCATCGGCATCGCCCTGGTGACCGTCGCCGCGGTAGCCGTCTACGCGGTCACGGCCGAGACGGCGGAACTGACCTTCGAGCACTTCGTCAACGTCACGGTGCTGCCCCAGTCATGGCTGCTCCCGGTGCTCGGCATCATGGCGGTGACCAGCGAATGGACCCAGCGCACCGGCCTCGTGACGCACACCTTGGAGCCCCGGCGCAGCCGCGTCCTCGCCGCGAAGTTCGCCGCCACAGGGATGCTCGGGAGCCTCGCGGTCGTGCTCGCCCTCGCGGTGGCGGCGCTGGCCAACGTGCTGGCCTCCGCGCTACTGGACGGGAACGGCGCATGGACCTACGGGGTCGACGGCCTGCGCGACACGGTGCTGTTCCAGGCGCTGTCACTGCTGGCGGGCCTCGCGCTGGGAACGCTCCTCATGAACACCGCGGCCGCCATCAGCCTCTACTTCGTCCTGCCGACGACCTTCGGCCTGGTGTTCACCATGGTCGACTCCCTCGCAGGCGTGGCGGGATGGATCGACCTCAGCACCTCCCAGGGGCCCCTGTTCGACCACTCGATCGCCGGCGTGGAATGGCTGCACCTGCTCGCCACGACGACCTGGTGGATCCTCCTTCCCTTGGCCGCCGGACTGTGGCGACTGCTGCACCGAGAGATCAAGTAGTTCTCACCGCGCTCGCCCTGAACGCGACCTCCGTGGCCGTCGCCGCGGAGGTCGTGCGGCGGACCACGCGCAGACCAAGCCACCAGCCACTCCCGCACTCGAACGCCTCGAAGGAGCTCCGTCATGACCATCATCGAGCGCAGCATCGTGATCCCGAC
>DASPIH010000001.1:0-3383 GCA_035629195.1 Blastococcus sp. | reverse complement strand
GCGGTGCCCTCGGGTGCGGGTGCGGATGCGGGGGCCTCGGGTACGCAGCGGATGACGGCCTCCGCCGCGTACCGGGTGTCGAACCGCTCCCGCTTGATCTCCGACCCCGTGGTCAGGTCTCGGAAGACCCGCGTGACGGTGATGTCGAAGCCCGCCACCCCCGACTGCGGGATGCAGGTGCCGTCGTCGGGCTTCTCCAGCCGCGCCGGTTCCCGCCGGTTGGTCCGGGCTCCCTCGATGGCCTGGATCTCGTAGCGGCGGGTGCCGTAGAAGGTGACCGTCAGCGAGCTCGGCGTCCACGCGGTGTCGACGTAGATGCCGGTGTCGCCGTCGTTGCGCCACTGCAGGTCGATGAGCCCCTCGTACACGGTGGCCTCCCGGCCGGCCGGGTAGCGGTCGATGTAGAAGCTGTGCGGCTTGTGGTAGACGTCCTCGAGGCCGGCGAAGAAGACCGCGTTGAACATCGTCGTGGCGAACTGGCTCACGCCGCCGCCGACGGCCTTGGACAGCTGGCCGCCGCTGATGACCGTGGCCGGGATGTAGCCCTGCGCCGTGCCGCGGGGGCCGGTGTACCCGTTGAGGCTGAACGTCTCGCCCGGCTCGATCAGGGCGCCGTCGACCTCCTCGGCGACCACGCGGATGTTGGTGCCGCTGGCCGGGTTGCTGATGCGGGTGGTGAAGGTGCTGACCTCCTCCCTGATCCCCAGGGCCTCGGCCTCCTGGGTGGTGAGCTCGGCCGGAACCGGTCCGAGCTCGGCGGTCACCGAGCGGGGGGCCGGGTCGCTCAGCACGGGCAGCATCTGCTCGGCGAGGCGGACGAGGTCGATGCCCGTGCCGTCCACCGACGGGACGACGGTCACGGCGCCCCCCGACACCTGGAACGTGGCGTCCTGGGCGGGGGTGCCGAACCGGACCAGCTCGTCCCCGAGGGCGACCTGCAGCTTGTCCGGATCGATCCGCACCGACAGGGTGCCGTCGTCCTCGGGGGTGAAGCCGAGCGAGGCGGCGAGCGCGGCCACGGACACCTCCGCCGTCGTGCCGCCGTCCTGGCTCACGACGCCCACCGGCGCGGCGAGCGCGGGGCGGACGGTCTCGGCGAGGACCCGCTCGGCCTCCGCGGCGTCCACGGTCACGGCGGTGACGTCGACGGGGAGCTCGATCGGCGTCGACGGGTCGGCACCGGAGGCGAGCCCTGCCGTGATCGCCTCGGTGGCGCCGTCGCGGTCCAGCGTGCGGCCGTCCTGCGGCTCGACCACCGAGGGGGTGGTGTCCTCGATGAGGATGGTGGCTTCGACCGGTGCCCGGTCGACCTGCTCGGCCAGCGCCTCCACCTGGGCGGCCAGCGCGGTCCTCTCGCCGGTGAGGACGGGGTCGACGTCCCGCTCCGAGAAGAGGGTGACCAACCGGGTCCACGGGTTCAGCGGCTGGTCGTCGGCGGCGTCCACGGTCGCCTCGACGTCCAGACCGATGCCTGCCGCGGCGGGGGAGAAGGACGTGGTGACGTCGTCCGCGCGCACCTGGTGGTCGGCGGCGACCCGCGGTGCCAGTTCCTCCTCGAGGACGACGGCGGCCCTGGCGGAGGAGAGGCCGCCGATGTCGATGCCGGCCACCACGGTCGAGCGCGGAACGTCGCCCGATGCGACCAGCAGGTCCACGCCGTAGACGGCGGCCAGCACGCCGAGGAGACCGGCGGGCACCAGCACGGCACGGCGGCGCCACCTCGGGCCGCGGGGAGGCGGAGCGGACGGGCCGGCGGACGGTGGCCCACCGGCCGGACCGGAGCCGTCCCCGTCGAGCGGCGGTACGACCGCCGTCGGATGGTCCCCGATGTCGTCGGCCTGCTCGGGTGCGGCCGGCGGGGGAGCCTTGGGACCCTGGGCCGCGGCGGGAACGCTCTGGGCCCGGTCGCGGGGCACCGGGCGGGTGTCGTCGGGCTCCGCGCCGAAGGCCGCCTCGGAGGTCGTCGATGCCGCGGGGCGCCCGTCGCCGCCGTCCGCGGGCATGCGGACGGTCTCGTCGGACACGGGGGACTGCTCGGGCATGGGGTCTTCCTCCGGTCGCCGCCGACCGGGGGTCCCCGGGAACGACGGAGCCGCCGGCCCGGCGCCCGCACGAGGCGGGACGTCGGACGCGGCGGCGTCGTCGGGTGAGGCGGTCATCGCGGGCGCGACGATAGCGCCTCTGTCACGCGGTCACGTGCTGCTCGCCCTCTGTGTCGATGATGTCGACGGCGATGTCACGGAGCTTGCTCTCGTACTCCCGGGCGTGGTGCCCGCAGAACACGAGATCGCTACCGCTGGCGAGCACGACACGGACCTTGGCCAGGGCGCCACAACGGTCGCAGTGGAAGGGCACGACCAGGTCGTCGGCGGCGGGGGTCGTCGTCAGCGTCTGGGTCATCTGGGTCATCACTCGCTCTCTACCGCACGGACCCGCGGCTGCGGATCGGCCTCCTGCACAGCGCCAGCATGGCCCTTCGTGTTCCCGTTCCGGACGCCTTCGTCGCGGACTCGCCGAATGAGATGAGTCCGTGACCGACGGGGGCGCCGCGGCCGGGGCCAGCAGGGGACATCACTGGATCGAACTGGTGGAGCACGTACTGGTCGTCGTCGGAGGCCCGGGTGGGAAACCGGGACGACCGTCTGTCCTCTGCTGTCTTGCCTCTCCCACGCTACGCCGTCTACCCGGACGGCGCCGTCGTACACCGGTCGTCACCGAACCGACATCATGTGCTCCCTCGCACGAGGGACCACGGCCAGGCGGGTCCCCGGTCGTGAGCGCCGCCGTTCGTCCCGAGTGGGCCCCGGAGGGTCGAAGGACCCCCTGCACCCCACCGCTCGCACGCTCGCGGCGGGACCCTGCAGGGGGCCGGCGGGCCTCAGTCCAGGTAGTCGCGCAGGACCTGGGAGCGGCTGGGGTGGCGCAGCTTGGACATCGTCTTGGACTCGATCTGGCGGATCCGCTCGCGGGTCACGCCGTAGACCTGGCCGATCTCGTCCAGGGTGCGTGGCTGGCCGTCGGTGAGCCCGAACCGCAGGCGCACGACGCCTGCCTCGCGCTCCGACAGGGTGGCGAGCACCGACTGGAGCTGGTCCTGCAGGAGGGTGAACGAGACTGCGTCCACGGCGACGACGGCCTCGGAGTCCTCGATGAAGTCACCGAGCTGTGAGTCGCCCTCGTCGCCGATGGTCTGGTCGAGGGAGATCGGCTCCCGGGCGTACTGCTGGATCTCCAGCACCTTCTCCGGGGTGATGTCCATCTCCTTGGCCAGCTCCTCCGGCGTGGGCTCGCGGCCCAGGTCCTGGAGCAGCTCGCGCTGGATGCGGCCGAGCTTGTTGATGACCTCGACCATGTGCACCGGGATGCGGATGGTGCGGGCCTGG